>PZPI01000026.1 GCA_003045935.1 Bacteroidota bacterium | reverse complement strand
TGAAGTCGTACTCCCTGAAATACAATCGGATACTCAGCTTCGCTTTAGTGTTAGCTCAGGAAATCTTCCTGGTACGATCAACAGCGAACGAATAAAAGTTTAATATAAGCATGAATAACAAGCACCAAGAATCACTAAAATCGATTGAGCGACTACTCCTAATTATGGATGACCTTAGAGCTCAGTGTCCGTGGGATAAAAAGCAAACTATGCAAACCCTTAGAACACTCACTATTGAGGAGACCTATGAGTTGGCGGATGCGATTATCGACGACGACATGGAGGAGGTTAAAAAGGAACTAGGAGATTTACTTCTTCACATCGCTTTCTATTCTAAAATTGGTGATGAAAGAGGGTTGTTCAATATCGGTAAAGTCGCAGAGGCTATCAGTGATAAGCTAGTAGATAGACATCCTCATATTTATGGAGATGTTACAGTAGCCGATGAGGCTGAGGTCAAACGAAACTGGGAGAAGTTAAAACTGAAAGAAGGTAAAAAATCGGTACTAGAAGGAGTGCCGAGAAGTCTACCCGCTCTCGTGAAAGCTCAAAGAATTCAAGAAAAGGCTGCAGGTATTGGTTTTGATTGGGAACAGCCAGAACAAGTTTTTGATAAGGTTAGAGAAGAATTACAGGAGTTTTCAGAAGAGGTGACAAATCGGGATAAAGATCGAATGGAGTCTGAATTTGGAGACCTTCTTTTTGCCCTGATCAATTATGCTCGATTCTTAAAAATTAATCCGGAAAACGCCCTAGAGCGTACCAATAAAAAGTTCATTTATCGATTCCAATATTTGGAAGAAAGAGTGCGAGAAAAAGGTAAGTCATTATCAGATATGACTCTTGAAGAGATGGATGTATACTGGGAAGAAGCCAAACGCAAATGACGAGTATATCTAAATATCTCAAGGAGGTTCCTTATAATTTCAAGCTAGCCTTCCCGGTAATCTTAGGAATGCTTGGCCATACTTTTGTAGCTTTTGCCGATAATATTATGGTCGGTCAATTAGGCCCTACTGAACTTGCTGCTGTTTCTTTAGGAAATAGCTTCTTATTTATTGCAATGTCACTAGGAATAGGCCTATCAACAGCGATTACTCCATTGATAGCAGAAGCCGATGGAAACGGAAAGATATTAGGGGTAAGAAAAGTGCTTCGTCATGGGCTATGGATATGTACTGTAGTAGGTGTGGTACTTACGATTATCATTATCACTGCTAGCCCCCTGATGAATAAAATGGGACAACCTAAAGAGGTACTTGTTTTCGCCATACCCTTTTTATGGATTGTTGCAATATCCCTAATTCCAATGATGATTTTTCAGGCACTGAAACAGTTGTGTGATGGTTTATCAAGAACCCGTATACCCATGTACGCCTCTTTAATAGGAAACTTGATTAATGTGTTATTCAACTATCTATTGATTTTTGGAAAGTTTGGCTTTCCAGAGATGGGAGTGATAGGAGCTGGTTTAGGAACCCTTATTTCGAGAATCGTTATGGTGATTCTTTTGGTCATCTTCTTACGCCTTGATTCTTTCTATGATCCCTACCTAAATGCCCTTAATTTAAGATGGGTAAGTGTAACCTTCTCTAAACGAATCTTGGCCTTGGGTTTACCCTCTTCTTTACAAGTATTCTTCGAAGTAACCTTGTTTACTTCTGCGATTTGGTTGAGTGGTATTTTAGGAACCCTTGATCAGGCGGCTAATCAAATTGCTTTAAATCTATCTTCAATGACCTACATGGTAGGAATGGGGTTAAGCGTAGCTGCCATGATTCGTGTCGGAAACCAATTGGGGCGCCGTGACTATCTAAAATTGAAAGAGGTAGCACAGTCTATATTTTTTCTTACCCTCTTATTGCAAATCAGCTTTGCTCTTTTCTTTTTAATCTTTAGAAATGATTTGCCTCATCTTTATCTCGATAGTTCAGATGTAGAAAATGGACTCGACAATGCCTATGTTCTGGGACTAGCAAGTATATTACTTCTTTGGTCAGCTCTCTTTCAAATTTCAGATGGTATTCAAGTTGTAATTATTGGTGCACTTCGCGGAATGCAAGACGTGAGAGTTGCTGCTGTAATTACTTTTGTATCTTATTGGTTGGTAGGCTTTCCGATATCTTACTATCTCGGATTAAAAACTGATCTTGGTGCCGAAGGTATTTGGATGGGCTTGTTAGCAGGACTCACGGTTTCTTCGATACTTTTGTATGTTCGATTTAATTATCTCGTAACCCATAAAATTAACGTCAATGTCACTACCTAAATATCTTATTGCTGATAATTCTGATTTTCCAGAAGTTGTTTTTGTGGTTCACACTGAATTTCCTCGTTTTATTCTTAATGTAACTAACGATGAAATTCAATGGTTTGAGGATTTCTCTGAAGAAGATGAAGAACTACTTCCCAAAGAGGCTGAAAACTTTGTGAAAGAAGCTTTAGAATTTTACGATCGAGAATTTGAGCGTAACGAATAGTAATGATTGAATCTTTCATAGAATTAGATAAAGGACTCCTTTTGTGGATTCAGAAGATGGGAAGCCCTTTTTGGGATCCTTTTTGGTTTTTTATCACTAGAAAGGAAAATAGTATTCCCCTTTATCTGCTCATGCTTCTGATCTCTTACCGTAAACTGGGAAGAGAACGCTTTTTATACCTCTTAGTTTTTGTTGCCCTACTGATAACCGTTTCTGATCAGGTTACCAATTTATTTAAGAATGGTTTTATGCGGTTACGTCCTTGTCATGATCCTGAAATGATTTCATTGATTCGGGATTTAGATTATTGTGGGGGCAAATTCAGTTTCTTTTCGGGTCACGCATCGAACAGCTTTGCCTTCGCAACCTTTTTTATAGGAGTGCTGGGAAGATATATGCCCGTAGTTCGCTGGTTGTTATTATGGGCTTTTCTAATGACCTTCAGTAGAGTATATCTTGGCGTACATTATCCGATAGATATAATTGCCGGTGCATTTTTCGGTAGCTTTTGGGGAGTTCTTTTTTCGAAATTATATATCAGATATATTATTAAATAAGAGGGGTTGAAGGCTAGATCAACGATTTACTGGTTACTTTCATTTGGTATTCTTTATTTCTTGGGAATGTTACTTCCTTTAATGGAAAATGATTCGGCGCAATTTGCGGTCATGGCGAGTCGAATGGTCATAGAGAATGACTTTACTCACCTTTATAAAGGATCTCTTCCTTACCTCGATAAACCTCATTTACACTACTGGCTTGCCGCGATTAGTATGAAGTTATTTGGCATTCATGCATTTAGTTATCGTCTTCCAGGAGTTTTATTGTTGTTTGTTGGAGCATACTTCGTATTCAAAACGACGAAGCTTTTATACAATGAAAGAACAGCTTTCTTCAGTGGCCTTGTTTTTATAGCTTCCCAAACGATTATTCTAGCAGGCTTTGATCTTCGGACAGACGCAGTTCTTACCGGATTAGTCGCCTGGGCTATTTATCATCTTGCTCGCTATATCTATGTTGAGAAGTTAAATCAACTTTTGTGGGGTGCTTTAGTTGCTGGTTTTGCATTTGCTACCAAAGGATTAATTTCTATTGTAGTTATTGGGGGAGTGGTTCTTGCCCTTTTAAATGCCAAACAAAAGTGGGGTTTGCTATTTCGAGTTTCTACCCTTGGTGCACTGCTAGTATTTCTATTTTCACTTACCCCCGTGCTTTACGCGTATTTCATACAATTCGACCTACATCCTGAGCTTGTCGTTAGAGGGGTTTCTAATCGTTCAGGCATTAAATTTTTATTTTGGGAGCAGAGTTTCGAGCGATTGAGTGGGGAAGGGTACGGTAATACAGGTAATGATCCTTTTTTCTTTTTTCACACTTTTTTATGGGCTTTCATGCCCTTTTCCTTGGTTGGAATTGTAGGCCTTTATAAAACATTTAGATCGAAATTTTCAGAGGTGCTTGTTTTAAAGAATTTGACTGTTGCTTTAGCACTATTACTAGGGTTAATGAGTTTAGCCCAGTTTAAGCTTCCGCACTATTTGAATGTTCTTTTACCCCTTATTACACTTGTTTTCACTCCCGCTGTTTTACGATTAGTCGATCAAAAAATCGGAAAGCCTCTTTCTATTATTACTTTCGTGATCTATGGTATCGCCTCGGTTTTAATTTGCATTCCCTTTTACGACTATGCAGCTCTAGGCGTATTTCTGGGGTTAGTAATACTATCGTGGATGCTCCACCGCAGAAGAGTCTCTTTGGTTTCTTGGCTTTTATCCGGTGTTCTTGTTTTTAATCTTCTCGCTTTTACTGTTTTTTATCCCAAATTGCTCGATTATCAATCGGATATCTCCTTCAGCAAAAGATTAAATCTTCAAGATGCGGAATTAGTAAATGCTATGCATAAGCACACATGGAATTTAGATTTCTTTTTTCAAACCCATTTGCCAGAACGTTCTATAGATGAACTCGTAGATAGTCATGAGATTTATGTGCTTGTCGATATCGATACCTATCAAAGGCTGAAGTTATTACGACCTGATGCTGTAGAATATGCATCAGCTCTGCATTACAGGGTTACCAAGCTCTCTCTAAAATTTTTAGTGCCTAAGACGAGGTCTTCTACTCTTGAGGTTCGGAGAGTGATTTGGTTACCATAGGCTTTCTAAAATGGAAATAAATTCCAATTAGAGAAACTAGTGCGTTGACCACGAAAAAAGATATTGATAAGGCCACAGCACCATTTGTCTCGATATCTAAAATCTGTGCTCCATAAAAGAAGGTAACCTCTCGTGCACCTATGCCTCCTAGAGTTATGGGTAATACAGATACGATAGAGGAGAGGGTAAAGAGTAATAGATAGCTTAGTGTATGATCTGATAGGTTGAGACCTTTGAGAAGTACCCAAGTCGCTATTATTTGTAATCCCTGTAGAACCAGAGAATAACCAACGGTAAGTAGTTGAGTGCTCAAGTTGAAGTTAGTAGATTTCTTTACAATGTAATAAGCGGATAAAGAACCGATTATCCAAAGTGTAATAAGAATAGCGATAGTAAACAGCTGTGATACTGGCCAGGGAATGAAGGCCATAAATTGAGAGCTGTTTAGTATAAAGAACATTAGGCCAAAAAAACCTAACGCATAGAGACCACCAACGCGGTCAACGAGGAGACATCCGATGATTGGCTTAATCGGTTTTCCGGTCTGTTTCTGTATGGCGTAGCCTTTATAAGCATCTCCTCCAATCCCACCGGGAAGAAATAGATTGTAAAACATCCCCTGTAAATAGAGTTTCCAATGATATCGCGATGGCACTTCTGCATCTATAGACTTAAATAGATTTAATAATCTGAAGTGGGCGAGGTACTTTGAACCGAGTACGAGAGTGAATGAAGTAAATAAAATAAAGGGAGGAAGGCTATTGAGGTACTCAACGAAATCTCCCGTATTAATCGTGTTAAACACAAAATATAAAAGGAGACCGCTTACGATTACCTTTAGTGCGGTTATTGCCTTCTTTTTCAACAGATTACCTTTGAATTTGATTCCCAATACTTACTCTGCCAATGCGATATGGCCGTTTGTTTTGAGATTCATAATAGGTTCTAATCAGCATTTCCATGATGATACCTACAGTGAAGAGTTGTATACCTGCGAGTATAAACATTAATCCGAAAATTAGTAACGGACGCTGCCCAATGTCGTTGCCATAATAGAATTTTTCTACTAGTAACCATCCGTTAATTCCCATCCCAATAAGAATGAGGAAAAATCCAAAAATTCCGAAAAGATGAATAGGTCGCTGAAGATATTTTCGAATGAAGAGTAGGAGCATCATATCTGCCACAACTTTAAAAACACGCTCTAATCCATATTTGGAAACTCCAGCATGTCTTGCATGGTGCTTAACAGGAACTTGCTTTATTTGTGCACCTTCCAAGAAAGCTAGAAGGGTAATAAATCGGTGCATCTCACCGTAAAGATTCAAGTTTTTTGCAATGTCTTTTGAGAAAACCTTCAATGCGCAACCATTATCCTTGATATCAAGACTTGTCACCTTCCTTACCAAGAAGTTTGCAACCTTAGAAGGGATCGTCTTCAACCATGAGTCTTTTCTTTTTTGACGAATACCTGTTACTAGGTCATAGTGCTCGTTGATGGCCCAATGCAACATATCTGGAATATCTGATGGGTCATTTTGTAAGTCTCCGTCCATGGTGATGATGTATTCTCCCTTGGCATAATCAATTCCAGCAGCGAGGGCTAAACTTTGCCCATAATTCTTCTTTAGTTCGATCAAATGAACGGTCTCATCTCCCATTTTTTTAATAACACGAACCGTTTCATCGGTTGAAAAGTCATTAACATATATGATCTCATAGTGATAACCTTCTAAGCTTTCGTGGATCTTCTCTGTAAGTAGGGCTACGTTGTCCTGTTCATTGTATAATGGAACAACAATAGAGAGAAGTTGGTTGGTAATGGGGGTTTTACTCATAAGGTTAGTGCTTATTGTTCTCCTTCAGAAATTTGGGAAGTAAACTTTTGAACCGATTGATTCGGGGTATTGAAACCGATCGAATATATGGGTCGTTAGGATTATTCTTCTCGTAATCTTGATGATAGTCTTCAGCCGGATAAAAAATTTCAAAAGGAACAACCTCTGTTGCAATAGGGGCATTATAATATTCGGCAATACTATCGATATAAGACTCAATAATCATTTTTTCTAATTCGTTTTGATAGAAAGCGATAGATCGATATTGACTTCCTTTATCTGGTCCTTGTCGATTGACACTAGTAGGGTCATGAGAAGCGTAGTAAACACTTACCAAATCGGCAAAATTTCTCACCTTAGGATCATAATATACGGCAACGGCCTCTGCATGAGAAGTGCGGCCATAACTTACTTCTCGATAGGTTGGGTTTTTCTCTGTTCCTCCACTATATCCTGAAATAACTTCGTATACCCCTTCGACACTCTCATAGATTGCCTCAACGCACCAAAAACATCCAGAGGCAAAATAGGCTACTGCCGCATCGTCGGGAATACTCACGGGAGTTGTTTGTCGTTGCGTTTGGCTTTGTGTTTGACAAGATTGAAGGGCTAGAAGTATGACAAGAATGAAACGTTTCATTTCTAGAGTTTTTTTAAAATACGTGCATTAATAAAGAGTAAGACAGCGAAAGAGAGCATTAACCAAAACCATAAATCAAAGGTAGATTCAAGCCCTCTATTGATCGCAAGCCCAGCGCTAGTTAGAATTCCTAGATAGTTAAATCTAAGCACCATTTCACGACGTATTACTGCAATGTCTTTGATAAGGCTACGATTTAAGAACCCATTGTCCTGATTTCAGGAGCGGTTCGGCTTGTTTAAATTTCACTTCTTTTTCTTCTCCACTTAATGGGTTCAGGATGATAACTTTTTCGTTCCTGCCAATTTTTGGTTGTTGACGAACAACGGTTTCTACTTTTGGACTTGTCCTTGTAGCAGATGCACCGGCAGCACGATTTTGACCGGCTAACTCATCACTATTCAATACTTCCTTTCTAGAAAGATTCAGCTTTTCTCGTTTAGGTTGTTGCACTTTCGAGGCATCTCTAACTCCCTCAGGGCTTTTAGTAGGTATTCCTGCTTTAAATAAGAAGCTGATTAAATCTCGATTGACACTATCAATCATAGTTCTAAACAACTCAAATGCTTCAAACTTGTAGATCAGAAGGGGATCTTTCTGTTCATGAACTGCTAGCTGCACTGATTGCTTTAATTCATCCATTTTACGTAAATGGTTTTTCCAAGCCTCATCAATTAGTGCTAATGCAATGTTCTTTTCAAAGTCTGAAATCAGTGATTTACCCTTTGATTCAAAAGCCTTCTCTAAATTGGTAACGATTTGAAGGGTACGATTACCATCGGTGAATGGAACCACGATTCTCTTGAATTGATTATTCGGGTTTTTGAACACTTCCTCAATGACAGGAAACGCTTGATTTGCACTTCTCGCTAACTGATCGCCATATGCCTTGAATGCTTTTTGATAAAGCTTCTGTGACAGTTCGGTTATTGAGCCTTTGTCAAATTCTGTTTCACCGACCGCTTCAATAATGCCGAAAACTTGAATACAATCATAGCTAAATTGCTTGTAGTCAGAAGAATTCTTCGCTTGCTCAACAATGGATTCAGCAGTATCGAAAATCATGTTAGCGATATCTACTTTTAATCGCTCGCCAAATAGTGCGTGTTTTCTGCGCTTGTAAATGACTTCTCGCTGAGCGTTCATTACATCATCATATTCTAGAAGTCGTTTGCGAATTCCAAAGTTATTTTCTTCCACTTTCTTTTGAGCGCGCTCAATGGATTTAGTCATCATGCTGTGCTGAATAACCTCACCTTCTTCAAGCCCCATTCGGTCCATGATTTTTGCCATTCGCTCAGAACCAAATAAACGCATCAAATTATCTTCTAGAGAAACATAGAACTGTGAACTTCCTGGATCTCCTTGTCGTCCTGAACGACCTCGAAGCTGCCTGTCAACTCGACGAGAATCATGTCTTTCTGTTCCAATAATTGCTAAACCACCTGATTGTTTTACCTCCTCTGAGAGCTTAATGTCGGTTCCTCGACCTGCCATGTTTGTCGCTATGGTAACCACTCCGGGGTTTCCAGCTTCGGCAACAATATCTGCCTCCTTTTGGTGTAGCTTTGCGTTTAACACATTGTGCTTTATTTTTCTGACACTCAATAACTTAGAAAGTAATTCTGAGATTTCTACTGAGGTCGTACCAATAAGTACGGGTCTTTTTTGCTCTGATAGTTTTACAACCTCCTCGATAATTGCATTGTACTTTTCTCGTTTTGTCTTGTAGATCAGATCATCTCGGTCTTCTCTCGCAATAGGGCGATGTGTAGGGATTTCAACCACGTCTAATTGGTAAATTTCCCAGAATTCCCCTGCTTCAGTTACTGCAGTACCGGTCATTCCGGACAACTTGTGGTACATTCTGAAATAATTCTGAAGGGTAACGGTTGCAAAGGTCTGTGTAAGAGCCTCAATTTTTACCTTTTCTTTGGCTTCAATCGCTTGGTGTAGCCCATCAGAATAGCGACGACCTTCCATAATACGCCCGGTTTGTTCGTCGACAATCTTAACTTTATTGTCGATCAGTACATATTCTACATCTTTTTCGAATAGGGTATACGCCTTAAGCAATTGAGTTAGCGTGTGAATTCGCTCACTTTTTACTGAGAAATCATTAAAGAGAACTTTCTTACGATTGGCTTCTTCCTCAATAGATAAACCAGCACTTTCGATCTTAGCGATTTCACTTCCGATATCAGGGAGAATAAAGAAATGTTCGTCTTGGCCGGTAGATAAAGTCTGAATTCCTTTTTCCGTAAGTTCGATCTGATTGGTCTTTTCTTCAATAGTAAACCAAAGGTCAGCGTCAACCTTACCCATTTCTTTACCATTATCCTGTAGGTAAAGACTTTCTGTTTTTTGTAAAAGTTGCTTAACGCCTTCCTCACTCAAAAACTTGATGAGTGCTTTGTTCTTTGGAAGACCTCGATGCACTTGTAAGAGTTTAAATCCACCTAAAGTAGTTTCACCACTTTGAATTAGTTTTTTGGCCTCTACTAATAAATTGGTTAGATAGCCTCGTTGCTGTTGTACTAGATCTGCGACAACTGGTCTTAAAGCATCAAATTCATGGCGTTCTCCTTCTGGCACTGGTCCTGAGATGATCAGCGGAGTTCGTGCGTCATCTACAAGTACAGAATCAACCTCATCAACGATTGCATAATGTGGCTTTCTCTGAACGAGTTCGGTAGGTTGATGGGCCATGTTATCTCTTAGGTAATCAAATCCAAATTCGTTATTCGTACCATAAGTAATATCTGCAGCATAAGCCGCCTTTCGTTCAGCAGAGTTTGGTTGGTGATGATCGATACAATCAACGCTTAATCCATGGAATTCAAAAATGGGCGCCATCCATTGACTATCTCGTTTTGCTAGATAATCGTTCACTGTCACTAAGTGAACCCCTCTGCCAGTTAAAGCGTTGAGGAATACAGGAAGTGTGGCTACTAAGGTTTTACCTTCTCCAGTTTGCATTTCTGCAATTTTACCTTGATGCAGAACGATACCTCCAATTAGCTGAACATCGTAATGCACCATGTCCCAAACTACTTCTTTCCCAGCAGCATCCCATGAATTCTTCCAGATAGCTTGTTCACCTTCAATAGTTACATATTCTTTTCTAGTCGAAAGCTCTCGATCGAACACAGAGGCTGTTACGGATAGATTTTGGTTTTCTTTAAATCTTTTTGCGGTTTCTCTAACCAAAGCAAATGCCTTGGGTAAAAGATCGTTTAGAACCTCTTGCTCTTTATCAATTTTAGAGCTTTCTAAAGTGTCTATCTCGTGGTAAAGTGCTTCACGCGCATCGATATCCTCGGTACCTTCAATTTGCTGCTCAAGGGTATTTATTTCTTCTGTAATTGAAGCGGTAACCTCTTTGATCTCTTTCTTGAAATTCGCTGATTGTGCTCTTAGTCCGTCTAAGTCAAGTTCTTCAAGTTCCTTTTCAGCCTGTTTAACCGCTTCGACTAAGGGTCTCAACGATTTTACATCCTTTTCTGATTTATCTCCGACGAATACTTTTAAAATCTTGTTTACGATCCCCATGTTTCTTTCTTTCGCGTACTTATTGTAGTGACGATAAATTTAATTAAAAAAGCCTCTTGTAGAGGCTTTGATTGAAGTGTTTTCGACAAATATGACTAGTATTCATCCTCATTCCAAAGGTAGTCTTCTTCAGAAGGGTAGTCGGGCCAGATTTCTTCGATTGATTCGTAAATTTCTTCGCCTTCTTCTTCCATTGACTGAAGGTTTTCAACAACCTCAAGAGGTGCACCTGTTCTAATGGCATAGTCGATAAGCTCGTCCTTGGTAGCAGGCCAAGGCGCATCACTTAAATAGGAGGCAAGTTCTAACGTCCAGTACATATATTTTTAGGTTTAATTTTTTGCAAAAATAGAAGTTCGATTGTATCTACCTACTCCTTTTCAAAAAATCGTTGTTAAATATTGGTTAATCTCTTTACTTGTCCTTTAAAAATCGACGTTCTCTGCGTTTTTTATTTCGTCTTTTCATTTGAATTAGAAGAAATAAATAAACCACAACAAGCGCACCTAATAGTAAATAAAAATTCTGCATATCTGATCTATCTTCGAGTAAGTTCAGCTCTGCGAATATATAAGATTCCCAGACCAATGGCCAATAGTATAGAGGTTGTTCCTATTTCTTGTGCCCCCGTGAGTTGAATAATTACAGTGAATAGAGCGCTAATAGCTAGGCCTAACCAAATCAGTCTTTTGTTACATACAACCCCTAAAATAGCTAATGGGTTAATCCATAGGGTATTGAAGTTGTTTTTAGTAGCAAGATGTTCAGTTCCGAACATCATAAAAACTAAGAATATACCGGTTATACTGAGGACTCCGAATAATAAGTGTTCCAGTTTATCGAGAATTGGAGATGAAGCTTTGGGCCAAATTCGAAAGAATGAAAAGATCAAAAACAGGATGGCTACAAAATGGGGTGAAGTGAAAAAGCTATTGTTTTTAGATTTGAAATAACGTACCACAAGATTCTTTTCATTTTCAATTAGTAACTCTTCACCGAGTCGGGCACTACCCATTTTTTTATACAAGTAATCAGGTAAAAACAGCGTTTGCGTATTCATAATTAGGCGGTCTACCGCGCTCCCTAGTATCAGAGTGATGCCAAATCGATTCCAAGAGTGCTGATCTAAATATTCATTGATTAATTTTCGGTATGTAGTTTTTTCATTGATTTGATCTGTGTAGGTAATCTCTAATCCTGTTGCCGAACTAATGATTTCGGGAATTTTAGTGGCACAATTATTTTCTAGAAATTCATAGCGATAGAAACGATTTTTAGGAAGTAATGCCTCATTTAGCGCATCGAGAAGTTCTTGTTTTTGGATCGAATTCAGATTCAACTTTTGTTCGATCACTCCTCTGCCATAATATTGGTAATAGTTCGCAAATTGAATAAAACTTGAGGTAGATAGAAAGTAATCGAGTTCACCTTTAAGAAACTTTAGGTAAAAGTTAGGAGCTTCGAAATCAAACGTTCCGTAATTAAAAACCACGTCTATTCCTTGATAATGATCTTTAACCCGTATAGCCGAATGTCCGAATGCGGCATGAAGCTCTGGGCCAGGACTACAAGTAAGTAAGCTTATACTTGACTCTTCAGATAACTGCAACTGGCCTATAGTAACTTGAAATGACCCGAAGGTGATCAGAAGAAGGGTTTTTAGGAATCGCATCATAATTCAAATATAGAAAATGCAGTGCCTATAAAAATGTACATTTACAGACGAATTCAAAATTTGATGCGCAAATCGATCCCTAATTTAATCACCCTCTTGAACGCCTTGTGCGGATGGTTAGCAATTTACTATTCGAGTAAAGGAGCCTTTGATTATGCCGCCGGATTATTAGTAATCGCGGCCGTATTTGATTTTCTTGATGGTTTTCTAGCCAAACGTTTAAACGCCTTTTCAAAAGAGGGAGCTTTACTTGACTCTATGGCTGATTTAATCAGTTTTGGTGCGGCACCTGCACTCTTTATTTTATTCCGATTTGAGTCTTTGGATTATTTTATACCCTTAGTAATTAGTTCAGGTTTTTTGTTTGCCTGCGCACTTTGGCGACTCGTTCGATATACACTTCGTGCTGCAGAGATTAAACCGTATTTCGAGGGTATGCCAACTCCAGCGATGACTTTAAGCGTTGTTGGTACTTCTTATTTTTTAACCTCTTTAACTTCTTTAGAGCATAGTCAAGAGGTTTTGGTCGCAGTAGTGTTGTCTGTGATTTTGGGTCTTTGGATGATCAGTAAAATACCAACATTAAGTTTTAAAGTGAATGAATGGTCTTTCTCTGAGAATTGGCAGCGTTACTCATTCGTTACAGTAACTGTTTTAGGGTTTGTGTTTTTGGGTATATCAGGAATGCCTGTAGTGTTAGGAGCTTACCTGCTATTTTCCCTTTTCCTCAAAAGCTAATCGCTTTTTGCGAAGCTCAAAATTTTGGCCTAGGTACACTTTTCGAACCATTTCATCTGCAGCTAGCTCTTCGGGTGCCCCGGCTTTTAATATTTTTCCTTCAAACATTAAATAAGAACGTTCTGTGATAGCGAGAGTTTCTTGAACGTTGTGGTCGGTAATTAATATCCCGATGTTTTTATGCTTTAATTGAGCAACAATGCGTTGGATGTCTTCTACGGCCACGGGATCAACTCCAGCAAAGGGTTCATCAAGTAAAATAAACTTTGGATCTGTTGCTAATGCCCGAGCTATTTCTGTTCTTCGACGTTCTCCTCCCGATAAAAGATCTCCTCGGTTTTTTCGAATATGAGTGAGTGAAAACTCCTCTAGGAGTTCTTCCATCTTCTCCTTTTGTGCTGTCTTCGAAAGGGAGGTAGTCTGGAGTACACTTAGAATGTTTTCTTCGACACTTAATTTGCGAAATACAGAGGCTTCTTGTGCCAAATAACCAATACCGTTTTGTGCCCTCTTGTACATCGGATAATCGGTAATCTCTTTGTCGTCTAGGTAAATAGCGCCTCCATTGGGTCTAACTAGACCTACAATCATGTAAAAAGAGGTTGTTTTACCAGCCCCGTTAGGTCCTAATAAACCGATGATTTCTCCTTGGTTTACTTCGAGGGAAACACTTTTGACAACCGTACGCTGGTTGTATACTTTCTTAAGGTTGGTAGCGCTAAGCTTCACGATTTTCGTTTATGGCATCTAAATATTCATAAGCTCTTCTGAGGTGAGGAATTACAATAGTTCCACCAATGAGTGTAGCTATACCTAGAGTTTCTTTGATTTCTTCTGGATTTGCACCAGCTTTACTTGCCCCCTCAATGTGATAACGAACACAGTCATCACACCTTAGCACGGCAGAGGCGACTAATCCTAACAATTCTTTTGTTTTGACGTCTAAAGCACCTTCAGTAAATGCGTTGGTGTCTAAATTAAATATGCGTTTGATCAATTTTTGATCATCGCTAAGGATGCGCTCGTTCATTTTCGAACGATAGGCATTGAATTCTTCAACTATTGAATTAGCCATTAGATTTTTGTTTGCGAATTACAACTCTTGAAATGAAGATACTAAACTCATATAAGATCAGAACCGGTATCGATACGATTACCTGACTCGCTACATCTGGTGGAGTAATCACCGCTGAAATAATGAAGATAATAACGATAGCAAATTTACGATATGTCTTTAAAATCTCAGGAGTGACCAATCCTATGCGTGTCAAGAAGTAGATGAGTATAGGTAATTCGAACATGATTCCGCAAGCGATTACAGACGCTCTGACGGTGGAGATGTACGATGAAATATCGATTTCATTCGCTACCTCTTGACTTACGGTGTAGGTTCCTAAGAAGTTGATCGAAAGAGGAGCAATCACGTAATAGCCAAAAAGGACTCCCAAGAAGAAGAGCGAGGATGCTACAATGATAAAGCCCCTTGAGTGTTTTCGTTCGTTTTCATAAAGCCCAGGACTTATAAAGCGCCATAGTTCCCATAAGAGATATGGAAAGCCTACGATAATACCGGCCCAGATAGAGGTCCAAATATGTGCAGAGAACTGCCCGGCCATTGTTCTGTTTTGTAAAGTGAAGGGTAGACTATCTGCGCAGAAATCAGAGGTCACTCCAAAGAAGGTGGCAATCTGGCAAAAGAAGTGATAGGTCGGAAAATTCATATTCTTCGGCCCAAATATGATTATATCGAAGATGAATCCTTTGAAAACAAATGCGAAAACTGCGATGATCATAATCGCGAGAATAGAACGAATTAAGTGCCAACGTAGTTCTTCTAAATGGTCTAAAAAGGACATCTCGTCTCTATTACTCATACCAAGCCTGCTTGAATCAAATTATGAAGATGCAAGATACCCACATATTCGTTATTATCGATAACGATTAATTGCGTGATTCCATTTGAATTCATGAGTTGAAGCGCTTCTGAAGCCAATCGATCAGAATGAATAGATTTAGGGTTGAGGCTCATTAGTTCAGCTGCTTTTACCGTGTTGAAATCAGCACTTCTCTCCAGCATACGTCTTAAGTCTCCATCTGTGATCATTCCGACCAGCTTTTCTCCCTCACAAACTGCCGTACAACCTAATAAATTCTTTGAAATTTCGACGATGACTTCTTTCAATGTACTTAAGGGTTGTACTCTAGGTAGAAGTTCGGGGTTGATCAGATCTTTTACCTTTAAGGTTAATTTTTTACCCAGACTTCCTCCAGGATGGTATTGAGCAAATTGTTCTGCTCCAAACCCCTTACTTTCGAGCGTTGCAACCATTAAAGCATCTCCAAGCGCCAATTGAAGCGTTGTACTTGCTGTTGGTGCTAAGTCATGGGGACAGGCCTCTTTTTTGACAGGTGTTAGAAGAGTTAGCGTAGCACTTTTACTTATTATTGAATCTGAATTGGCAGTAACTGCAACAAATGGTAATTCTAGATTTTTTAGGTGAAGGGCAAGGGTTTTGATTTCTTCGCTATTTCCACTTTTAGAGAGAATAAATACTAAATCTCCCTTTTGAATCATCCCTAAATCTCCATGAACCGCATCCGCGGCATGCATAAAAAGCGCTGGCGTACCTGTAGAGTTAAAGCTTGCCACCCATTTCTGAGCAATAAGTGCACTTTTTCCAACTCCACTCACTACCACTCTCCCTTTTAAATGAGTGATCATCTCTATGACCTCTTCAAAGTGGTGATCCAGAGTATTCTGGAAATTTTCGAGAGCATCGATCTCAATTTGTAAGACGCGATGCGCGATTTCTCTAAGATTTAAAGGTTTCTTCAAGGGTAAGCCGGTGAATTGTGAAATATGTGTTAAATTCAACTACGAAATTACAAATTATACCCCGAATACATCTGAATTGTTGATTGACAAGTAGACTCTGATGATTCTAAAAGAAAATGAATTATATCAAACCCTGAGAAAATTCTTTGGATTCTCTGAATTCAAGGGACTTCAAAAGGAGGCTATAGGTGCACTTCTTTCAGGTCGAGATACGTTTGTTATTATGCCAACGGGAGGAGGTAAGTCCTTATGCTATCAGCTACCGGCATTAATGTGCGAAGGAACTGCGATTGTTATCAGCCCGCTGATTGCCTTAATGAAAAATCAGGTGGATGCGATAAGAAGTCAGTCCGCTGTTTCGGGAATTGCCCACGTTTTGAACTCCTCGCTCACCAAAACCGAAACTCAAGCGGTTATCAATGATCTGAAATCAGGAGTTACCAAATTATTGTTTGTCGCTCCTGAGTCTTTAACTAAACAGCACAATATCGATCTATTAAAGTCGATACCACTTTCGTTTGTAGCTATTGATGAGGCGCATTGTATTTCAGAATGGGGTCATGATTTCAGACCAGAATACAGAAATATTCGAGCGATTATCGATCGATTGTCACCTGGAATACCTTTGATTGCACTTACCGCTACAGCTACTCCTAAGGTTCAGGAGGATATTATGAAGAACTTGGGAATGAAAGACGCGTTACTACTGAAGTCTTCCTTTAATCGCCCCAACTTATATTACGAAGTTCGACCAAAAACCGACGAGGTTAATAGTGATATTGTTAAGCTTATTGCTCAACATCCGAATAAATCGGTAATCATTTATTGTCTTAGCCGCAAAAGGGTTGAAGAACTAGCACAGATTCTGCAATTAAATGGGATCAAGGCAATTCCGTATCATGCAGGCTTTGATGCAAAAACTCGCGCGCTTTATCAAGATCAATTCTTGATGGAGGATGTGGATGTTGTTGTCGCAACCATAGCCTTCGGAATGGGTATCGACAAACCCGATGTTAGGTTGGTCATTCATTACGATATGCCGAAGAGTATAGAGAGTTATTATCAAGAAACCGGAAGAGCGGGTAGGGACGGAGGTGAAGGTATATGTATTGCTTTTTACTCCTCTAAGGATATTGAGAAATTAGAAAAATTCAGCTCTGGTAAGCCCGTAGCAGAGCAAGAAGTTAGTCAGGCGTTATTGCAAGACGTTATTGCTTATGCCGAAACTTCGCTCTCGAGAAGAAAATTTATTCTTCATTATTTCGGAGAAGAGTTTGATGAGGTGAATGGAGAAGGAGCGGATATGGATGATAATGCCCGTAATCCTAAAGAACTTTTTGAAGCAGGCGAAGAAGCTACTCTCGTTCTCGATGTAGTTCAGAAGACTTCAGAAAAGTTTAAAAGCAAGGAGATTGTTCGAATTCTTAGGGGTAAACCTAACGCAATGATCAGTTCGCATAAAACGGATGAGAAACCATTTTTTGGATGTGGACATGCACACAAATCATTTTTTTGGCACGCATTAGTCAGACAGCTAGTTATTGCTGGATATTTGCGTAAATCGATAGAAAGCTATGGTATTCTTCAGATCACTGAAAAG
>PZPI01000126.1 GCA_003045935.1 Bacteroidota bacterium | reverse complement strand
CCATTAAAGGAATCGTCGGTTGTGAGCTGGCGATGGTCGAAAACAGACACAATAAAGAGGTAAAAGACCTAGGATATCCCGTTGTGCTACTAGCCAAAAACAAAACAGGATATCACAACTTGACTAAACTAAGCTCTAAGGCATATACTGAGGGTTTTTACTACATCCCTCGAATTGACAAAGAATTGCTCGTAGCACATAAAGAAGGGCTAATTATATTGTCGGGGGGTACTAGAGGTGAAGTGTCCGCCAAAGCCTTGAATATAGGTGAAAGACAAGCTAAAGAAGCGTTAGAATGGTTTAAGGAAAATTTTGACGATGACTTTTACTTACAACTCGAACGTCACAATCAAGAAGAAGAAAATAGAGTTAATTCTCAGATCGTAGCACTAGCCAAGAAGCATGGAGTCCATTTAGTTGCGACTAATAATAACTTTTATCGGTCTAAAGAAGATCAGGAACTACAAGACATACTCCTCTGCGTAAAAGAAGGAGAACTGAAGGAGACTCCGATCGGTAGAGGAAGAGGTTATCGCTACGGTCTCCCAAACAGCGAGTTCTATTTTAAAGGCAGCGAGGAGATGAAAAAACTTTTCGCTGATCTACCTGACGCTATTGAAAATACAACTCGCATATTACATAAAGTAGAGAATTACGTCTTATATCGAGATGTCTTACTTCCTGAATTCGATATTCCGCAAGAATTTGCATCTTCAGAAGATCAGATTGACGGAGGTAAAAGAGGGGAAAACGCTTACCTCAAACATCTAACCTTCGAAGGAGCCAAAGAGCGTTATGGAGAGGTAACCCTAGAAATCGAAGAGCGCTTGCGATTCGAACTGAACACTATTGAGCAATCAGGCTATCCAGGATATTTCTTAATTGTAGAAGACTTTATTCGAAAAGCGAGAGAAATGAGTGTCTCGGTGGGCCCTGGAAGAGGGTCGGCGGCAGGTTCGGCAGTGGCCTACTGTTTAGGTATTACCAATATTGATCCTATTAAATACGACCTCCTTTTTGAGCGTTTTCTAAATCCAGATCGAGTATCTATGCCCGATATCGATATTGATTTTGACGATGAGGGGAGGCAGAAGGTCATCGATTATGTCATTGGAAAATACGGATCTAATCAAGTAGCTCAGATTATAACCTATGGCACCATGGCCGGCAAGTCATCGATTCGAGATACCGCTAGAGTACTTGACTTGCCACTCAACGAAGCAGATCGACTCGCTAAGCTTCTGCCTGACATGACCAAACTGGCAAAGGTGTTAGGACTTGATTCAAAGTCGCTTCAACAGAATTTTCGCAGTGAGGAAGCCCAAAAGATAGCAGAACTACAACAAATTTCTCAGAGTAATGACGATCTCGGAAACACTCTTCAAGTCGCAAAAAGGTTAGAAGGAACCGTTCGAAATACAGGAATTCACGCCTGTGGTGTAATTATCACGCCTGGGGACATTACCGACTTCGTCCCTGTAGCTACGGCTAAAGATGCAGAGATGTGGGTAACCCAATTTGACAATTCTGTGGTAGAGAGTGCTGGTCTGTTGAAGATGGACTTCTTAGGATTAAAAACTCTGACTTTAATTAAGGATACTTTAAAGATCATAAAGGCGAGAACCGGAGTTGAACTAAATCCTGACGAATTTTCGCTAGAAGACGAAAAAACCTACGAGCTTTTTCAAAGAGGAGAAACGATCGGAATTTTCCAATATGAATCTCGTGGAATGCAGAAGTATCTAAAAGAGCTAAAACCGAGCACCTTTGACGACTTGATCGCCATGAACGCTCTTTATCGCCCAGGCCCACTTGAATATATCCCGAGCTTTATCGCTAGAAAACACGGTAAAGAACCTATCACCTACGACCTTCCAGAAATGAAGGAGTATTTAGAAAACACCTATGGAATTACGGTTTATCAAGAACAGGTGATGCTTTTATCACAGAAGCTAGGAGGTTTTACCAAAGGTGAAGCCGACGTTCTCAGAAAGGCGATGGGTAAGAAAAAGAAAGATCTTATCGACGAATTACGTCCTAAGTTTATCAATGGAGGGATTTCTATAGGACACCCTAAAGAGGTTTTAGAAAAGATCTATAAAGATTGGGAGGCATTCGCGAGTTATGCATTCAATAAGAGTCACTCGACTTGCTATGCTTACATCGCTTATCAAACCGCCTATCTAAAGGCACACTACCCTTCAGAATATATGGCCGCCGTGCTATCTAACAACATGAACCAGTTAGAACAGGTTACTCTATTTATGGAAGAGGCCAAACGCATGGGAATCGAGGTGCTAGGGCCTGATGTCAATGAGTCTTTCTACAAATTTGGGGTTAATACACAAAATGCAATTCGTTTCGGAATGGGTGCGATTAAAGGCGTAGGGAAAAGCGCAGTGGATACTATTGTAGATGAAAGAAAAGAATCTGGACCCTACAGTTCAGTATTCGAATTAGCTAAACGAATAGACTTACGAGCTGCGAATAAAAGAACCTTTGAGAATCTTGCTATCGCTGGTGCTTTTGATTCTTTCGGAGCACTACGAAGTCAATACTTTCAAGAATCTAATGACGGAATCAACTATTTGGAGAAGATCATAAAGTCAGCCACCCGTTTCAAAGAAAACGAAAACGCCTCCCAAGTGAGCTTATTCGCAGATGATCCAGTCGCTCAAATTAGCGAGCCCGAGATCCCACCTTGCGAACCGTGGCCAACCATGGAGCTTCTTAGAAAAGAGAAAGAGGTTGTTGGACTTTATTTAACTGGGCATCCACTTGATGATTTCAAAAAAACGCTACAACATTTTACTAAAAACGAATTAGCAAGTCTTAATACAGACCTCACCCCCTTTGTCGGACGCGAAGTAACTGTAGGTGGTGTCGTAACATCAGCAGAAGCAAGAATTTCTAAAAATGGTAAGCGTTGGGGAATCTTTACCCTAGAAGATTATAGCGGGTCTTACCAATTCAGAGTTTTTTCAGAGGAATTTTTAAAATTCGAACACTTCTTTAAGGAACCGAACTTCTTGTATATCCGTCTCATAGTCAAAGAAGGCTATCCTATTGGGGATGGTAGTGCAAAAGGAGAACCGAGGCTGCAATTTAACGAAGTACGACTACTTCCAGATGTGATGGAAAATCTATCTAAAAAAATAAACCTTCATCTAAAGGCAGAAGAAGTAAGCAACGAATTCATAGAATTATTAAAACAAAGACTTACGGAGCACAAGGGCAACAAACCAGTTAATATTACACTACATGACAAAGACTTTCAGCTCACCTTAAAAAGCCGGAAGGAAAAAGTAACAATTACCAAAGAGTTTCTTCACTTCCTTGACGATCAAAAAATACCCTATCAACTACACTAATTGAACTCATTTTAAATCCCTAAATTTGTATTTTAATTCAAGATTATGGCACTAGAAATAACAGACGCAACTTTTGAAGAGGTAGTACTCAATTCAGACAAGCCAGTAGTTGTTGACTTTTGGGCAGCATGGTGCGGTCCTTGTCGTATGGTAGGACCAATCATCGATGAACTCGCAACTGAATACGAAGGCAAAGCAGTTATAGGTAAGGTCGATGTAGACAACCATCAACAGTTTGCAGCCAAATACGGCGTTAGAAATATTCCTACCGTATTGGTTTTTAAAGGTGGGGAAATCGTAAACCGTCAGGTAGGAGTTGCTCCTAAGAACGTTTACGCTGAGGCTATTGACGCTGCTTTATAAGTCACTTTAAACAGCATTCGAAAAGGAGAGCGATTTTTAATCGCTTTTTTTTTGATCCTTTTTGG
>PZPI01000125.1 GCA_003045935.1 Bacteroidota bacterium | reverse complement strand
GTTCGATTTTAAAAACTCATTAAGCGCCTTATCACTAAGAGCCAAGAACTCTTTTACGCTCAGAGACTTGAATTGATCTTTGGTTAGCTCGTCGTTCTTCGATGGTTTTCTCTGAGAAGGTTTTCTTCTGAATTGACTGTCATGAACCGCATATAGGGTTTGGTTGTCAAATACCGAAAGCCCGATTCTTCCAACACCGCTTCCAGTTGGGAATCCGCTGCCCTCTGTGGTAAGAAGTGTCCAGGAGCGTCCCTGATCTTCACTTTTATAAATGCCAGACCCTTCGCCAGACCCTTCAAAATTCCACGCTTTACGATCTCGTTGCCAGCTTGCTGCGTAAATAGCGCTAAAATCTTCGGTAGCTGCCAAGTCGATAATTCCCGTGCTTTCGTTGATGAAAAGGCTGTTTTCCCAGGTTTTTCCTCCGTCAGAAGATACAAAGACACCACGTTCTTTATTGGTTGTGTACAGGTGTCCGATCACCCCTACTAGGATATGATTGGGGTCCTTAGGGTTGATGACAATTCTACCAATATGATGACTGTCTTCGAGACCAATATGTTCCCAGTTCTCTCCATTAGATGTGGTTTTGAACATTCCGATACCGGCATAAGACGATCGAGAGGAATTGTTTTCTCCTGTACCCACATAAAGCGTGCGAGACTCCCAATGCATTGCGATATCTCCGATGTTTTGAGTAGGGGCGTTGTCGAAAATAGGATTAAATGTGGTTCCGTTGTCAGTGGTGTGCCATAGCCCTCCTGACGCATAGGCTACATAAAACTCGGTCGAATCTTCAGGATTAACTTCTAAATCAACGACTCTTCCGCTCATAATACTAGGCCCAATATTTTCTAGCCGTGGAGCAGTTGATGCCTCTTGAGCATAAAGGGCAGATACGGATAATAAAAGCAAACAAATACTAACACCTTTGCTTACAATTGCTTGGAAACTGAATTTCATAGGATATCTTTATGGATCTTAATATATGGTTATACCCTCTAAAATAGGATTTTCAATTGGTATTACACAGCGAATAGCGAGGTGTGTGTTGATACTATTTTTCTTGGTTTATGGATTTTCCCAAGCGCAGTATACACCCTTAGTTCAGAATTATCCGCCAGAGCAATATGGTGCAGACAATCAGAATTGGGCGATAGAACAGTCTGATAACGGAATGTTATTTGTCGCAAATCAATCGCGAGTATTGTTGTTTGATGGTAATCGCTGGGAATCAGTTTTTGTTCCGAACGCACAAAATGTTCGCTCTATTAAGGTTGTTGAGGATCGATTATACGTCGGGGGCTCTATGAGTATAGGGTTTTACCAGATTACTCCTCGCGGACTTGAAGATTACAGTGAAATAAAAGGACTAGAGCACCAAAACATTGATGTGGGAGAAGAGTTTTGGAACATTACATGGCTAGACGAACGACTCTTTCTTCAGTCCAAGCGTGCCATTTATGAAGTTGTAGAGAATCAATTGACCCTGCGCACTCCTTTCGAATCAGATCGTCCAGAATCGTTTAGTCACAGGGGCGACCTTTATTTTTTCTCCTCGAAGGAGGCGATTCGTTTTTCTTCAGGGGAGTATTATCGTTTTGAGTTGCCAGAACTTTCGGGTGCCTTTGTAGGAATTTATGAGCGTAACGAAGCCCAATTTCTCGTCAATGAAATTGGAGAGACTTTTCGTCTTAACAGGGGAGATCTTATCAAAGAAGTGAATCCTTTTTTTGATCTAAAGATCTCTGATCAGATATATGATTTGGTACAATTAAGGAATGGACAATTAGTAGTTGGGACCATCTCTTCAGGCCTTCATGTCTATGACACCTTAGGAAATCTGTTGTATGTTTTAGACAAAAGTAGCGGGCTCAACAACAATACAGTGCTCGGCTTATTCCAAAGTGTCACAGGGAGAGTATGGGTTGCCCTAGACCAAGGGATTGCATCATTCGTTCCTAACTCTAATCTCAGCGAATATAGATTCGGCTTTGAGGATATAGGAGTGGTGTACACGGCAATAAGTTACCTGAACAACTTATATATTGGAACGAATCAAGGACTTTATCGATTTAATAAAAAATCAAGTCAATTCGAATTTATTTCAGGTACAAGGGGACAAGTCTGGAACTTAAAGACTTTAGGGAATCAGCTTTATTGTTTTCACGACAAAGGTCTATTTAAAATAAATGGCTCAATGGCTTCGTTGATTGATGCTCAAACGGGTTATTGGAGCGCCAGTGAGCACGTAGATTCTGAGGGCATTTCTTCTTATGTTTTAGGCGGATATAATGGTGTTTATACTTATCGACCTAATCGTAATCTTACGGCAGAAAAAGTGGAAGGCTTTAATATCCCATCACGATTTGTAGAGGTCCTTGACAATGTAATTGTCGTTAACCACGAAAGTCTGGGAGTTTTCTTACTTGATTTTGACTGGAATAGCCTTGTTGTTCGTTCTGAAAAACAGATTCCTGCTTTGGGTACGGCAAGTAGCTTGTTTTTATTTGGGGGCGAACTTTATTATAAGAGTTCTGAGGGAGTCTTTAGCGTCGAGAAAGGAGCACTTCGGTACCATCGAGAACTTACAACCCTTATTTCAGACCCTATTGTTCGGCCTACACAAAATTCATATCGGCCTGATGAGGTTTCCTTCTTATCAAAACAGAAAATCGTTCGTCTTCGCGAGGCAGGCACAGGAGAATATATGGCCACCGAGGAGATTTTGCCAGAAAACCGCCTCGCATCATTTGGTGTAAGTGGCTTTGAGAATATTAACGCAATTGGGACTGACGAATATTTGATCGGACTAAAGGATGGGTTTTTAGTCCTCAACACAAATCTAAATGCTGAGCAGCCAACATCTTTCCCTATTTGGCCTTTGAACCTAGGGGTGGCCCGGCAAGATGAATTTGTAAGCCTTCAGCCTGAAGAGTCGCGCTTACTAAAGGCTGAAGAATCTACGATCAGAATCAGATATACACACCCTAGCTTTAGTGAGAGATACCCGCCAGCCTATGAGTATCAGTTGATATCAGATCAAGACACCATTATAGATCGTTCGTTAAGCACTATTAAGACCTACTATAATTTGCAACCAGGAAGTTATTCGCTTTCTGCTAGGGTTTTAGGCATTAGAGAAAAAACAATAGCCCTGTCTCAATCGATACGTTTTGAAATTGCCAAACCTTGGTATCAAACGGTACAGTTTACTCTCTATCTTATATTTTCAGGTCTCATCATATCTTTTGTAGCTTCAGCGCTGGTCAGGATTATTTATAAGAGAAGAGAGCGAAAGATTAGAGAGGAGAATGAGCGACGTTTAGAGACCAACCAGCTTCGCGAAGAGAACCGGGTTAGCCAACTAAAAAACGAATATCTTGAAAATGAGCTTGAGCTCAGAAAGCGAGAACTAACAGGGGTATATGAGGCGGAGATCAGAAGAAATGCACTTCTTAGAGACCTTAAAGTTCAAGTTAGCAAGGCAAAATCTGAAAAACCTCTAGAGGAAATCACAGCTTTAATAGATAAGCAGCTAGAGGATGACAGTGATTGGACCAAATTTGAATCTGCTTTTAATGAGTTAGATTTTAAGTTTATTTCGAATTTGAACAAGCGCCATCAAGGTTTAACTAGACAAGAAGTTCGCCTACTGGTTTACATACGATTGAATCTTTCAAACAAGGAGATTTCAGAGCTCCTTAATATTGGATTAAAGAGTGTAGAGATGAAAAGATATCGGGTTAGAAAGAAGTTAGGGCTTGAAAAATCTAAAAGTCTATCGGAGTACATACACTCTTTTTAGCCCTACAATTACTCTACAAAACAC
>PZPI01000124.1 GCA_003045935.1 Bacteroidota bacterium | reverse complement strand
GGATAGTGAATAGGTCGTAGAATTGAATTACCTCCAATTACCCATTGATCGAAATAATTAGCAGGTAAATCAAGATGTTCAGCAATTGCACGAAGCAAGTGAAGGCCTGTATTTTCAAGAGCTTTAAATGCTAGTTCCCCGTAATTATTAAATGAATCTAACTCTGAAACACTACAATTAGGAGGGTAAATACCGTCAGGGTCATGATATTGCCCAAAGTGCCAAAACTCTTTTAAATCAGCGATTTTACTTCCTTTTGCAGTTTCTCTTCCGAACGAGGTGTATCCGCGTTGTCCTGCCATTCCTTCTATCTCGTACTGAAGTTTTATAGCTTCTGGAAGCGCGAAGAAATCCTTAACTGATGTATAAAGATGCTTGGTAAGGATATCATCTAAAAAGTGGCCCTTTAAAGCGACGAAACCAATCTCAGAAAATGCTGAACCTACAGCATCAATGAAGGATAGTTGTTCGTTGCGAGAACCTTTGATATAATGGTTTAAGTTTACGGATGGGATAGCTGATTTCATATTCTATTTTACATAATATAAATTATGGGACATTTATTTTAAACGCTTCATCGCACGAGCTCTAAGATACACTCTAGGATCTCTTTTCATATTTATAAAGTAAACACCGGTTAATAAAACTACCGCTGCTACCACGCTTTGAGTGCTTATCGTTTCTTTCAATACCAAATATCCTAAAACCATAGCCACAATCGGATTGATATATGTTGAAGTAGCAACCTTTTCAGGACTCACCGTTCTTAAGAGATAATTGAAAGACGTAAATGCTACAATACTTCCAAAAATAATTAATCCTAACATAGACCATTTTACGTTGATTTCCCATTCATCAGGACTTATCCAATGCTCTTGCTTAATCATACTCATTAATATTAGCCAAAGGCTTCCAAAGAACATCTGATATGCAGAATTGACCAAGTAATTTTTTGGTAATTCTGCCTTACCAACAAAAATGCTAGCATATCCCCAAGTAATCACGCAGCCTATGATCATTATTATTCCTTTCAAGGATTCTGGAGATGACGTAATTTGATTCTGACTAATCAGCAAATACATTCCTAGTAGTCCAACAAAAACACCAACCCAGGAAAACAATTTGATGCGTTTATTTTCAATAATCCAGAGCAACAACAATACAATTAAAGGCTGAGAAGCAATTGTAAGAGCGGCTAAACCACTATCTACATAGGATAAAGCCCAAACAACCACTCCATTACCAATAGCTAAAAACAGAAAACCAGCTATTGCTGCATTCTTTAATTGAACCAAAGTCACCTTTAAACTCTTGCTGGAGACTTTAACTATTAAAAACATTAAAAAGGACGCTGAAAGAAATCGAACACCGGCCAACATGAAAGGCTCTAACTGACCTACTGCAATCTTATTTAGTAAATAGGTGGAACCCCAAATTAAATAGATTGATAAAAAAGCTAAAAGCCTGGTAATGTTCATTTTAATATTTATTATCTAAAATTTTAATTTAATATAAAGTTATAGTTTATGTTTTTTATCACAAATTACTTTAAATCAATTATTTGACCCTTATAAAACAGATATTTAGGTTGATTTAATTTATTGACTAATAAATAGGTATTTTCAAGAGATGACTCCTGCTCTACCCCATCATTATATTGAAACATTGTGGTAGGGAAATACTTTCTTGAAGGAGCTTTTGTAAAATATAGAAAACCGTCTTGTAATAATGATTTCTCATGAGCACTGTTTTTGACTCGCCCATTAAAAACCTTAGGGAATAAAATCTTTAATCCTTCCGCATTGAAGTTCTTATAACCTGTATAGGTACTTAAATCGCCCTGATCCTCTAAGGTTACTTGATAAATTACTTTACCCTTATAAGAATCGTTGCTTGATTCTTCTAAAAAATAACCAAGATCGACGGTGTAATAGGAGCTATTTACCATTTTTTGGACTTTCTCAATCTTTAAATCAAACAAGTTTCGATCATTGCGTGGAATCTGACTGTATTGTTCTACTGAAATTGCTTTGTGAAGTCCTTTTTGGATGGCTTCTAGTGCAGATCCTATTAAAACAAAATTAAGTTTTCGCCCCAATTGCTTTTCTGGATCATTTTTGAAGCCACCAGTTTCGATTAAAATGAGTTTCGTTCCCCATTTTTGAATATTATCTCCAAAGGCACGAGGTTCAAAGTCATCATTGTACCGACCAGTATGATTTGGAATGTAATGTTGATTAATCTTGTACAAATATGAGATTAATTGCATGGCCTCATCTCTCCCTGCACTTCTACTTTTCTCATAATCGAAAGCAGTTGCTAAAAATGAAATGCTGGCTTCATTGTTTAAACGCTCGACATTATAATATTTACTCTGATCGTGAAGATTAAAACCATAATCTGCACTCAGACTGTCCCTTACTCGTTTTAATAGCTGTGATTCTGGCGCGATTAAGCGTAGTGCATCACGATTAAGGTCGATACCGATAGCGTTTTCACGAGTCCAACGGCTTGCACCATCGGGATTCAACATTGGAATAAAATGGATTCGAAGATCTTGTAATAGGCTATTTACCGACTTCTGTTTTGAGTTTTCTGCGATAAATGAAAGTAAATCAACGATAGATCTAGTCGCTGTAGACTCATTTCCGTGCATCTGTGACCACATTAGAACATCAACGTCTCCATTCCCAACACTCACCATTCTTATAGGCCTGTCCTCAACAGAATGGCCTAACAACTGAATTTCGAAAAGTCCCGGGGCTTTACCGGTAATCAAATCTATTTGTTTCTGCAAAAAATCTGGTTTCACTTTCATTTCTGAAAAGCCCTCTACCTCATATTTAGAATATTCGTTGAATAATTCTTCTGTAAACGAGCTTAACTGTTGCCCGTAAGAGTATGTTGTAAAAACAAGGCTAAGTGTAACTAATTTTATGAAATCCATTGGTCTTTATTAAAGTTAGGATTGCGTTTTTCTAGAAAAGCATTTCTACCTTCTTTGGCCTCGTCTGTCATATATGCAAGTCTAGTAGCTTCGCCTGCAAAAACCTGCTGACCAACCATGCCGTCATCGGTAAGATTCATAGCGAATTTTAGCATTTTAATTGCTGTGGGAGACTTTGCGAGTATTTCATTCGCCCATTCTAAAGCCGTCTCTTCTAGCTTTGAATGCTCTACGACACAATTTACCATTCCCATTTCAAAGGCTTCATCAGCAGAGTAATTTCTACCAAGGAAAAAGATTTCCCTAGCCTTCTTTTGTCCGACCATTTTTGCCAGATAGGCTGAACCATAACCCGCGTCGAATGAACTTACATCCGCATCAGTTTGTTTAAATATTGCATGTTCCTTACTAGCAATAGTTAGATCACATACTACATGAAGACTATGACCACCTCCAACTGCCCATCCGGGAACCACTGCAATAACAACCTTAGGCATAAATCGGATTAAACGTTGAACCTCTAAAATGTTTAGTCGATGAATACCATTGTCACCAACATAACCTCGTTCTCCCCTAGCCTTCTGATCTCCCCCGCTACAAAAGGAATAAATTCCATCCTTAGGAGAAGGCCCTTCACCCGTTAGTAGAACAACACCGATCGTTGGATCCTCAGAAACCGTATAAAAGGCATCGTACAATTCAGAAGTGGTTTTTGGTCTGAATGCATTTCTAACTTCTGGACGATTAAAGGCAATTCTAGCGATATTACCCATTCTTTTAAAGGTGATGTCTTCGTATTCTTTTACAGTTTCGAATTGTGACATAAGGCCTGTATATTTTAATTTTTATTCGTCTTCAAGGTAAGGTATTTACCTAGATTTTCAGTTGAATTAATGGTTGAATGA
>PZPI01000025.1 GCA_003045935.1 Bacteroidota bacterium | reverse complement strand
CTGAAGTTACAACGGTTTTGATTCCAAGACGTTCAAAGGCAAATTGCACACTCTGAACGTTTCCTGCGCCGTAATCGATGATTGCTACCTGCTTCATAAACTACCTTTTGTACTCGGAAGAATTAAATGCTCTGTATCTCTTTTCTTGGCCATTTTAATCGCTTTTGCAAAAGCTTTAAAAAGACCTTCGATCTTATGGTGTTCGTTAAAACCGCTCGCCTTAAGGTTTAAATTAGCTTTGGCACCGTCGGCAAACGATTTAAAGAAGTGAAAGAACATTTCTGTGGGCATATCCCCTATTTTCTCTCTTTTAAATTTAGCATCCCACATTAACCAGGCTCTTCCTCCAAAATCAATAGCCGCTTGGGCTAGAGCGTCATCCATAGGGAGACAATAACCATATCGTTCTACTCCTAATTTATTGCCGAGTGCTTTAGCAAAAGCCTCTCCTAGAGCAATCCCGGTGTCCTCTATAGTATGGTGTTCATCGATGTGCAAATCCCCTTTACACTTTAGGAATAAATCAAGCTGACCATGGCGTGCAATTTGTTCTAACATATGGTCGAAAAAACCTAGTCCTGTATGAATTTCAGATTCGCCACTACCATCTAGATTAAGGGTGATATCAATATTAGTCTCTTTAGTTTTTCGCTGATGAGAGATCTTACGGTCTATTTTCTTCAAAAAATCGGTAATTGAATCCCAATCGTTACAATTAAGGGCAATGTATCTGTCTAGTTCTTGAGGAGATTCATTCAATTCATCAGTTCCTGATTGACTCGCATTAAATAGTAATGACTTGATGCCTAAGTTTTTCCCTAGTTCTACATCGGTATATCGATCACCAATGACAAAACTATTTTCGAGATCAAAACCTTGAGAAATGAGATCGGTAAGCATTCCGGTTCTCGGCTTTCTATTCGGAGAGTTCTCTGAAGGAAAACTAGGATCTATAGCTATTTTTTCAAAGCTGATTCCTTCTGATTCAAGGGTACGGATCATCAAATTTTGAACGGGCCAAAAATCTTCTGAAGGAAAAGATTCGGTACCTAGTCCATCTTGATTAGTTATTAGAACTAGTTGATATCCCAACACCTTATGGGCCAGTTTTAAGGAGCTAATGACATTCGGAATAAACACTAGCTTATCGACGTGGTCGATTTGATAATCTGCTGGCTCCTTTATGATCGTACCATCCCGATCTACAAACAAGTATTTCTTCATGTATTCAATAATTTTATAACACGCATATTTTCCTCGGGATTACCTACAGTGATACGGAGCATATTTTTACATCCATATTGTGAACTTCTATTTCTGACAACAACACCAGCATCCAAAAAATCCTGATACCTTTTTGATGCATCATCCACTTTAATTAATATAAAATTTGCCTGAGACTCATACACCCTAGTGATCCAACTACACTTGTTCAATTCTTCCACTAGAAAGGCTCTCTGATCCTTTAAAGTTTTAATTTCTTTTTGAATTGACGAATAATCTGCCAGACGTTCTAGAGCCAATTCGATGTTTGGAGTACTTATATTATACGGGGGCTTAATACGATTAAGCCAACCAATAATTTTTGGATTGCCAACTGCAACACCAAGTCTTGCTCCTGCCAACCCGTAAGCCTTCGATAAAGTACGTACGACAATAAGATTCGGATATTCGTTGACAGTAGCTATTAAGCTTTCAGTTCTTGCAAAATCGATGTAGGCTTCATCAACCACTACTAATGCATTTGTTCCCTTTATAAATCTTTGAAGTCTATTAGAATCAAGCAACGCTCCTGTAGGGTTATTAGGATTGCAAAGGAACACTAATTGGGTTCTTCCACTAATATTGCTTTCAAATGAATCCCAATCTAATTCAAATTGCTCATTAAGCGGTATACTTATAAGTTCCGCATTGTTCTTATCTGCCAATACACTATACATTCCATATGATGGTTTGAAAGTAAGTACATTATGCTGATTCGGTTCAACAACTAATTGCATGATTAAGTCCAATACTTCATCGCTTCCATTCCCAATAAAGATTGTGTCTTCTGTAATTTCCCATAGCTCTGCTATACGAGATTTTAGAGCCAATTGATAGGGATCAGGGTATCTTGTTGCTTTACCATCAAAAGGATTTTCATTCGCATCCAACCAAATTTTGGATACAGTACTATCTGAGAATTCACTTCTAGCTGACGAGTAAACCTCAGACTCCCGTAAATGTTCTCTTATATTCCTATCTATATCGTAACCTTCAATATCTTCTCTCTCCAGATTCGAAAGGTGCTTAAGTCGAAGAGAGACGGCATTTTCATGGGCTTTCAATTTTTCTGCACTTGCCATTTGTTCTACGATAGGTCCAAGACCTTTCATACCTTTAGGGCTAACCTTTTGAAATGTTATAGCTTTTGTATAACTGTCTAGATTAACTCCACTGTACTGTCTTGCAAATCCATTAGTTGGTAGCGTATGGTTCGTTCCTGATGCATAATCACCAGCACTTTCGGGGGTATAATTTCCTATAAAAACAGACCCAGCGTTTCTCACTAGAGAAACCATATCATCTGGCTTTTCACTGGCAATAATGTAATGCTCTGGAGCGTAAGAATTAATAAATTCAGCAGCATTTACACGATCCTCAAAAAGAATTAATCTACTGTTTTCCAGTGCCCGAGTCGCAATTTCTTTCCTTGGAAGATTTGCAAGTTGAGCCTGTATCTCTTCTTCTATTTTTTTAAGTTTTGATGAATCTGATGTTACTAATAATACTTGACTATCGGGTCCGTGTTCTGCTTGACTTAAAAGGTCTGCAGCTACAAATTCTGGGACACAAGTTTCATCCGCAAATACAAGTAATTCACTGGGGCCTGCTGGCATATCTATCGCAACTCCTTGCTGAGTAGCGAATTGTTTTGCTACCGTTACAAACTGATTCCCAGGACCAAAAATCTTATCAACTGCTGGTATAGATTGGGTACCATTAGTTAATGCAGCGATGGCTTGTGCTCCACCTACTTTAAATAAATTATCTACACCGCAAAGAGATGCAGTATAGAGAATGGTAGGGTCTACTTTACCTGATTTATTTGGAGGGGTGCATAATGTAATTGATTCACAACCTGCGATCTTAGCGGGAATAGCCAACATAAGAACCGTAGAAAATAAGGGCGCAGAGCCACCAGGAATATAAATTCCAACCTTTTCAATAGCTATCTTTCGTTGCTCACAAACTACTCCAGGCATGGTTTCAACACGTACAGGTTTTGTCTTTTGTGCCTGATGAAAAGCCTCAATATTCTGTTTTGCTTTTTGTATGGCAAGTTTAAGCGTTGGATCTACTAAATTTTCAGCCTCAATAAGCTCTTCATTGCTTATAGTCAGGGTGTTTAATTTAACCTTGTCAAAGTTTTCAGTGTAGGTGAATAAAGCTTCATCACCAGTACTCTTTACATTGCCGAAAACCTCACTGATAAGTGGATATAAATCCTCATAAGAGGCTGTGGGACGTTTGGTTATTTCTGCCCACTGTTCTTTTTTAGGGTAATTATAGGTTTGCATTTTTATAAGAACATCTTTTCAATAGAACTTACCAAGATACCTTCTGCTCCTGCATTTTTAAGCTGTTCGATCATTGGCCAGAATCGTTTTTCTTCAATTACAGTGTGTACTGAAACCCACCCAGATTCTGCGAGTGGTAAAACGGTAGGGCTTTTCATTCCTGGCAGCAGTGATAAGACCTCGGGTAAATTGGCTTCAGGAACATTCATTAGTACATATTTATGTTCTCTAGCTCGTAATACGCCTCTTAATCTAAAAAGGAGCTCCTGAAAAGTATCATTGGATTGCTCAAGCTTAGGAGAAACTGCAAGCAAAGCTTCGCTTTTCAATAAAGTTTCCACCTCTTTAAGATTATTCTTGAAAAGAGTACTCCCGCTACTTACGATATCACATATAGCCTCGGACAAACCGATGTTTGGTGCGATCTCGACACTCCCATTAATAACATGTATATCTGCTTTAATTCCATTTTTATCTAGAAATGAACGCAAAGTGTTAGGATATGAAGTGGCGATTCTCTTATGTTCTAAATCCTGAAGACCTTTATATTCCACCCCCTTTGGTACTGCGATGCATACACGACATTTCGAAAATTTCAATCTTTCAGCAGTCTCAATATTATTACCCTTTTCAAAGAGTAAATTCTCACCAATTATTGCCAAATCTACCACGCCGTCTTGCAGATACTTGGGAATATCTCCATTGCGTAAATAGTATACTTCTAACGGAAAGTTTGTGGCCGGTGCCTTTAGTTGATCCTTGCCATTATTAATAGAAATCCCAGCTTCCTTTAACAATTTGATCGAATCGTCGTGAAGTCTTCCACTCTTTTGAATTGCAATTTTTAGTCGTTCCATGATTGATTAAAATAAAAAATCCGCTTAAACACAAGGCTCAAACGGATCGTATAAAGTATTAACATACCAAACCTATCTCGCGTGAGCGTAGTGATAAGGATGATGGCGATGTGTTGTTTTATTCATTTCAGTTGCAAAAATAAGGTTGTTTTTTATTTAGTACTAATTATTGCCAAGAATAATTGGTAAGCCGCTGTCTCCTGAACCAATTACTATCACCTTCGCATTAGGCGATTCAGCAAGCTTAAGTGTAGCTTCAACACCTTTATCTTGGAGAATTTTATCGGTTAATGAAGCACTTAAAATTCGATTCGCATCTGCCTTACCTTGTGCTTCAATGATTTGTCTTTGTGCTTCTTTATCAGCGGTAACTAATCTGAACTCATATTCTAGAGCTGCTTGTTCTTGCTTCAACTTGCGTTCAATGGCTTCTCGAATGGTTGGAGGAAGGGTAACGTCTCTAACCAGAATTTCATTAAGTTGAATATATTGGTCTTCAACAATCATTTTTGTTTCCTCAAAGATTTCGGCCTGAATAGCATCTCTCTTTGATGAGTATAATTGTTCAGGTGTGTACCTGCCTACTACCGATCTTGCTGCTGATCTTATGGCTGGGAGTAAGATACGATTCACGTACTGATCACTTTTTTCTTGGTGCAGTTTACCTAGTTGTGAATAATCAGGTTGGTACCAAGCTGAAGCATCGATTTGAATCTCAAGACCATTTGAAGATAAAACCTTCATTTTCTCGAAGAGTTCTTGTTGTCTAACTTCGTATACAAATACTCGATTCCAAGGAGCTACAATATGAAACCCTTCTCCCATAGGTGCTGTGTCTGTTACAACACCACCACCAAAAGTTTTATATAAAACTCCTGCTCTACCTGGGCCGATGGTTATCGCTGATTTAGAAATTAAAATGATAAGTAGGAAAAAACCTACTACACCGGGAAGTAAAAATTTGGGTAAACGCTCCATATCTATTTAAATTAAGTTAACATTCCTCCATCTACCAGAAGAACTTGGCCTGTAATATAAGAAGAAAGATCCGAGGCAAAGAATAAACATGCATTTGCTACGTCTTCTGGAGTCCCTCCACGCTTAAGTGGAATACCCGAGCGCCATTGTTCAACTACAAATTCATCGAGTTTGTCAGTCATTTCAGTTTCAATAAAACCTGGAGCAATAGCATTTGCTCTAATATTTCTTGATCCCAGTTCTAAAGCAATACTTTTTGTGAATCCGATCATACCTGCTTTCGAAGCTGCATAATTTGCTTGGCCCGCATTACCCTTAACCCCGACAATAGAACTGATATTAATGATTGAACCGTTTCGTTGCTTCAAAAAGACTCTTTGAAAAGCTTTCGTCATATTGAAAACAGACTTTAGATTTACTTCTATCACTTTGTCGAAATCTTCCTCTGACATCCGCATTAGAAGATTGTCTTTGGTGATTCCAGCGTTGTTGATCAAGGCGTCTAAGGATTCGAAATCAGACATAACTTCTGTTGCTAATTTTTCACAGGCCTCAAAGCTAGAAGCATCGCTTTTATATGCCTTAACAGTAACACCAAGCTTTGAAAGTTCATCCTGTAGTGCTAGTGCAGGTGCTTCACTTGAACTGTAAGTAAAAGCTACATTAGCTCCATTTTGAGCGAATACTCGCGCAATTCCACTACCAATACCTCTACTAGCACCGGTGATTAAAACCGTTTTTCCGTTTAATAACATGCCTTTCGAATTAAGCTAAAACTTCTTTTACCTTTGCACCAATCATCGCTGGCGAATCTACCACATGAATACCGCAAGATGCCATGATTTGCTTCTTAGCTTGTGCCGTATCATCACTACCTCCAACAATAGCACCGGCGTGTCCCATGGTTCTACCAGCTGGAGCAGTTTCACCAGCAATAAATCCAACTACTGGCTTTTTACTACCACTGCTTTTATACCAATTAGCGGCATCAGATTCTAACTGACCACCGATTTCACCGATCATCACAACACAATCTGTATCTTCATCTTCAATAAGTAACTGAAGTGCTTCTTTTGTTGTGGTACCAATAATAGGATCACCTCCAATGCCGATAGCAGTCGAAACACCTAATCCTTGGCGAACAACCTGATCTGAAGCTTCATACGTTAATGTTCCTGACTTAGAAACAATGCCTACTCTTCCCTTTTTGAACACAAAACCAGGCATAATACCAACTTTAGCCTCTTCTGGAGTAATTACACCTGGACAGTTAGGACCAATTAATCGACAATCGTATTGCTTGATATAATCGTATACTTTAACCATATCAGCAACAGGAATACCTTCTGTAATTGCAATGATTACTTTGATACCTGCGTTTGCCGACTCCATAATGGCGTCTGCTGCAAATGCTGGTGGGACAAAAATGATAGAGGTATTAGCTCCTGCCTTTTCGACAGCCTCTCTTACCGTATTAAAAACCGGGCGATCAAGGTGGGTTTGCCCTCCTTTGCCTGGAGTGACTCCTCCTACCACATTAGTTCCGTATTCAATCATTTGTTCAGCGTGAAATGTACCTTCGGTACCCGTAAAACCTTGAACAATGATGCGAGAATCATTATTTACTAATACACTCATATCTTTATTTTGATTGCAAATTTAAAAAATGGTAATCGAATGATTGGCCTATGATTTTGTTTATTCTTTAACTCTTTCGATGTATGATTTCTTTTCAGTATCAATTTTGACCTTGTCTCCTTCATTGATAAATAAAGGAACGTTAATTCTAGCTCCGGTTTCAACTGTAGCCGGTTTAGTAGCATTCGTGGCGGTGTTACCCTTAACTCCAGGTTCAGAATGAGTGACCTCTAAAACAACACTTGCAGGCATATCTACTGATAATGGTGCACTATCTTCAGTATTGAATAAAATGGTTACTACCTCTCCTTCTTTGAGTAAATCATGAGCCTCTAAAGCTTCTTCTTGCAGGGTGATTTGATCATAATCCTCGGTATTCATAAAATGATAGGTCGAGCCCTCACTATAAAGAAATTGGAAACTACGAGTCTCTACGCGAACATCATCTAATTTATGTCCGGCAGAAAAAGTGTTGTCTAGAACTTTTCCTGTCGTTACACTTTTAAGTTTGGTCCTTACGAATGCGGGACCTTTCCCGGGTTTAACATGTAAAAATTCAATGATTTTGTAGATATCGTTATTAAAACGAATACAAAGACCTTTGCGGATGTCTGAGGTTGATGCCATAAATTATGAGTTGTTAAAATAGCCTTTCATGATACCTCGTTTAGAAGCTCTAATGAATTCGAGTATTTCATCTCGTTCGTGGGTTGCTTCCATTTCAGCTTCAATGATCTGTAAGGCTTGAGTATTATTATAATTCTTTTGATATAAAATTCGATAAATCTGTTGAATCTCCTTAATCTTATCGGGTGCAAAGCCTCTTCTTCTCAGGCCTACAGAATTGACACCAACATAAGATAGAGGTTCTCTAGCTGCTTTAACAAATGGTGGAACATCTTTTCTAACCAAGGCACCACCCGTAACAAACGAATGATGACCTATTGATACAAATTGATGTACGGCAACCATTCCTGCCATAACAACGTTTGGACCTACATTTACATGACCAGCGAGTGTGGAGTTATTACTAAAAATACACCCATCGGATACATTACAATCATGTGCAATATGACAATAAGCCATAATTAAGCAGTTAGATCCAATAGTGGTCTTCCAACGATCCGTTGTCCCTCTATTTATGGTAACGCACTCTCTTATAGTGGTGTAATCGCCAATTACAGTAGTGGTATCCTCACCTGAGTACTTTAAGTCTTGTGGGGGAGCTGAGATCACTGAACCGGGATAAATGAAACAGTTTTTACCAATTCTTGCACCCTCCATAATGGTCACGTTGGAGCCAATCCAAGTTCCTTCACCAATTACCACATTATTATGAATCATTGCGAAAGGCTCGATGGTAACGTTTTTAGCAATTTTCGCCCCAGGATGTACGTAGGCTAGAGGTTGATTCATTTATACTTATTTAGTTTTTACAATTTGGGCCATTAATTCAGCCTCAGAAACGAGTTTGTCTCCAACAAATGCTAATGCGCGCATGTGACAGATGCCACGTCGAATCGGAGTAATTAACTCACAATCAAATAGTAAGGTATCCCCGGGATTTACCTGATGCTTAAATCTCACATTATCCATTTTCATAAAAAAGGTCAGATAGTTTTCAGGATCTGGTACAGTATTCAGCACTAAAACTCCTCCCGTTTGAGCCATGGCCTCGATTTGAAGTACTCCAGGCATTACAGGGGCACCTGGAAAATGCCCCACAAAATAAGCTTCATTCATAGAAACGTTTTTCAATCCTACGACCCTAGAGTCAGTTAGTTCTAAAATCTTATCTACTAATAGAAACGGAGGACGATGCGGCAACATATCCATGATCTGCACTGTATCCATTACGGGTTCCGTATAGATATCAATTTTTGGCACTCGCTTACGCTTTTCGTCCTTTATTTTCTTTTGCATCACCTTTGCAAATTCAGTATTTACTAAATGACCGGGCTTACAAGCAATTACTCTACCCTGTATTTTACTTCCAATAAGAGCTAGATCCCCGATTACATCAAGTAGTTTGTGCCTTGCTGCTTCATTGGGATACTTTAATTCTAAGTTATTGAGAATGCCGTTTGGAGTAACTTGAACATCTTCTTTGTCAAAGGCTGCTTTCAGTTTACTTAAAGTTTCATCCGAGAGCTCTTTATCTACATATACAATGGCATTGTTTAGATCTCCACCTCTAATTAGACCTTGATCTAGCAACTTCTCGATTTCATGTAAAAAGCTAAATGTGCGGGCATCAGCAATTTCTTCCTTAAACTCCTCAATGGAATAAAGTGAAGCATTTTGTGTCCCAAGAATCTTAGTACCAAAATCAACCATTACCTGTACCTCGTAATTCTCAGAAGGCAAAATGATAATTTCAGATCCCGATTCGGCGTCTTTATAATGAATCGGTTCAGAAACGACATAAACTTCACGGTGTGCTTCTTGTTCTACCTTACCCGCCTTTTCAAGGGCTTCTATGAAGTACTTAGCAGATCCATCTAAAATAGGTGGTTCGCTAGCGTTAATTTCTATGATCGCATTATCGTAATCTAACCCAGTTAAAGCAGCAAGAACGTGCTCTGAAGTTTGAACTTCTACGCCGTTAAAATCTAAAACGGTGCTTCTTTGAGTTTTATTCACCCACTTTGCAGAGGCAGGTACCTCTGGACTTCCTTCAAGATCGACTCTTTTAAAAACGAATCCTGTATCTGGTTCAGCGGGCTGAAAAGTTAAAGTTACTTCTTGACCTGTATGTAGTCCAATACCAGATATACTTATCGCTCTCTCTAAAGTAGTTTGTTTCACTTCTCTGATAGTTTATTGCTTACTTGTTCTAATTCTTTGACTCTAGCTTCAAGAGAAACTAGGTTTTTAAAATGTATGTATGATTTGCTGAAGGTATTATAGTCCATTGCTGGAGTACCTTGAATCTTCTCGTTGCTTTTGACTTTGCGGGTAACACCACTTTGAGCTTGAATCTTTGCTCCGTCTCCAATTTCAATATGACCAACGATACCTGCTTGACCTCCAATCATAACTTGACTGCCAATCTTCGTAGATCCCGCTACTCCGGTTTGAGCGGCGATTACGGTATTTTGACCAACAAAAACATTGTGTGCCAGATGCACTTGATTATCGAGTTTTACACCCTTTGAAACACGAGTTTCCCCAAAGGTTGCTCGATCAATAGTACAAGAAGAACCAATGTCTACCCCATCTTCGATAATCACCTTACCTAATTGAGGAATTTTATCAAAACCTCCGTTTTCATTGGGAGAGAATCCGAATCCAGGTGCGCCGATTACAGAGTTGGCGTGAATAACAACATCATCACCAATTACCGTGTCCGAATAAATCCTTACACCGGGATATATTTCACAACGTTCACCGATGGTAACATTGCGACCCACAAATGATTGCGCGTGAATTTCTGTACCCGAACCAATCTTAGCTCCCATTTCAATAACAGCTAAGGCACCTACATAAACAGATGCGTCGACAGTTGCACTTTCATGAATATTCGACGAGCTATCAACACCATGGTATTCTGGCTTTATTGCTTGCTCATAAGCTCTCAATAACTGAGCAAAAGCATGGTAAGGATCTTCTACCTTTAGCAAGGTAGTTTGAATCGATTCTTTAAGTTCTATCTCTTTAGATACAATAACAGCGGAAGCTTCAGTACTGTAGAGAAAGTTTTCATATTTGGGATTAGCCAAAAAAGAAATTCCCTTATCGCTTCCCTCCTCGATTGCCGAAAAGTGATCAATAATTTGATTGGGGTCACCAATTATCTCGGCTCCAATCCAATCAGCAATTTGTTGTACATTAAAGTTCATTCCGCGCAAAGGTAAGGATTTATGGTAGTTGTAGTTTAGGTGAGCAGATATAGTTCTTCTCGTGTTTTACACTAAATGCACCGGCTCCCGCATAGCGACTAGCCTGCATAAAATCCATCACCTCACCTCCTCTAAAAAGAATTCGAATCGGTTGTTTGTTAGGGTTATAAGCCAAATTCCAAAGGGTACCGTCATAAACGAGATAGTGCGCATCACTTATGCTCACATTATATTCCTTTGCAACCTCAGTCTGTAATACTTCTAATTCCTTTTGACCTGCACGTTCTTCTCTAAATCTAACCTCAAGTAGATCTCTATTAAGAATTCCGCTGCAAAGACGAGCTAGGATAGTATCGCTGTGATTTGACCATCTTTTAATACATGCCATAATATCGATATCATCGATCGCAGCAAATTGATGAAGCGTAATTTCTTTATCGCTATTCCTTGAAAATTGTTGATTCAAGAAATACATCAGATTCGGAGGACCCTCAATAAGTTGCCCGCGGTGAATTAATTCTTTGGCCCTTTCAATAATCTTTCCAAGCATAATTTCAGCGACTATACTAGTCTTGTGAAGGTAAACTTGCCAGTACATAAAACGGCGCGCCATTAGAAACTTCTCAACCGAGTAAATCCCCTTTTCTTCTATAACGAGGGAATCTTCAACCACATTTATGGTGCTAATCAAACGTTCTGAATTAATATTTCCTTCAGTAACACCGGCAAAGAAACTATCACGTTTGAGATAATCAAGGCGGTCCATATCAAACTGACTAGAAACTAGATGATTTAAAAAAGGTCTATCCGATTTACCTTTAAAGATGGCGATTGCTTGATCAAGTTGACCATCGAATTCTTCGTTTAAAAGTTCCATAAATCCCAAAGAAAGGGTTTCATGATGTTTTGATATTAATTTCTCTTCTAATGCATGAGAAAATGGACCGTGGCCTATATCGTGAAGTAAAATCGCTAATAATAGTCCTTGCCTTTCTTCTGGCGAAATGCTTACTCCTTTAAGAGTCAAGGTATCAATAGCTTTTTGCATTAAATTCATTGCTCCCAAAGCATGCTGAAAACGAGTATGATGGGCGCCTGGATATACCAAATAGGAAAGACCCATTTGTGAAATTCGTCTTAACCTTTGAAAAAAAGGATGAGAGATTACTTGAAGAATAAGTGGTGAAGGAATGGCAAAAGAACCGTATATCGGGTCATTAAACACCTTTAATTTATGGCTAGACAACACTATCTTTGATACTTAAAGAGTCACAAAGATGACCATAAATATGTCAGTAGGCAAGAAAGCACATCCCGACCTTGTACTTGAGTATGCATTAGAAGATATCGACCAATACGCTTTGGAGATTGTAAATCGATTACCTTCTAAAGGTGAAGTGTATCTAGAGGGAGAAATGGGTGCAGGAAAAACTACACTAATAAAGACCATTTTACGAATCTTAGGTGTAAAAGATGTTGTTAGCAGCCCTACCTTCTCCCTGGTAAATACTTATGAATTGTCTGACCATAAACCTATTTATCATGCCGATCTTTATCGAGTTGAAAACGAAGTAGAGCTCTATGATATTGGTTTTGATGAATATTTAGAATCGAATAGTTTAATCTTTATCGAATGGTCAGAGCGCATGACTTCCCTATTTAACCCTAAAGCAATGAAGATAGCGATTGAAATCACCTCACAGAATCGGCGCAAATTGAGTATTTATCGTTCATGATTTTGTATTTTTCCCACTATGAGTAAATCTCCATTTTCAAGAGCTGAGCTTTTACCTCAAGAAGAAAGGCTTTGGGTTAATCATTCTGAGGAGCGCCTAATAGTAAGCTTTGCAAAGGCCTCAACTCTTCAAGAAAGAAGAGTTGCAATTACACCAGAAGGAGTTAAACAGCTCTGTCAATTAGGTCATGAAATTATCATCGAGAAGAATTTAGGACTACATGCAGGATATGACAATCGGTCTTACTCTGAGGCAGGTGCTGAAGTTACAGCTGACGACAAAAGAGTATTTGGCTCGCCTTTTATTGTCAAAATTGATCCATTTACCATAGAAGAAATTGAAAAAATTCCGGTAGGTTGTACCCTTTTATCCGCACTTCAGATTAAAACTAAAGATAAAGCCTACTTCGAAAAGCTGCTTGAAAAGAAAATCACGGCTATTGGTTTAGAGTTTATTAGAGAAGGTTTTGATCATCTCCCATTTGTTGAAAGTTTAGGCGAGATTGCAGGGCAAAGTGCAATACATATCGCCTCTGAATTACTCTCTGCTTCTAATAAAGGTAAAGGATTACTTTTCGGAAGTATTACTGGTGTTCCGCCAATTCAAACTGTTGTTATCGGAGCACAAACTACAGGAATAGAAGCTGCTCGGACAGCATTAGGGTTAGGATCAGATGTTACACTTTATGATAATGATTTATCAAAATTGCGTAGTGCTCGTAACAGTATTGGACCTAATTTGCACACCTCAACCCTTTCCCAAGAAGGAATATCGAAACATCTTAAAACTGCAGATGTAGTTATAGGAACTTTAACAGGAGAGAAAAGAGCCCCAATTGTTGTGCTAGAATCAATGGTTTCACAGATGAAAGCGGGATCGATAATTGTCGACGTTAGTATTGATAGTGGAGGATGTATCGAAACCTCAGAGCTTACGACTCATGATGATCCTGTTCGAGTTGTTTATGACGTAATTCATTATGGAGTTCCAAATATTCCATCAAGATATCCTAAAACCTCCTCTATCGCGCTCAATGCACTAGTAGTTTCTTACCTTCTCAAATTGACTGCACACGGAGGGGTTCCCTCAGGATTTAAAAATTCCCAAGAATTACAATCAGGGGTTTATACCTATAATGGATATTTAACTAGTAACTTTGTAGCTGATTGGTTCCCTCTACCCTTTCGAAACCTATCTTTACTAACACTTTAATATGGCTTTCCTCAAGCGATTATTCTGGTATCTTATAGGATTAGGAATTGGTTCTATTTTCTTGTGGTTTATCGTTGATAAAAAAACCGATGGCAAAGGAGTTGAATTTTGTTATCTACCGAATTGTAGAGTTATTAAAGATCTTAGAACCGCAGAAGTAATAAAAGGGCAGGATAGTTTAAAGATCGCAAAACTCCTTGAAAACGCTTCAATCGATTTCAAAAGGAGTGAACCACGAAAAGAACCTTGTAAAGAATTCCTTTTTGAAAGCGCAGGTATTGAACACAGAATCGCTCGTTGCCCTGAAGGAGTTCGACTGATTGAATAACGCTAGTTCAGTATCCTTCTTCTCTTTAATTCCTTAGTTATAAGTATCAATTCTCTACCTGTTTGACCAGCAACTGAAGTATTTTCTTCTGCTCTTCTTATAAGATAAGGTAACACGTCTCTAATTGGACCGTATGGGATTAGTTTTATGGCATTATACGATTGAGCGGCAAGATTATAGGTAATCTGATCACTCATGCCGAATAGTTGAGCAAAAGAAATTCTTGGATCTCCTGGTTCAATACCTTTTTCTTTCATAAGTGCAGTCGTAAGCAAAGTACTTGCTTCATTATGAGAACCAACTACCAAGCCACAGCAATCAATATTTTCAAATACTACTCGAATTGCGTTGTCAAAATTATCATCCGTTGCTTTTTTGTCCTTACATATGGGTGAGTTGTACCCATGTTTTAGAGCTCTCTCTCGCTCTTTTTCCATGTAAGCTCCCCTGACGAGCTTAGCTCCGACTTTAAACCCTTTATTTCTTCCTGTTATTATCCATGAATTTAAGACCTCTAGTCGGTCATGGCGATACATTTGAAAGGTATTATATACAATGATATCATTAGAATTAAATCTTTCCATCATTTCTAGGGCTAAAAGATCAGCAGAATCCTGCATCCAGGTTTCTTCAGCATCAATAAGGACTCTTACATTTAACCTAGCAGCTTCATTAAATATCGACACATATCGCTTACGAATACGTTCAAACGCATCCTTTGTTTCTTGGTTACTGTCCTTTTTTAGAGCATTTTCGAATACCGAATAGGCTCCTATTGCTGTTGGTTTAAAAACGCCAAAGGCTTCTCCTTCATTTTTATTTACCGTTTGGAGTGAATCAATAATCGAAGCAGTTTTCTTGTCGTATTGTTCTTCAGATTCTTGACCTTCTACAGAATAATCTAGAATAGCCTTCACACCATTTTGATTCAAATTAGAAACCAAATCTGAACAATCTGAGCGATTAATCCCGCCACAAAACTGTCTAAAAACCGTTGACTTGATAATTTGTGGAATAAATGGTAGCCGAGCTTTTAAACCGAAAAGAGCCAAGTTAGAGCCGAAAGACACCCATCTTGGATTGCTCATAACGTTAAACATTAAATACGCTTTACGTAATTCGGATGAAGACTTTTGAGAAAAGGCAATCTCGGTATTATCAAACCTTAAATCTGAATTCATGCTCTTTTTTTAGTAAAGATATTTCAAAGAGTCCTTATTCTAATCATACCATAGTATATTTAACCCCTATGAAAACCCACCAAGTATATTTTAATCATTCAGGTGTCCAACCTTTTGAAGAACTGGTGAAAGATTCAGGTATTTCAAAAGCCTTTGTGTTATGTGATCAGATCACTGCTGAGTTGTGTCTGCCTGTTTTAAATGAATTGGTAGATCTTCGAGAATTTACCCTTATCCTTATCCCAACAGGAGAATCCTATAAAACTATTGAAACCTGCAATATTGTCTGGGCGCAATTAACAAAAGTCAATGCAGATAGAAAGGCGCTCCTTATCAATCTGGGTGGCGGTGTTCTAACTGATTTAGGAGGTTTTGCTGCGAGTTGCTATAAACGAGGAATCAAATTTATAAATATACCCACTACCCTACTTGCCATGGTTGATGCTTCAACAGGAGGAAAAACAGGGGTAGATTTTGGAAGTTTTAAAAACCAAATCGGTGTTTTCTCAGCTCCCGAATTTACTTGGGTTCACTCTATTTTTCTAAAGAGTTTACCTAGTAATCAAATTCGTAGCGGAGCTGCAGAAATGATAAAACACGGCCTTATTTACGATTCTAAGCATTTCGATGAGGTAATTTCTAATTTTAATGATTTGACATCACTTATTAGTGATTCTGTCTCCATTAAGCAAGCTGTGGTCGCTCAAGATCCAACTGAAAAAGGTCTACGAAAAATTTTAAATTTTGGGCATACTCTAGGTCATGCTATAGAGAGTTTTTACCTCGAAACCCCAGCCTCTTTATTGCACGGTGAAGCTATTGCTGTCGGCATGATTCTAGAAGCATACCTATCGCACAGAGAATTAGGCCTTTCTAATAACGAGTTGGTAGCTATCACTAACCCTATTAAAAGTTTTTACGACTTACCAATAATCGACCCTGCTGATTACCAAGATATTATCGAACTTACCAAACAAGACAAAAAAAACGAACACGGTAGTGTTCGTTTTGTTGGATTAAAACAAATAGGGAAAGCAGTCTATGATGTACCGCTAGAGGCCGAAGGTATACTTGAAGCCTTTTCCTACTATAAAGGGATAATTTTATAACTCTCTAAAGATCGTATGCATGAGTCGCTTTTTATCATTAATCGACTCCTCCATGGCAATCATCGTTTCAGTTCTACTCACACCATCGATATCATCAATCTTAAAGATGATGTTTTTTGCGTGAGTGGTGTCCTTAGCTCTGATTTTGCAGAAAATATTAAACTTACCGGTGGTAATATGCGCCACAGTAACGTAAGGAATATCAGCCAAACGCTCAAGAACAAACTTGGTCATGTGCGTCTTTTCTAGAAAAATTCCAACGTAAGCGATAAACGAATAGCCTAGCTTATCATAATCTAAAGTCAAAGACGACCCTTTAATAAGATCAGCATCTTCCATTTTTTTAACACGAACGTGAACCGTTCCGGCTGAAATTAATAGTTTTTTAGCGATGTCAGTATAAGGAATACGAGTATTCTCGATTAACATATCCAGTATCTGGTGATCAATCTCGTCTAATTTAACTTTTGCCATTTTCTTGAATTTTTGGCAAAAATACTACAGAAATGAAGAAAATCTTACAAATAATTCAATTTTAATAAAAATTTATAAGAATTATTCATTTTCAAGGTATTGTCTCAATCTCAAACGAATTAATTTCTGTTCTTCGTATGTTGCCTTTTGATAGTCTAAAGTTTGCCTAAGATTTAAAAGACTTGAATCCACCTTATCGTAAGAGTTAAATTCGAAGACCGTATCTATTTGATTATTAACCAACACCTCTATATATCTAACATAGAATTTATGGTTCTCTGTAATGACTAGCTCGTCATAACCATTCGTTTTGTTTTCTAAAATTTCACAATATTCCTTAAAGATTGCATCGTCTGATTGATCAGGTATTGGTTTAGATAAAAACTCTAAAAGATTCGACAAGCATTGGGCAATAATCCACGTAACTTCTGTTCTTGTATAATCCTTACCTAATTGACCGGCTTCAAAAAGCACCGTTGGTATGCCTTTAGCATGAAAGTAGTCTCCAGTGCAATTCGGGTTGAATCCATCGTCATATCTTCCTATATGCATCTTGAAATTGTCAGGTAATGACGATACCATATAATTAATCAGATGCATAGCTACAATTCTTGTAGGAGTTATCTTACGAGAATCATCGGCTGCGGCTGATAGAAAAGATAAAGCGGCTTCTTTATTGGTATCACCAACCGTAAACCTTGTTCTTTGATCGTGTAAATTCAGATTGTAATGAGGTCGAAATTCTTCAACGAGTCGCATGAGAACCTTCATTTCACTTTGTGATTGATTAAGTGCATCACGGTTAAGATCTATTCCCTTTCCATTGGCTCGCGTATACCTATCGGCACCGTCAGGGTTTAGTTGTGGGATAATAAGTAAACTTAGCTCTTTATGGTAAGAAGGAGATTGAAGATACTTTTCAAGCCAGATAAGTAATCCTCTAGTTGTAGTTGATTCATTGCCATGCATCTGTGACCACATAAGAACCTTAACAGGGCCTTCTCCTAAACGTATCGCATGAATTGGTTTCCCAAGCTCTGAGCTACCTATAATTTCGGTTTCAAGAGCATGGGCAGTCAGCCAATCTTTCAGTCGAGCACTAGGAAAATAACG
>PZPI01000024.1 GCA_003045935.1 Bacteroidota bacterium | reverse complement strand
GTCTCCACTTAAAGCGGCGCACATGATGCGTAAATTACCTGACATACCGAAGTTTTTTCCTGAGAAGATTAAGAAAAACATCACGAGCGCGATGAGTGGGCCAGAAACATACCATGGCCAGGGTTGCATTATAAATTCCATAGGGTCAATTTTTGATCTTTCAAAAATAAAACACCCACTATATAAGTGGGTGTAATCTAGGTTACATAGGTAAAAAATTATACGTCTTCTCCTTTTAGCATTTTATTCCAATACAGGTAGGGAAGTCCGAATTTTTTTAATATCCACAGTCTCCAATGCTCCTTAGATGAGTCGAATACGAGCATTTGCTTGAGTTTTGGATCTGGAGTAAAGTTGTTATCGTAATCAAACTCTGCTAGAACCATTTTACCATAGCCTGTAACCAGTGGACATGATGAGTAACCGTTATACGATTTAGTGCCGAGACTATTTGATTTAATTAGGCGCAAGATGTTATCTAAAACTACGGGGACTTGCTTGCGAATCGCAGCTCCAGTCTTTGCTGTTGGTAACCCTGCTACATCACCTAATCCAAACACATTGGCATATTTGGTGTGCTGAAGGGTGTGCTTGTCCACGCTTAACCAGCCCCCCTCATTCGCTAGAGCCGATTCTCTAATAAATTTTGGTGCTGCTTGAGGTGGAGCGATGTGAAGAAAATCAAATGGAACAGCAATTCTTCCATCTTCTGTTTTTGTTGCGCCAAAGACATTTCCAGTTTCATAAGAACTACCTTCTTTTTGCATGAAACACGCATGGTCTTCAGGAGTCTTGTCTACAAAGTATACCATCTTCTTTTCTGAATCAATCTCTACTGGTGTGTTGTAAGGGTGAAACTTAATATTGTATTTACCAATAACTTTCATTAAAGTTTCTCTAATTACAGGCACACCAAAAATTACGGTGCCCGGAGTGGCAAACATTACATTAGATTTCTTAGATAATCCTTGCTTTCTTAAATAATCTGCTGCTAGGTAAGCAATTTTCTGTGGAGCACCTCCACATTTTATAGGTGTTGGTGGTTGAGTGAAAATTGCATTACCTCCCTTGAAATCTTGTAATAATTTCCAAGTGTGTTCAGGATTAGTATAATTACTACAAACCACTCCTTTATCAAGCGCCTCAGGTAGACCTTTGATCATACTTGGCTCCATTACGAGCCCGGGAGCAACAATTAGGTAGTCATACGAAATGTTACCACTATCATTTGTGCTCACAGAGTTGTTTTCAGGATCAAAGGATACGGCAAAGTCTTTTACCCATGATACCCCTTTTGGCATAATCTCTGCCATAGGTTTAGCAGTTTTATTATAATCGAATGCTCCCGCTCCAACTAAAGTCCATGCGGGTTGGTAATAGTGGGTGTCCGCAGGTTCAATGATTGCGATTGAGAGTGATGAATCTAATTTCTGTAAACGAGATGCTGCCATAATACCCGCAGTACCTCCACCAATAATTAGAACTTGATAAGAAGTTGACATAGTGTTTATCGTTTAGTTAAAGTTGAGATAAAAACTAGTGATAAAATAAAACACCCTGTGTAACTATAGTTACACAGGGTGTTAAATTGGAGGTTATTCGATTTATTTTGAAGGCATAGTGGACGGACACACATAGTCTGTCAACTTTATTTCGGCTGCTTCTATAGCCTTGAATCCACCTGTAATATCAACGAAATTATGTATTCCTCTACTCTTAAGGATAGATCCTGCAATCACAGAACGGTATCCTCCAGCACAGTGAACGAAGAACGATTTATCTTCAGGAAATTCACCTAAGTGGTCGTTGAGGTAATCTAGTGGGGTATTCTTGGCGCTTGGAATACGGTGTGCATAAAACTCTGTGTCCTTACGAACATCAAAAACCTCGGTGTCGTTAGCTTCTAGTTTTGATTTTAAACTCTCGGCAGAAATCGTATCAATAGTATCGAACTCCTTGCCTGAGTTTTTCCAAGATTCGAAACTTCCTTCTAAGTATCCAAGGGTATTATCAAAACCTACACGTGCTAAACGAGTAATAGTCTCTTCTTCACGTCCCTCTGGAGTAACAAGTAATAATGGTTGTTCAACATCAGCAATCAGGGCTCCTACCCAAGGTGCAAAACTACCGTCTAAACCTATGAAAATAGAGCGTGGAATGTGACCCTTTACGAAATCATCTTGATGACGAACATCAATAACAAGTGCACCAGTTTGATTGGCTACATCTTCAAAAGCCTCCGGGCTAAGTGGTGTAGATCCTCTTTCTAATACCTCGTCAAAGTGATCGTATCCTTCTTTGTTCATCTTCACATTTAATGGGAAGTACTGAGGGGGAGGTAGAAGACCCTCTGTAACTTCTTTAACAAACTCGGCCTTAGTCATATCTACGCGTAGTGCGTAATTCATTTTTTTCTGATTACCTAAGGTGTCTACGGTTTCTTTCATCATGTTTTTACCACAAGCTGAACCTGCTCCGTGACCAGGATAAACGGTGATTTCGTCAGAAAGAGGCATGATCTTCGTTCTAAGGCTATCGAAGAGTGTCTCAGCTAATTGTTCCTGAGTCATATCAGCCGCTTTTTGAGCTAAATCAGGGCGTCCGACATCTCCTAAAAATAAAGTGTCTCCACTAAAGATAGCATGATCTTTACCATTGGCATCTCTTAGTAAATAGGTGGTAGACTCCATAGTGTGTCCTGGCGTATGGAGTACTACGATGGTAACTTCTCCTAACTTGAATTCTTGGCCATCTTTAGCGATAATCACATCAAAACTAGGGTTTGCATTTGGACCGTAAATAATTGGGGCTCCAGATTCTTTTGCTAAACTTAAGTGTCCACTTACGAAATCTGCGTGAAAGTGAGTTTCAAATATGTATTTGATCTCCGCATTAGCTTCTTTAGCTTTTTCTAGATAGGGTTTTACCTCTCTAAGTGGATCGATAATTGCTACCTCTCCTTGGCTTTCAATGTAGTAAGCTCCTTGAGCTAAACATCCGGTATAAATTTGTTCTATTTTCATGTCGTGTACTTTATAAGTATGTCAAAGTTAATATCAGTATTGTTAATGCAGAGTTACCTAAGTTACTAAAGTCTATTCTTTTGATTCTAAGGCAATTCTTCTTGAATACTCATCGATTTTATTCTCATCTCCTTTGATGAATAAAAAGGCGTCATGAGCATTATCAAAGAAGGATTGCTTTCCAATGAGATCAACGATTTCACTCCTTTTTAAGATGTCTCTGATCGGCCCGATAGGTCCTGAAATCGTAATTTTAATTCCTTTATTTTCTAACTGGCTGAAGAGCTGTCTTAACATATGTGCAGCTGAGGAGTCGATATAATTAATCGCCTCTACCGATAATACTATACCTTTTAATTCGTTACCTCGTGACTCAATTGCTTGAGTTAATTCAGTTTTAAAATAATCCTTATTTCCAAAATATAACTGGCCATCAAATCTAAAGAAGAGAACTTCTGGATCGATACTAACCTCTTTGTCAAATCGCCTTACATTTCGATAATGCGTCGAATCTTTTATCCTCCCTAAAACTGCATAGTGAGGTTGCGAGGTTCTGTAAATCATTAGTCCTATTGAAATTAAAACTCCTAGAATAATACCCTCTGTGATACCAACAGTCAATGTGGTTAGAAAGGTGATAAGTAGAACAACGAATTCGTCCTTTCTTTTATTGAAAAGTCGAACAGGATAGGTAAAGTCAATTAGTCCAAAAACTGCTACCATAATTATGGCGGCGAGCACAGTCTTAGGTAAATGATAAAATAGGGGAGTTAAGAATAGTAGTGTTAGTCCGACAATCACTGCACTAATTATTGAGGCAAGTGGTGTTGATGCGCCCGCTTGATCGTTCACTGCAGTTCTTGAAAATCCTCCAGTGACTGGATACGATTGAAAAATTGATCCTACGATATTCGCCATTCCGATCGCAATAAGTTCTTGATTCGGTCTCACTTCTTGAAGACCCTTACGTTCTTCAATGGCTTTAGCCACTGATATTGCTTCCATAAAGGCGATAAGAGCTAGGGTAAGTGCTACAGGCGCTAAATCGTTTATGCGATTCATTGAGAACTCAGGTAATCCTACTTTTGGTAGGCCCGATGGAACTTCTCTGACAATGTTAAGTCCATGTTCGCTTAGATTGAAAGCATAAGTAATTATGATTCCGAGAAGGGTTACCACAAGTGCTGCGGGAATTCTCGGGCTCCATTTTTTAATCGCTTTTATGATTAGAATAGCTGCAACACCGAGGATGATGGCGTAGCCATTGATCTGGTCTAGAACTTCAAAAGTGTTTCCTAAAAGAATGTGTATTTGGTTACTGTTTTCTATGGGGGCACCGAGTAAATGCTTCAATTGACTAAGCCCAATAATTAAGGCAGCTGCTGAGGTAAACCCACTAATAACAGGCTTGGATAAGAAATTCACCAAGAATCCCATCTTAACGATACCTAGTAAGAATTGAATACTTCCCATGAAAAGGGCAAGAAAAATCGCCATCGAGGTATATTCCTCCACACCACTTAGAGAAAGTGCTCCTAAACCAGCTGCAACTAATAGAGAGTCCATTGCCACAGGAGCTACACTAAGCTGCCTAGAGGTACCAAGGAGAGCATAGATTACTTGTGGAATTAAGGAGGCGTATAAACCAAAAACCGGAGGTAAACCAGCCAGCATTGCATAGGCCATTCCTTGCGGAATAAGCATGATTCCCACAGTTAACCCAGCTGATAGATCACCAGAAAGATTTGTTTTTCTATAGTTAGGTAACCATTGAAGTATTGGTATGAACTGAAGGATAGATTTCATTGCTTAAAGATCGAGAAGTTCAATATGATTTCGGTGTAGCTTTATATGACCTAGGTTTTCCAATTTCTTGAGTAATCTTGAGATTACTACCCGAGAACTGTGGAGCTCGTCTGCTATTTCTTTATGGGTTTGGTGAATGCTATTCTCACCATTAATTCTTCCCTTCTCTTTAAGATATTCTATGAGCCTCTCGTCTAGTCGTTCAAACGCTACTTTCTCAAGGCTAGAAAGCATTTCTTCTAGACGATTTTGATAACTCGTAAATATGAAGCTTCTCCATCTTGGATACCTTCCAATCCATTCTTCTAATTTATGATTTGGAATCACAATTAAGAGCGTATCAACTTCGGCCACTGCTTTAATAGTACTTCTCTTTTGTTCGGTACAACACGCCATAGACATTGAGCAAGTATTACCTTCTTCGACATAGTAAAGAAGAAGCTCTTCTCCATCGTCATACTCGCGTATTACCTTTATGGCTCCTGAGATTAAAAGGGGGATACTTTTGATATACTCTCCCGGTCTAATGATCTCAGTTCCTGCCTGTATTTGTCTGTAGGTGCCCACTTGATTGATCTCTAGAAGTAGAGAAGCTTCGAGAAGTGTTCCATATACTGACTGAAGATCTGTAAGCATATTATTTATTGAATAGGTGTTCTTTCAAAAATAGGTTAAAATCGAAAGTGGTTCAAAGGTAGCATTCGTGCACATTCTGATTAGTAACCTGTGTTACATTATCTTTAGACTAGCAATGAGAAAGAATAGACCGAAGGTTGTTTTAGTTTGGTTAAAACGCGATTTGCGTTGGGAGGATCACCAGCCTATTTCAGCGGCTATTGGTTCGGGCTATCCTATTATTTTATGGTATAATTTCGAACCTATACTGCTCGACGATAAGCACTACAGCCCAAGACACTGGCACTTCATTTCTGAAAGCCTGAACGACTTCGACAACTTCTTACAATCGATAAACACTAATGTATTGAGGATGTATGGTTCAGTTTCAGAAAATTTCACTCGACTCAGTGAAACCTTTGAGATAATAAGTGTTTATAGTTATCGAGAAACGGGTTTAAAAATTACTTTCGATCGAGACAAACTATTCTCAAGAATAATGGCACAAAAGAATATCCCATGGATCGAGTTTAATACCAATGGGGTAGAGCGAGGACTCAAACACCGACTTGGTTGGAGAGATCGTTGGGAGGCTTTTATGGAATCTTCTGTTTTACATCCATCATGGTCGCCAAAGGCCGTCGTTAGGAGTAAAACGCTTTCTCAAGTAGACAATAAAATGAACCACTTAGTATTGCCAGATGATCTGTCAATTGATCGCCAAAAGGGCGGTAGAAATATGGGGTTACGCTATTTGAACAGCTTTTTGAACGAGCGCTACAAAAACTATGACAAACATATTTCTAAGCCATTAGACTCTCGAATCAGCTGCAGCAGGCTATCTCCTTATATCTCCTTTGGATGTTTATCTGTTAAAGAGGTATTTCAAGCTACGGCAAGGGTATATGAAAACGCAAAGCCGAAAAGATCGTTATCGTCATTTCGCTCAAGGCTTCGCTGGCAGGCTCATTTTATTCAAAAATTTGAGATGGAAGATCGCATAGAGTTCGAGCCGGTTAACCGTGGTTATCTCACCCTTAAGAAGCCAACCAATGCATTTCTTCTTGAAGCCTGGGAGAAAGGATTAACGGGGGTGCCTCTAGTTGATGCTGCAATGCGATGTCTCAACACAACGGGGTATTTAAATTTTAGAATGCGTGCACTTTTAGTTTCGTTTGCTACTCATCATCTATGGTTACCCTGGCAGGCGATTAGTCCTCATCTAGCTCGACAGTTTTTAGATTTTGAACCTGGTATTCATTATCCACAACTACAGATGCAAGCGGGGGAAACAGGAATCAATCAAATTCGAATTTATAGTCCTATATCAAATAGTGTGAAGCACGATCCAAACGCTTCTTTTATACTTAAGTGGGTTCCTGAATTAGCCAAGTTACCTCATACCTTAGTTCACAACCCTAACGAACTCACCCCGATGGATGAGATTTTTTACGACTTTAAAAAAGGAACAGATTACCCAAACCCAGTCGTTAACTTAGATCGATCAAGGAAAGAAGCTGGCGAAAAGTTGTACCGTCTTCAAAAAGAAATTGCTGTGATTTCTGACGCTAAACGAGTGTTAAGTAAACATACTTTACCCAATCGAGATGCTTTCAGCTAAAATTTCAGTTGATGGTTTTGATCCCATAATCCCCAATAGGCACCTACACTTCCTTCAGCACTTACCTTCCATGATTCATCAAAAGATGAGAAATAAAACATGGGTATTTCATCTTCCTTTGACCAAGAAATTGCATCGATGAAGTATTTGAGCGCATTCTTATATCCAGGAACTGCCGCTCCGAGAGATTCACCCTGACTAGGCCATCCGGTTTCTGTAATAATGACCGGTTTACCCGCAGCTGCTCGCTGAGCTTGCTGGTACATTTGTTTCATATAGATGAGTGAATAATCTATACTGCAACCTTCCCAGTAGGGATAGCAATTAGCTAGAATGACATCACAAGCCTCTGCTATTTTAGGATAGTCGGTAAACTCATAATAGGCATCGACATATCCGACGGGAATTTCTTTGATTTCCTTTTTCGCTCGTTCGATATAAGTGATTAGCTCATCCTCAGAGAGTTCTTCACGATACATCACCTCGTTGCCTACTGCAGCTATATCTACAAATCCTGAATTACATAAATCGATGAGCCCTTGCAGTTCCTCCTCGTTTTTTTCAAGATCGTCCCCTAGCCATGCACCAACCAGGGTCTTGAAACCATACTCTTTGGCTAGTTTGGGTATCGTTTCGTTCTGATCAGTACAAGAAAAAGTTCTGATCCATTTAGTGTAAGGCCGCAGTAATTCAAGTTTTCGACGTATTTGATCCTCTGAAATTGGATCTCCTGGTTTTTGAACCCCTTCATAAGGGCTAAAACAAATACCATGCACTCCGGATTCTAGAATTTCACGGCTAGAGATAATTAAGTCTTCTTCTCGAAGTTCATTTACATCAACTCCTAATAGGGATTGAATTTTATCAAATCTGTGTGACATAGCTTATGCTTTATTGTCTGCGAGTTGCTTTTTAATTTGTTCAGCTTTTTCCTCAGTGATGTCGTAGTTTTTCATGATTAAGATTGCACCAATGACTCCTGCAATGGGTAAAAGCGTATAAAACATTCGCATTCCCATAATAGATGATTCCGTTACATTTTCGGCGTCAAAACCTACTACAGATAAAAAAAATCCGCCTAGAAGCGCAGCGATACCGAAGCCTAATTTTACCATCCACCAGTAAACGGCGCCTAGGACCCCTTCTCTTCGCTTACCGGTATTCAGTTCATCAAGATCGCAAACGTCTGCGGTCATACTCATCATAATGGTGAACAAACTTCCAATTCCAAAAGAATGAAAGGGGAGTGCGAAGAGGAATAGATAGGGTTTACCAGGTACGAATAAGAACCAGAAGAGAATGTATCCGATAATCGATATGAGTTGAGAGACGATAAAGGCCTTTTTCTTTCCGAGCTTCTTCGACATTTTAGTAACAATGGGTATAACTAGGAATGTAGTTATCAGTGCGCCAACAGATCCATGCATTGCTGGCCAAGTACCTGCGCTTGCGGGGTCGCTATTGAACAAGTAATGTACAATAATCAGAAAAGTATAGGCTGCAATCACATTGAATGAATTGAATATCAAAAAGGTGGCAGACGCAATTTGTCTGAACTGCTTAATCTTGAATGCTTCGAATGCCGAAACAAAAATTTCTCTTACACTTTTGATGATATTCATTGCCTTTATAGGCTGAAAATCGGTCCGATCGAGGGTAGAGGAGGTCTTAATAAATAGGGCAGGAATGATTGCAAATAAGGTGCAAGGAATTGCTACCCATATAGAAAGTTCTCGGACGCCCTGGTCTGCACCTTCTGGAAACCAACTCGGATCATAGAGAATCACCCAAAACCATGGAGCGATGACCCAGGCCCATTGCCCAATAAACTGTGAAATGGCCATGATTTGAGTTCTTTCGTGAAAGTCGTCACTGATTTCATAACCCATAGCTACATAGGGCACACTAAAAATGGTTAGTCCTAGGTAAAACACTAGTGACCAGGATAGAAAATAAATAAAGTTAAAGACCACTCCATCATCTTTTTGAAGCTGCCACATAAAGATGTAAGCGAATCCCATGATTAGAGCTCCGATGAGTACATACAGTCTTCGACGTCCCCATTTTGATCGGGTATTGTCTGAGATATAGCCCATGATGGGATCTGTGATTGCGTCGAATATTCTAGGTACAAATTGAATGATACCCCATAGAAGAGCAGCGAAGCCTAGGTCTTGTACTAATACGATGATGAAAACACCTAAAGCAGCTGGGAACATTTGATTGGCGAGCATTCCAAAGCCAAATGCGATTTTTTGTCCCATTGAAACGCTAGACGCCCCATTTGAATTTTGATTATTCATATAGTTAATAGTTTAGTTTCTAATTGAAAGACTTAAAAGCATTCTTAACCACTTCATAAGCCTCTTTACGCTCTCGATCTAAGGTAACGATTCCCCAATATTCTTCATTTGCAGTTGCATCGTAGGGAACTCCACTACTTCCCGGCGTCCACCCACCTACATCTTGGGTGTTAGGGGAACCTGCCTTCCACCATCCGTCAGTAAATGAAAATACGATCGCACCAGTCGCCTTTGTCCCTCGAGTCATAATCTGATCTAAAATAATTTGAGTAGCGTCTGCTTGAGCGGTTTCATTATATCCTAAAGCATAGCCTTCATTCTCTATGGTCATGTAACTATCTGCACCTAGCTCTGAGAAATAAATAGGCTTAGAGCTTATTTTAGAAAATTCTTCAAGTGCCGTAGCTGGTTGATCCCATCTATATACATTGAGACCCCATAAATCAATTTGATCTAATCTCTGGATGAGGTCTTCACTGGGAACTTCTCCATGCGCAGTAGATATAGGATGTGTAGTGTCTATTTTTTTGATAGCAGCAGCAGATTCGTTAAGAACCGTATACCAGTAATCTACTGTTCCACCGAACCACTCAGGGTGATAGTTGTATTCGTTTCCAAGTTCCCATAAAAGAATCGCTGGGTGCGATTTAAACCTCTCTATATAATCTAGATAGGTTTCAGATTGCAGGTCATAAATGCCTCCTTGGTTAAATCCGAAACTTATGATTACTCGAAGCCCTGCATCATTTATTTGATTAAGCACTTCTTCGGACTCGATAGGTTCATACACTCTAATGGTATTCGCACCTGCTGCTTTGATAAGTTTTAGATCTTTTTCGATTTGTCCAAAACTTCTTTTCGATTGACCCTTTTCAACAGGATGATAACATATGCCTTTAACAAAGAATGGTCTTTCATTAATAGTGAGCTGGTCACCTTTGATTCCGACGATACTATTTTGATCACCAAGGAGGGAACAAGAATTAAAAGACAGCGCTGCGAATAGCGATAGAATTACGATTTTGATAGTTCTAATCATTAGATTCTCTTATTTTAAAACCGGAAGATGAACATCCTTATTTAATAACTCAGACTCTCCGTTGTAAGACTTTGTAATAGGCTTACCATCACGACTAAGCCCTTCAAACACTCCTGAATCTACTAAAGGCCATAAGGTGTATTTTGCTTTTCCGTCACGGGTGAATAATCCAAAATGATTTTCAGAATCGTTAGGGTTAGCAGAGCTTTTCCAAGGTTCATCAAAGGCCTCAAAATAGAAACAGCTAATACCTTCAGCATCCGTCCATTCACGCATTCCCTTATAATACAGTGATTGTTTTAATTCGTCAGCTGCCTTCGACCCATCTGGTCCATAGAATCCATCTGATTTACTTGCCCAACCAGTCTCACCGATATGGATAGGTTTGTTTACTCCGATAGATTTTAGATAATCGGAGACTTGCTTGTACTGCATCTTGCTATAATTCACTGCAGACTTCATCAGAAGGCTATTCACGTCACTTGTGTCCTTGTAGGTCTTCACTTTCTCTATATTCCAGAAAGAGGGATTGTAATGAGTATCATGAAAAGGGTAGGTATGCATAGAAACGTAATCTACCGCTTTGGCAAGTTGCACTAAATCCTCATTATGGTATTCTGATCCACCACCTCCCCACGAGGCGAAATTGTCAGAACTAGTAATCCAGAGCCCTTCGGGAAGATTTCCATTGGCTTTTAAGCTTTGTAAATAAGTTACCCATCCAAGAATTACACCGGGTTTTACAAAATAAGAGGCTGCCCAATGAACCATAGCTTCGTTTCCTACCGCGATTATCTTTATGATGTCGGGATAGGCACGAGTGAGTTCTACGGCACGCTCAATCTCCACTTTATTTGAGGCGTAGTCTTCTTTTTCATGGTTAGGACTGCTTGTCCAGGCCCCTTCACAATCGATCCATGCCCCTAGCATAACGTACATTTCAAAACTTGGGTCTTCTTTTTGCAACTCAGCTATAGCCTTCACTACGTTGGAAGCATGTGGAAGTTGCACATTATAAGTTCGAACCATATTGATTCCCATAGCTTGAAGGATTCTTAGGTCTTCTTTGAGTTGATCTAATGTTGGCTGAAATTCTCTACTTTCTTTTCTATAGCCTCCAAAGGATATCGCTTGATATTCTGGATTTCCTAATATTTCTGAAGCAGTTTTGCTTTGCATAGCGGATGATTTGATATTACATGAGAACAGCATCGACCCCAATAACAGATTGCAAAGAATACTTAAAAATCCAATGCTTCTCATTTTCAATGGTCGTGTGATTTTCCTTCTCATGACTTTAGATACTTACAATAAGTTGTTTGATGTTACCTGAACGATTGAAAATAGCATCACTATATTCCTTAGTTAGTGTATTACCTTCAATCGTTTCTGTTCTTTGGTCTTTAAAAAGCACTGAAATTCTTGCACTCCCTTCTTGTTTGTATATTATGGGTACTTGACATACGGTATAAGCCAAAGAACCTTTTGACAGCTCAATCTTAGAGAAGGATTGGTCTAAATCGTAATATTCGAACACCTCGTCGCTCTTCAAAAATTCAGATTTAGGAAGTAGGGTTGGATCAAAACTTAATATTCCATTGGTTACACGAACACCCAGTTCTCCAAATCGACAAAGAATATCCTCTTTTACCTGTCCAGTCATTCCTGGTTGTTGCGCTCCTTTACCACCTGGTGTGTGGGAGTAAGGGTCGGTAGGGAAGGCGCCATAGAGTTCAGGAGATTTGTGTACTCCAATACCTGCATTGATTTCAAAATAATGATCGAATAATTGACCAATAATTGTTTTAGATGCGGATTGGTTTACAGCATTCTTGGTTACCTCATAGGCAGCAAGTCTAAGTTTTGAAACCATGTGCCAGTAAATAGAACCTAACCCTTCATAACCGAAGAAAGTACCAGACCTGCCTGTGAACGCCTTATGATTGAATATTTGTTCGTATATCGCTTCTATCTTCGGCTGCTCCTTTAAAACTAAATCTTGGTACTGAGCGGACAGATTTGACAGTGCTTCTCTGAGGAATCGGATGTTTTTAAAGTTTCCATTGAAGTGATAACCACCTTCACAATCTTTAATTATAATATCTCTGTTACCTTCTAATACAAGCTTACTTAGCAGCTCAGATTCTGAAACCTCAACAGGGCTTATGTTATTTTTTTCTAGGAATCGAGGTAATGATTTGTTTGGGTAAAGCACATAACTGTATTGATCTTCTCTAAATAGTTTACTTGCTTTGAGTGCATCAAGTACGGATAAACTGACTTCAGTATCGAGATACCCTGAACTTAAAACGGCTACTTGACCTTCTAACATTTCAGGTAAATAGCTAATAGCTACCCCCTGATCTTCAGTTACGGTCATTAGGTTATAGGCGTGATACAATTGGTCTTCACGCTTGTTAGACTCAATAGAATATTCAAGGTGTTTTAAAGCAACCTCTATAAATGTCAGGAACTCGTCTGTTTTGAAAGTGGTTTTCTTTCCTGAGAAATCCTGGTCGTAGATGGTTTGCCTGTAGTTACTGGCTGCTACTCCTAAGCCTGATAAAACCTGCATTCGCTGCTTGTCATTTATCGAACCTTTTAGAAGATGAGCTGAGCTTTCAAGGGTTTCATGAATTTCATCAAAACACTTTTTTAACTCTACCGAGATCTGAACTTCAGAAACTGCCGACTGACTGATTAATTCTTTAAAGAATGCCAAGAATCTTCTCAGGTAGTAAAGCGTTACCATAGAAACTCCGTTTCCAACTAGTGCGTTGTTCGCGTCATTCCATTCAGGTCGTTGTGTATTCATCCAGATCCCACCTTCGGGAATGTAGTTGGATATTTTAGCTAATATCGTTGCTAGTATTTTTTCAATAAAGTTTACTTGGTAAACTGCCCCTTCTAGACTTGTCAGCAAGGCTCCGTCGGCTCCGATTTGCTCCTTTCTCTCTTCGATGGTAGACTCTCTTTTGTAGTCGTAATCGATGGTATTTTTCGGATCCGCTATAAGGTCTTCGAAGGATCTTATGCGGTAAGGAATATTTGCATAAACAAAAGAATCTTCTTTGAAATATTCTTCAAACTTTTCTGGATAGTATTGCTGAATGAATTCTAGGAATTTCAGAAGATAGATAATTTGGTGATCCCCCCAGTATCCGATATATGACCATGGGTTATCTGGCTCAATGGTTTCCCATTCAAAGCCATCTTTAAATACACGATACGGGTTGTATCCATCAAATGATGAGGCATTCAAAAATTTGAACATCATGCCTTCAATAAAGGCCGGATAAGAATGAGCAAGAGCTTCCCAGTTTTGAAAGATATCTCTCCAGTTTCCTTGGTAATCTAAAATCTTAGACCCATCATCCTCATTTCTAAGGTTGATGGAAAACTTGTTCCATGGTCTACTTGGATCTCCGTGTCTTCTGCTAAATTTAAGCGGAAGATACTCGATGCATAAGCGCTGAAAACCTTTGTGATTATCTTTCTTGGATAATGCCTTAATGGCAAATGCATCGAACTTTTCTGGCAAACTATTTAGTAAAGGTATCTTTTCATTAAAAACCTCGCTGTTCGCTTGTTTGATATATTGTATAAAATCTGCTTTTTCTATAGTGTAGTTTTCATCGAAAATACCTCCACGCATAACGTTAAACATGGTGTTGGCAAAGTGTCGTGTATTTCTCCTCTGATCAGCCGTTAATTGTATACCATCACTTGCTCCTACAAGAGAGATAAGTCGTTCTGATCCAAGAGCAATGTCTTCATTTACCGACGTACGGAGGGTTTCAGGTGAATTAAGTTTAGTTCTTAATTCAATGATGTCACTTACCGTTTTGCTTAGATCAGCAACGATCATCCATTCTTTTTCAGTTTCAGAAACTACTTCAAAAGATGCATTTATAAAATAGGCGCCCCTCTCTGCTTTGACACCTGTCTCTTTCTTGACACCATATCCTTTTCTGAATTGGTCTAATTGCTTTGACGATAAGAGTACAGTTTTATTTTCTAATCCGAGGGAGAATACCATATTAGCCTTTAGTGCCTCGCTAGGTTCTGCCTTATCAGAAATAATTGCGCTTAACGCATAAATACCAATAGTGTCGGCCTCAAGTTCGCACTTTTTATAAGCGTCAACTAAGTTGCTGCTCCCGCTTTGTAGTCCTTCAGGAACACCATAAGGTAGTAGGTTTTGTATCCCGTCAAGAAGTTGAATGCTCTTGTTTAATGAATTGGAATTTTTGATCTTGGAGCTACGAACAAAGCCGAATTTTTCGCTGGATGACCATTCGTAACTAAACGACGCTCCTAGATCATGATTGATTTCTTCGAAGAGTACTTTGTTACCGTAGGCGTTCTTGTAGATATTGCGTTCTATACTATAAACCCCTTGATAGTTGGATGAAAAGGGCTCCCATAGCAGTGTTTTGGTATCTTGTTCAATGAGAATAATGGTTTTACTACCCGTATGCTCGTGAGCCTCAGTGATTTTATCATCTGTATAGTAAGGGAAAAGTGCGTGGTCACTATTAATTCTTCCCGCAGATAATCCGCCAGTACTTGAAATGAACATCCAATGGTCGGAGTGGCTCACTATGCTCATAAAAAACGGTCGCATTTGATCCGTATTTGAGATCTTAAAATATCGTTCCCCATTGAATTCAACTTCTTCTCCTCTAATTGAATTGTTATTGGTTTTTAGCGGCTGACTGCCCAAATAGATGTTCTTTTCCTCTGAACTATTTTTCATTGCAATTTTCATTGTTTAAACTTCATTCTATCTTTTGCTTCGAGGCAGATTTATGCCACGGTTTGAAATTAGTGTTAAATCTTAGTAATTCGAAAAAATTAAACTATACAATAACTCTACGGATTTTAAACCTAATATTTATAGTATACTGATTTTCAAAGTATTGATAAAACGATCTACTTCGCTTTTCCTCTACGGAATGGTTTGAAGCATCAAAATAACATAAAGTAGCTTAAGAAAATATTAAGCAAAAAAAAGGGCCCCAATTGGGGCCCTTTGTTAGTATCGAAGGATTCGATTATAGATTCACTCGTAATGAAGCATTCCAAGTTCTTCCAAATCCGAACCATACAGAGTTACGAACGTCAACTCCATTCCAAGTGGTAGCACCACCATCCGCATGGATGTTTGTGTTAGACTCAGCAATGTAAACCGTATCAAATAGGTTGTTGATATTGATTCTGAAGCTTGCATTGTTACCGAATAAATCAAAACGGGCAGTAGCTCCTAAATCAACTAACCCATAAGAAGGAAGTTGAATAGCACCTTTGTTATTTGGAGATGTAAATGCAGAATCAACAATACTGTAATCAGCGTATAGACCATCAACAAAACGGTATCCTAAGTCGAATGAAAAATCTCCAGCAGTATACTGAGCCTCAGTATAAGTTACGAACTGAGCAGCATCACCTACCTTAGCATCTTTCACATAGATGGTACCTTCACCAATTTGGTTGTTGTTGTCATCAAATACTTTAGATGTGAAATCTTTAGTATATCTCCAATTACCTGCTGATAACATTCCTTTAAAACGAAGTGCAGAAGAAGCGTAGTATGTTGCTTCTACTTCAAGACCTTCGTGTAGTACATCAACATCTTTGAATTGAGCAGTTCCACTTGCACCGCTTTCTAAGTTGAACCCACGCGAGATGAAACGATTACCCCAAGTAGTAGAGTATAGATTCACATTAGCCTTGAAATTTGATGATGTGTAACCATATCCTAACTCAAATGAAGTGATCTCCTCATTCTGTAGGTCAGGGTTAATGTTGTTAGCAAATCCTGGGAATACTGCATCAAATAATGGTTGACGGCTGATATAACCTGCATTAAAGAAGGCGTTGTTTTGAGCGTCAAAATTGAAGTTAGCACCTCCCTTAACGTATCCACCTGGTGAATCATTTTTAGATGATTCTGGGTTACCTACTTGGTCAAAGTAATCGATACGTTGGTATTGCTGGTTAGAAATACCTGCTTGAAGTACCGCAGTAAAATCATCGTTATCGTTGTATTCTACAAGACCGTTAAGACCAGCCCATTTTACTCTACCAATATTGTAGTAGTCCATTTTAGGACCTCTAATACCAGTATTCTTGAATGGGTTAGCCTCTACTAGAGTTTCGATGATTTGACCTGCTGAATTTTTGTTACCTGTTGAATAGTAACCGTCTAATCCCATTAAGTTGTTAAGTACACGGTAGTGATAACCGGTATAGCTTCTTAAATCAACACCAAGAGAATAGTTGAATTTACCTGATTGAATATCTAGTGAAGAGATTGCACCTACCCAGTCATGTGAATTCATTGATGCACGACGAATCATGATTTCACGGCTAACACCATCGTTGCGGAATCCGTTTGATCCAATTCTTGCTCCGGTATACCCAGAGATAGAACCGGTGTAAGGTTGCGCATTAGTACGGTTTGTGGCAACTACTGCATCGTAGTTAATGTATCCGTTAGGTAAACGTGTTCCACGTCCATTTTCTACGTAGTGAGTGTATAAATCTTTTTGGAAAGGGAACATATCAATTGCTGAGTTACGGAAATTGTTACCGCGCGCTCCAGTTCCTCCACCACGTCCTGCAGATGCATAGAAAGAAGTGTTTAGCTGAATATTGTCAGCAATATCCCAGTCCCAGTTAAGAGTTGCCAATGGCTTATTGTAGAAGTTGCGACGAATATTGAATTCTTCCCCTTCTAGGATTCCATTATCAGAGTTCCAGCGACGATCGATACCTTCTTCGCCAAAATATTCGTAATCACGGATTGATACCCATGAGTCTCTTTGGTGGTGCCATTGTCCTGCACCTAAAACTGATAAGTTAAGAGCGTGAGCAGAACCTTCTGGTGCGTATCCTACTGCTGCAAAGTAAGTCCATCCTTCACCTTTAGTACCATATACATATCCATCACCTTTCCAGTACGATAATAGTACAGAAGTCGCCCATCCATTTTCGTTTTTCCCTGTATTGTAGGCAGCTGATGTTTTAGTGTATCCATCGTTACCTAAAACTTGAGTGAATGAACCACCCTGTGTTTTATCAGCTGTTTTAGTTAGAATAGATACAGTACCTCCAACTGAAGGAACTGCTAAACGAGATGCACCTAGACCTCTTTGGATTTGGATACCAGAAGCAACGTCAGTAAGACCTTGCCAGTTAGACCAATAAACCCATCCGTTTTCCATATCGTTTACCGGTTGACCGTTGATAAGGAATGAAGTGTTTCTCTGATCGAAACCACGAAGGCTAATACGGCTATCACCATATCCACCACCTTGTTTAGTTGCATAAACACCAGGTGTAGTGTTCATGATTTCAGGAAACTCAAGGTTACCTACTTTTAAAGAGATGTCCTTGGCAGATACTGTAGTTACAGCAACTGGAGTAACACGCTCCTTAGCTACGTCAATAACTCTTGAAGAAACAACAACTTCTTCAAGTTCAGTCATTAACAATGAGTCAGTTTCTTGTTGTGCTTGTTGCGCTACCGCAAGTGATGCAGTGAAGATCGCTAGCAACGAAAAGAATTTTTTCATGTTAGATAAGTTTAGATTTAAATTCATTTCGCGAAAATACTAAGTATTCCTACATGATTGTGTAAATTAAACTTTAAGATTTCTCTAACATTTGAACCGTTTCTA
>PZPI01000123.1 GCA_003045935.1 Bacteroidota bacterium | reverse complement strand
TGTTCAGTCAAGGCAGAGACTTATACATGTATAATAATCGCGGAGAGAGGGTGGATGGCTTTACCTACAAGCGAGCAGAAGCTCCTGTAATTACTACCCCAAAGCACTTTAGGATAAATAGTAGAGATTATATCGTACTAGGACTTCAGAATGGGAGTCTAAAGATTTTACAACGCAATGGAAAAGATCGATTAGTAATCAGTCAAAAATTTGACTTCTCAAAGAACGATATTTTCAATTATCGAGATCAATTTGCATTTACTACAACAGAAGGTACTCTTATTCAAATAAGTACTTCAGGTAAAGTAACCAGCACCAATCTATCGCTAACCTCGGCTCATGAGATTACTGGATCCTCGCGAAGCTTGGTGATTATTGACGGCCAGATGCTTCAGATACGCGAAAAACGAATGAGCCTTGACTATGGAATCTACACCGATCCTCAGTTCTTTTTGGTCAACGATAAAATTTATATCAGTGTACTTGAAGCTTCTTCGAAGAAACTTTATCTGTACGATAGTAACGGAAAACTCTTTTCAGGCTTCCCTGTTCTAGGGGCTTCAGGAATTGATTTAGCCGATATAGACGGAGATAAAAAGGTAGAGCTCGTCACCAAAGACGAAGGAAACTTTCTTACGGTTTATCGATTAGAGTAGGTGCATCAATAAGACATGCTTCAAAGATTTCTGCAAATTTTTGAGTCCATATCACCTGAACTTCTTCAAGACTCGGGCATTTAGCACCTAACTCTGATCTCATTGAAGTAACCGCTTTACCCTTAATTCCGCAGGGAATCATTAAATCAAAATACCCTAGGTCAGTGGTGACATTTAGGGCAACACCATGCATGGTTACCCATCGACTTGCTCTGATCCCCATGGCGCAAATTTTACGAGCCATTGGTGTTCCAACGTCTAACCAAACTCCAGTTTCGCCCGCAGATCGCTCTGAATGAATACCGTAATAGGCCAGTGTCGCAATGACAGACTCTTCGAGTAGGCGCAAATATTTATGAATGTCGGTAAAGAAATGATCAAGATCGAGTATAGGGTATCCGACGAGTTGCCCAGGGCCGTGAAAGGTAATATCACCTCCACGATTAATCTTGTAGAACTTTACTCCACGCTGAGCAAGTACCTCTTCACTGACCAAAAGGTTATTTAAATCTCCGTTTTTTCCGAGCGTGTATACAGGCAGATGTTCAACGAGCAATAAATGATTCTCAGTAACTACTTCAATCTCCTCTCTTCGATTTTGAATCTTACGATCTACGGTAGATTTAAAGAGAGTTTCTTGAAAATCCCAAGCCTTTTTATAGTCTAAAAGCCCTAACCGATGTAGCCACACCTTTTTGCTCATAATGCAAAAGTAGTTAGAACCCCGAGAATCGAACGATTTATTAACCAACACTTCTTATTTTTGCGATCATTATTATTACGTCTATGGCCCTTTCAGAACAAGAACTTATTCGAAGAGAAAAACTCGGCAAGCTACGAGCGTTAGGAATCAACCCGTACCCAGCTGCTGAATTCAAAGTCACACACAAGACTTCGGAGGTAAAAAAACAGTTCGAAGAGGGCAAAGCCGTTGTGATGGCTGGTCGTCTAATGTCTCGAAGAATTCAAGGCAAGGCTTCTTTCGCAGAACTTCAAGATTCTGAAGGTCGACTTCAGCTTTATTTCAATAGGGATGAGATCTGCGCGGCAGATGACGCAACCTTGTACAACGAGGTATATAAGAAGCTATTAGATATTGGTGACCTTATCGGTGTAGAAGGTACCCTATTCAAGACCCAGGTTGGAGAAATGACTCTACTTGTGAAAAAATTCAGCCTACTTAGTAAATCTCTCAGACCACTCCCGCTGCCAAAAGAAGATGCTGAAGGGAATATTTACGACGGTTTCACCGATCCAGAGCTTCGCTATCGTCAACGATACGTAGACCTTGTGGTGAATCCACAGGTTAAAGAAACCTTCATTAAAAGAACGAAGATCACCAATACCATCCGTTCGTTTTTTAATGAGAGAGAATACCTTGAAGTAGAGACGCCTATTCTACAAGCGATTCCGGGTGGAGCAGCAGCACGTCCATTCATTACGCATCACAACGCGCTCAATATTCCACTTTATTTGCGAATTGCCAATGAGCTTTATTTAAAGCGACTGATTGTTGGTGGCTTTGATGGGGTTTATGAATTCGCGAAAGACTTCAGAAATGAAGGAATGGACCGCACCCATAACCCAGAATTTACGGTAATGGAGTTGTATGTAGCCTATAAGGATTACTTCTGGATGATGAATATGACCGAACAACTTCTTGAAAGAGTAGCGATTGAATCTAATGGTACTACCGTTTTACAGGTGGGTGATAAAACCATCGACTTCAAAGCTCCCTACCCAAGAGTTCCTATCCTTGAAGCGATTAAAACACACACTGGGCATAATGTTAGCGAGATGAACGAAGAAGAATTAAGAGTTACAGCAAAGTCTCTAGGTATTGAGGTAGATGAGACCATGGGTGTAGGAAAACTAATTGACGAAATCTTCGGAGAGTGCTGCGAACACCACTACGTACAACCGACCTTCATCACAGATTATCCAAAAGAAATGAGCCCACTTACCAAAGAGCATCGAAGCAATGAGCGCCTTACTGAGCGTTTTGAATTGATGGTTAACGGTAAAGAACTTGCCAATGCATACAGCGAGCTAAACGACCCTATCGATCAGAGAGAGCGTTTTGAAGGTCAATTGAAGCTTTCTGAAAAGGGAGATGATGAAGCGATGTTTATCGATCAAGATTTTCTAAGAGCCCTCGAGTATGGAATGCCTCCAACCTCAGGTATTGGTATCGGTATCGACCGACTCACCATGCTCATGACGAACAACAGCTCTATTCAAGAGGTACTTTTTTTTCCACAGATGCGTCCTGAAAAACCTGCGCTGAATTTAAATGACGATGAAAAACTACTGATTGATCTAATCGAAAAAGCTAGTGGTTCTATGGCTCTAGGTGAGCTTAAGGAGGCAAGCGGTCTCAGTGGTAAGAAATGGGATAAAACCACCAAAAATTTAAGTAAAGAAGGCCTCATTAAAGTAGAGAAAAATGATGACGGGCTTTGGGTACACCTCGCAAACTAAAATTTACTACAATCTATAAACCAAAAAAGCCTCGCACTTTGCGGGGCTTTTTGTTAACTAACTCAAAACATAAATACCGAAATCGTTGGATTTCTTATGCAAATATCTGACACACAAGGGCATTTGCAAAGCCAAACTAGAAGGTTTCACATGAATTTAACTTTAGGGATACGATGTTAAAGATTGCTTAACAATGGTGCGTTTATACTATATTAGGGCAACTAAAAAATGTAACCCTATGAAATTCTCCATCCGATTAAGTTTTGGGCTACTACTTGCCCTTATGATGGTGAGCCCCGCAGAGGCTCAATTCAAATTCTTGAAGAAGAAAAAGCCTGCTCCGGTAGCTGCAAAACCTGCACCTCCAGCTAAGAAAAATGCGATTAAATCGTATGATAAAGTAATCACAAAAGATGCTAAAACCGATGAAGGTTTATTTAAAGTGCATCAAATCGATGAAGACTATTTCTACGAAATTCCAGACTCGCTGTTTGGCCGTGAAATGCTCATGGTGAGTCGCATCTCTAAAACAGCAGATGGCGCTGGATTTGGAGGAGGAAAAATAAATACCCAAGTATTGCGCTGGGAGAAAAAAGAAAGAGATGTTCTTCTTCGTGTAGTTTCCTACAGCAACGTAGCCGCGGATAGCTTACCCATTCATGAGGCCGTTGTTAACTCAAACTTTGAGCCTGTAATGTACAGCTTTAAGATTGAAACCTTCAAAAAGGATTCTATCGCTCCTACAACCGTAATTAAGGTAAATGATCTTTATACTAAAGACGTTAACGCTCTCG
>PZPI01000023.1 GCA_003045935.1 Bacteroidota bacterium | reverse complement strand
GCCTTAGATGGATATGATGAAGCATCGCTCACTGGTAATTTAAAACAGATCAACAAAACTGGAGAGCACCTTTTGACTCCTGCACATTTTGGAACCAAAGCCATTGATCCAAAATTAATTGAAGGTGGTAAGGATGTGGCTTCTTCAGCAGAACTCTTCTTGAAGGTATTGAATAGTCAAGGAACAGAACAACAAAACAAGGTGGTTATTGCAAATGCCGCACTCGCCATATCAACCGCAGAAGACATCAACATCGAACAGGCTATTGAAAAGGCTGAGGTTTCATTGTTTAATCAAAAGGCCCTTGGTTGTTTTGAGAGGCTGAAAAAAACATTAGTAGAGGCATGACCCCAATTTTAGAAAAAATAGTATCACACAAGCGCCTTGAAGTTCTTTCTAGTGAACAAGCCATAAGCAGTCAACAACTGAAAGACTCCATGTATTATCATAGAGAAACCTTTTCGGCAAAAAGCGCTTTAAGATTTGGAGGGATTATTGCAGAACACAAACGCAAATCGCCCTCTAAGAAAAGTATTAATCTTAGCCGACCATTGGTAGATACCATCGATCGCTATGCGCGTGGAGGAGCAAGCGCTATTTCGGTACTCACTGATACTCAGTTTTTTGGAGGAAGTCTCACAGACCTAGCACTTGCGCGAGCAAGCTGTAGTCTACCTATTATTCGAAAAGATTTTATTATCTCTACCTATCAAATCGACGAAGCAAAAGCATATGGAGCTGACTTTATTTTGCTTATTGCTGCAATTCTTTCACCCAACCAAATTCAGGAATTTACAGCATATGCCCACGCTCTAGGATTAGAGGTGCTACTCGAAGTACACGATAAGGAAGAGCTTTTAACCAATAAAAATTGTCCAGTCGATTTAGTCGGTGTTAATCATCGCAACTTAAAAACCTTTGAAACGAATCTGGATTTAGGAATAGAACTACTGCCTGAAATTGACAAGAATCAAATTGCCGTGGCTGAGAGCGGTATTCATACCAAAAAGAGTTTGAAAAAATTGTGGAAAGCCGGTTTCAAAGGTTTCTTAATCGGAGAATCAATCATGAAGCACGAGGCTCCTGAAGTATTGTTAGCCCAGTGGAATAATTGTTTGAAATAAGCTCATGAAAGTCAAGGTCTGTGGCATAACGAATCAAACAGCAATCATCGATAGTTTAGGTATTGATTATATCGGACACATCTTTTGGGAACCTTCGAAACGATATGTTAGCCCTGAACAAATCGCATTGCAACCGACCAATAATAAAAGGGTTGGAGTTTTTGTTGATGAATCTATCGAAACCGTCATTAAAATTGCTAAAAAACTTCATCTCAAAGGGATTCAATTGCACGCCAATGAGGATGCTAAATACATTCAACAGTTAAAAGTCGAACTTACCAATACATTGATTATCAAAGCAGTCGCTATCGCTACTAAAGACGACCTAGTTCATTTAGATCGGTTTGACGAATGGGTTGATTTATTCATTTTTGACACGAAAGGAAGGCTGCCGGGTGGCAATGGAACCCAGTTCGACTGGAATATTTTATCCGATTATAAGGATGCTACCCCATTCCTACTCAGTGGTGGTATTGGACCTGATGATATAGACGCGATAAGAAACTTTAAAAAACAAATTAATCACCCCCAATTTTTAGGGGTAGACCTCAATAGTAAATTCGAAGATTCACCCGGAGTTAAAAACGTTGAAAAACTAACTAACTTCGTGTCTTCTCTAAAAAGTGAAGCATGACTATGAAAAGTTATCATGTAGATAAGCAAGGTTATTACGGAGAATTTGGAGGAGCATACATTCCCGAAATGCTCTATCCTAATACCGAAGAACTCCGCAATTCGTATCTAGAAATTACCTCAAGGGAATCCTATAAAAAAGAGTTTAACCAGCTTTTAAAAGATTACGTAGGAAGACCCACGCCGCTCTACAAGGCAGAACGATTAAGTGAAGAGTACAACACTCAAATCTACTTGAAAAGAGAAGATCTATGCCATACGGGTGCTCATAAAGTCAATAACACCATTGGACAAATATTACTTGCCAAAGCTTTGGGGAAAAATCGAATTATCGCAGAGACTGGAGCGGGACAACACGGTGTAGCAACGGCCACTGTTTGTGCACTAATGGGTATTGAATGTGTGGTATACATGGGAGAAATTGACATTGCACGTCAAGCCCCGAACGTAGCTCGTATGAAAATGCTAGGTGCAACAGTTAGAGCGGCAACATCAGGAAGTAAGACGCTAAAAGATGCGACCAACGAAGCGATACGCGATTGGATCAACAACCCTGTTGATACACATTACATCATTGGTTCGGTAGTGGGGCCTCACCCCTATCCTGATATGGTAGCTCGTTTTCAATCGGTAATTTCAGAAGAGGTGAAATGGCAACTAAACGATCTTCACGGGAGAGACTATCCTGATCATGTAGTTGCTTGTGTAGGAGGCGGAAGCAATGCTGCTGGTATATACTATCACTATTTAGACGATCCAAGAGTCAATATCATCGCAGTTGAAGCGGCAGGAAAAGGAGTTTCTTCAGGTCATAGTGCAGCGACCTCAGCGTTAGGGAAAGTAGGCATCATTCACGGTAGTAAGACGTTACTAATGCAAACTGATGATGGCCAAATCACCGAGCCTTATTCAATTTCTGCTGGCCTTGACTATCCAGGGGTTGGTCCAATGCACGCACACCTATTCAAATCGGGAAGAGGACAGTTTATTTCAATTACAGATGATCATGCCATGAGTGCGGGACGTAAGCTTTCAGAATTAGAAGGCATTATTCCTGCGATAGAAACAGCACACGCCTTTGCCATTTTTGATGAACTCAATTTCAAAAAGGATGAGATCATCGTTGTTAACCTATCTGGTAGAGGGGACAAAGATCTACAAACCTATATTGACTATTTCAACCTATGAATCGATTGACCGAAAGACTATCCGCAGAAGGAAAGATTCTATCTATCTATGCAACTGCTGGATTTCCGCAGTTAAATGATACACTCCAAGTCTTAAAAGAACTTGAAAATGCTGGGGTAGATCTAATCGAAATTGGAATGCCATTCAGCGACCCATTAGCTGATGGACCAACTATACAAAAAAGTTCAACAAAGGCGCTCATGAATGGGATGACCACAGAGTTACTTTTTGAACAACTAAAAGAGGTGCGAAACCATCTATCTATTCCACTAATTCTGATGGGATATTTCAATCCAGTTTTACAATTCGGAGTTGAAAAATTTCTAAAGAAGGCCGCTGAAATAGGAATTGATGGAGTGATTTTACCCGATCTACCTCTTGAGGTCTATGAAAGAGAGTATAAAAATTTGTTTGAAGTTTACGGCTTATCGATGATTTTTCTGATCACACCACAGACTCCTGAGAGGCGCATTCGTCAAATTGAACAAGCAAGTACAAGCTTTATCTACATGGTGAGTACCTCTAGTACCACAGGTACCCAAGAAGGCTTTACCGAAGAGAGCATGGAATACTTTAGGAGAATCGAAGCGATGAACCTTCAAGTCCCAACGGTAGTTGGTTTCGGTATTTCTAATTCGTCAAGTTATCACCAAGCCACTTCAAACTCTAAGGGTGCCATTATAGGTTCTGCATTTATTAAGGCCCTTTCGAAAGAAGGTATTAAAGGTATTCCCGCGTTTATTCAAAGTATTCGTTCAGAATCATGAAAAAACAACTTTTAAACGCATTATTATTCTGTATTATACCGGGCCTATTACCATTCAGCGGAGAGCCACATATCGTTGGTAAAGTACAATGGATCTTGGGCGGAGCCGTAGGCATGCAGCCCATGGATTATTTTGATACCCTACTCCATGGTTCACCCTTTATCTACCTCATCATTGTACTGGTAAAATGGGGTAGAACAGACTTCAAACTAAACGCTTAAACTTAGCGGGTATAAATAGGCTGTAAGGGGTCAGTAGTTTGTGATGCATCGAAACGATATCCATCGCTTTCAAAATGCTCAAATACCGAAAGATCGTTATCTGCGGTCTCCAGTAGAAAACGCGCCATCACTCCTCTCATGCGCTTCGCGTAAAAAGAAATAATCTTTAACTTTCCGTCCTTGTAGTCTTTAAATTCAGGGCTAATCACTCGTCCTGAAAAAGCTTTTAAATCGATCGCTTTACTGTACTCCTTACTAGCGAGATTGATAATCATTTCATCGCCTGAAAGTTCATTTTCAAGATAGGTGGTTAGATTCTTGCGCCAATGCTCATAAAGTGACTTTGCACCATCCACTTCCATTTTGGTCCCCATCTCTAAACGATAAGGCTGGATCGAATCAAAGGGTCTGAGCATGCCGTATAGACCAGATAAAATTCGAATACGATCTTTCGATACTTCGAGCTGATTCTCATTTAACGATAGCGCATCTAGACCTTTATAAACATCGCCATCGAAGGCAAAAAGAGCAGGTCTTGTCTCTTCTTCAGTAGGAGTATTTTTAAAGTGCTGGTTGCGTTCAAAATTAAGAGTTGCGAGTGCGTTGGACAAACTCATCAATTGCTCTAAATCGCTAATACTTTTCTTCTTGAGGGCCTTATGAACCTTCTCAGTTTCTTTAGAGAAAATAGGTTCAGTTCTGTAGTTGGTTGCCAGCGGAGTTTCAAAATCAAGAGATTTCGCTGGTGAGAGTAAAATTTTCATAGCTAATTATTTTATTCTATTGCACCGACATAGGCTCGCCATTTCTCCAAGCAAGCCGTAAAATCTTCAGGTAAATCAGTGTTAAAAGTTAAGACTTTTTTAGTGATTGGATGTTCAAATCCCAAGGTCTTAGCGTGAAGCGCCTGACGAGGAAGCAACTTAAAACAATTATCGACAAACTGTTTGTATTTAGTGAAAGTAGTCCCTTTTAAAATTTTATTTCCTCCGTATCTTTCATCATTAAAAAGTGGGTGACCAATATGCTTCAAATGGGCACGAATTTGATGTGTTCGACCCGTTTCTAATTGACATTGAATGAGACTAACGTAGCGTAAGTCTTCTAAAACCTTGTAATGCGTAATCGCGGGTTTCCCGAAGCTTTCATCCTCAAAAACATCCATTTGAAGTCGATTCTTCAAACTTCGTCCGATATGACCTTCAATAGTACCTGAAACTTCAGAAAATACTCCCCAAGCAAGGGCGATATATTCTCTAGTTGAAGTTTTGTCAAAAAACTGTCTACTCAAATGAGTCATCGCTTCTGCGGTTTTAGCTACAACCAATAACCCGGAGGTATCCTTATCAATGCGATGAACGAGCCCCGGCCTCGAGTCGCTATTGAGCGGTAAGTCTTTAAAATGATAAAGCAAGGCGTTTACAAGGGTTCCTGAATAATTACCGTGACCAGGGTGCACCACTATTCCAGCCGGTTTATTCACTACAAGTAACACCTCATCTTCATAAACAATATTTAATGGGATATCTTCAGGAACTAGCAGATTTTCATAAGGTGGATGTTCAAACATCACCTGAACCTTATCGCCTGCTTTCACCTTGTAATTAGACTTTACAGGATTTTGATTTACCCAAATATTTCCCTCCTTAGCAGCGGCTTGAATTTTATTTCTAGTGGCGTTTTCAATGAAGTTCATTAAAAACTTATCAACGCGCAAAGGATCTTGTCCTTTGGAGGCTTCAAAACTGTAATGTTCATGAAGCGAATCAGTTTCAAGGGAATCTAGACTCATTGTATACTGTCCTTTCCATTACCCAAGACTAGTAGCAGGGTATCCTTTATAGAAATCTGACTACCTATATCAATGGTCGAATCTCCAACTTTAATACCATACACCATATCTAATCCAATAGCATCGATATATTCTACCGAATCACTAACAGTAAAACCTAATGATCGCAATTGGCTAATTGCATTACGTCTTGTCATTTGAATCGCATTAGGAAGGGCTCTTCTCGCGAACTCAGCATCATTAAGGCTGAGGTATACCTTTCTTCCAGACTTTACATTTTTACCCGCAATAGGCAACTGTTTGATCACACCATAAGGAATGATTTCGGGATTATAAGAAAGGGTATCATTCGCTACCGCAATAAGCTGAACGTTGGTTAAAGCCTCTGAAGCCTCCTCAAAACTTAGAGCGCTCAAATCAGGCACTACATAAGTATCTCCGTACTGAGTGTAAGACTTCAATCCCCAACTTACTCCTTGAATTAAGATTACAAGAACAACTCCGAGAATAACTAGTTGCTTTAAAAACGAAATTGAAACCCAAAAGGATAAAAACTTTTTCATAAAGAAGAATCGAATGCAAAGATAGAAAAAGGGCTGATTTTCGTTACTTTGAGAACTATAAGTAATAATCGATGGAAAAGCGGATAAATCTAGGGGTCATCATGGGCGGATATAGCCAGGAGAGAGAAATCTCTCTAAAGAGTGGAGCACAAGTCATGCGTCATGTAGACTCAAATCGTTTTAAGATTTATGCCATCGACATTAGCGCGAAAGGATGGTACTGCGAAGTTGACTCAAAAAGAATCGCCATAGACCGAGCTGATTTTAGCGCTAACCTAAATGGAGAAAAGATTTCATTTGATCTCATTTTTAACGCTATTCATGGAACTCCTGGTGAAGATGGAGTTCTACAAGCGTATTTTGATCTTCTAGGGATTAAATATACCGGTTCAAACAGCTACGTTTCTGCCCTTAGTTTTAATAAGAGAGATCTTCTCAGCGTGACTAGCGATATAGGTATTCCACGAGCCAAACACCTCTCCTTGAACAAAGGTCAAGCCTTATCCACTGAGGAAATAGAAAAAGTGGGGTTTCCATGCTTTGTTAAGGCGAATCGCTCGGGAAGTAGCTTTGGAGTGTACAAGGTCAAGTCAGAAAAAGAGTTACAGCAGGCAATTTTAGATGTTTTCGAGATGAACGATGAGTTAATTATCGAAGAACACCTCGAAGGTATCGAGATTACTGTAGGGGTAATACCAGGAGAAAATGGTGCTCAAGTCTTACCAATGACCCTTATAAAAACTGAACATGAATTCTTTGATTATAAGGCAAAGTATTTGGGGGAGAGTGAAGAAATCACCCCTGCCCCAATTGACCAATCTATCGAGAAACAACTGACTCAGTACGCCTTGAAAATCTACAAAGACTTAGGTTTCAAAGGAGCTACTAGAAGCGAGTTTATTATAAGAGATGGTATAGCCTATCTTCTCGAAGTGAATACTACTCCAGGTCTTACCGAGCAAAGTATCTTACCTCAACAGGCGAGGTGTGCCGGTATTTCAGAAGCTCGCCTTTTTGATCGTTTGATTAACGACGCTCTGTAAAGTTGTATCTTTGACCTTATGAAAAAAGCGGTATTTCCAGGGTCTTTCGACCCGATCACTATCGGTCACGAGGATATCATTCGTCGAGGACTAGATCTATTTGATGAAATCATCGTAGCCGTAGGAGTCAATGCCGATAAGCGTTATCAATTTAGTCTAGAAGAGCGACTTGCCTTTATTCAAGCCACCTTCAAAGATGACCCAAAAATCAAGGTAACTACCTACCAAGGTTTAACGGTAGATTACTGCAAACAAATTAACGCCGATTTTATCTTAAGAGGTCTTCGAAACCCAGCAGACTTCGAGTTTGAAAAAGCGATTGCTCATACCAATAGAACACTCACTAAAATTGAAACAGTATTTCTGTTAACGGCCTCAAATAAAGACTTTATCAGTTCTTCTATAGTGCGCGATGTACTTCGAAATCAAGGAGATATAAAAGCCTTTGTCCCAGAAAGAGCATACGCCTTAATCTGTAACAAATAACTGTCTAATGTTTCGGTATGAATTTCGAAGTGCAACTTCTTGCTGTTCTTGATTTAGCCATACCACATCGGTGATGCCCTCCTCTAACTGAGGCGAGAACGGTCCTAAATCATCAGAAGTCATTTCGTACCAATGGGTAGTTTTCAATCTCATCTCACCCTTTCTTTTGAAAATATGATAGGTCTTACCGAGCTTATACTGAATATCTAGAGAACCTATCCCAGTTTCTTCCATAACTTCACGTAGGGCAGCCTCTTCTAAACTCTCAGAAGATTCTCGCTTGCCCTTTGGCAAATCCCATTTATCGTTTCGATAAATAAATAGTACTTGACCTTTGCTATTTCTAACAAGTCCACCTGCAGCAACTACCTCTTTGATTGCACTAGTTAAAAACTTAAGTGGGTTCGCGTCAGCTACTTCTACGAAATAGGTCACTGATTTTTTCTTCGACCCTAACTCTTCAAATAGTTTTTTAAGCTCCTTCTTGGTATTGATCGGCACTCGATTTTTACGCGGTAACGAGCGGTCAGACTCAAGAATTAGCAAGCTATTATTGACGAAAACTTCGTACATTCGCACTATGATTTTGGACAAAGAAACTGCTTACAAAACAGCTGAATTGTTGTTACAAATAAAGGCAATTCAATTGAATCCCGAAACTCCTTTTACATGGGCTTCAGGAATACAATCGCCGATTTATTGTGACAATCGACTCGCACTGTCTTATCCAGCGGTTCGAAACTTCCTTCGACAGGAGTTTGTTCGAAAAATCGAAGAGCGATACGGCAATCCTGAAGTAATCGCCGGAGTTGCTACCGGAGCCATAGGTATAGGTATCTTAGTCGCTGAGGCAATGGGTCTTCCTTTCATTTATATCCGACCTGAAGCCAAAGGCCATGGAAGAAAAAATCAAATTGAAGGCAAGATTGAAAAAGGACAAAGTGTTGTGGTTATCGAAGATCTGGTTTCAACAGGAAAGAGTAGTCTAAAAGCTATAGATGCCCTAAAAGACGCAGAGGTTAACATTAAAGGAATGGCTGCCATCTTTACCTATAATTTTGAATCAGCCACTTCTCAATTTAAAGAGCGTGAATTAGATGTGTTTACCTTGAGTGATTACAAGCATTTAGTTGCTTACGCAAAAACCACAGATAAATTTTCTGATGAACAACTAGATCTTCTAGATCAGTGGAGTGAAAACCCACAAGCCTGGGGGAGTAATTAATAGTATTATGGAATTAAATTCACCGGTTCACACCATAAACAAATCGGCTCAAGAGGTTTTTAGTTTTCTCTCTACCGTTTCGAATTTCGAATCGATCATGCCAGAAAACAACAAAGTATTTAAGGTAATCGATGAAAACCGCTTCGCATTCGCTCTCAAAGGAATGCCTGAGATTGTCTTAGAAATTACTGAGCGTATTGAATCAGAACGAGTCAGGCTTGGTTCAACAAACCCTCAGTTTCCATTTTCATTGCAGGCGAATTTACAGGCTATCGAGACAGGATGTACGCTACAATTAAATTTCCAGGGAGAGTTTAACGCGATGATCTCTATGATGATTAAGGCTCCTCTTACTCATTTCATAGAATCACTAGCTGAGAAAGCAGCGGATCACTTCAACGCCTAAACGCGTAACATCCGAATCTCTTCAGAGGTAAAACTTAAAGTTTTACCCTCACTCGAACATAAAAGGGCTGACCCATCTTTGTTTAGCCCTAACAAGGTAGCTTCAAAAATCTGATCACCTAATTGCCATCGATGCATCTGGCGAATTCCGTACAGTTTACTGTGAAACTGATCGATAGTTATTTCTTGGTCTTGAAGTAAATGATTGGCTATCGAATCGGAGAGCCTATAAGCTAATGGATCAATCTCGAAGACCTTTTGAGTTAATTCACACATTGAAGTAGCTTTAAATTCATCCTTAAAACTGACTTGATTTACGTTTAACCCAACCCCAACGATAACAAAAGAAGATTTTCCTTGCCGTAAACTTCTTTCGATTAAAATTCCTGCAATTTTACGGTCACCTGCCATAATGTCGTTTGGCCACTTGACCGATAAATCAAGGATTCCTGCGGTTTCTAAGATTTCAAGCACAGACCAGGTAATCTGCCTCATTGCTCGAAATACTGATTTTGGAGACGAACCAAAATCAGGTAAGACATAGCTTATCGTCAGGTTTTTGCCGGGTTCAGAGTTCCAAGGACGCTCGAGTCTACCACGCCCACCCGTTTGATCAATGGTGTATAAGGCCGAAGGAATTGCGATAGCTCCCGATCGAAAAAGCGATGCAATTAAAGTGCTTGTAGAATTCGTGGCATCGACTTTGATAATGTTCATTTAGAGTTATCTTTAATATTCTGAGAAGAGCTGAAAAACTAAGGCATGACAAGTTAAAATAAATTAACTTTGTGCACGAAAATTAAACCGATTGAATGCAAAAAACACAAGCGAGTACTGACGAACTTATAGCGCTAATCATCGACGGAATTGAAGATGTAAAGGGCGTTGAAATAAACCTGTTAGATTTAAGAGAAATCGAAAATACAGTTTGTGACTATTTTGTGATTTGCAACGGAACTTCGAATACGCACGTAAATGCAATCGTATCTTCCATTCAGAAAAAGGTAAGTAAATCGATTAAATCGAAACCATGGAAAGTGGAAGGTACCGAAAACAGCGAATGGGTACTTCTCGATTATGTCGATGTTGTCGTTCATGTTTTTCAAAGACCCATTAGAGAGCGCTATGATATCGAAGGACTATGGGGAGATGCTAAACTAACCGCCATCGAACGTTCCTTTTCTTAATTTTTCCCTTTTGCTATGAGTAATAATCCTATGAATAATAATACCAAAAAAAAGCCTTCTAAATACGGTTGGATTTTTTATGCCGCAATTCTAGTGTTCGTGGCCTTTAATCTATTTGGCGGTTTAGCCTTAGATAACCAAGAAAAAACAACCACTTCTCAATTAGAAGAATACCTTAGAGAAGGAGATGTAGACAAGATTGTAATCATCACTAATACCCGTCAAGCAAAGGTTTTTCTAAACGATACTGCCCTCCAAAAAGAGGTACACAAAAAAGTTGCTGAGCCCAGCCTACTACCTTCGACAGCTCCAACTGCACAGTATGTTTTAGACTTTGGTGATTTACAAAATTTCGAAAATACCATCAAAACGATTAAGTCAGAGAACAACCTTGCAACGGTTATTGACTATGACAAAGAAAATAACTATCTGTTAGAACTCCTTATTTCAATTCTGCCTTTTGTACTTATTATCGGTGTTTGGATATTCCTAATGCGACGAATGTCAGGTGGATCAGGAGCGCCAGGTGGCGGTCAAATTTTCAGTATCGGAAAATCGAAGGCTAAGCTTTTTGATGAGAAAACAGATACTAGAACCTCATTCAAGGATGTTGCCGGTTTAGAGGGCGCAAAAGAAGAAGTCCAAGAAATTGTCGAGTTCTTAAAGAACCCCGAAAAATATACTTCGTTAGGAGGAAAAATACCGAAAGGGGCTCTGCTTGTAGGCCCTCCAGGTACAGGTAAGACTTTACTCGCCAAAGCAGTAGCGGGTGAGGCAAAAGTACCCTTCTTCTCACTATCAGGATCTGACTTTGTTGAAATGTTCGTAGGTGTTGGAGCCTCTCGAGTTCGTGACTTATTCAAACAAGCAAAGGACAAGTCCCCTGCCATCATTTTTATCGATGAAATTGATGCTATCGGTCGAGCAAGAGGAAAAAACAATATTACAGGTTCTAACGACGAGCGCGAGAATACGCTTAACCAGCTGTTAACCGAAATGGATGGTTTCGGAACGAATACCAATGTGATTGTGTTAGCAGCAACGAACCGCGCAGATATTTTAGATAAGGCACTGATGAGAGCGGGGCGCTTTGATCGTCAAATTTACGTGGACTTACCCGATCTGAATGAAAGAAAGGAAATTTTTGAAGTGCACCTAAAGCCGATTAAAACTTCCGAAACTTTAGATTTAGAATTTTTAGCCCGTCAAACTCCAGGTTTTTCAGGAGCCGATATTGCCAACGTTTGTAACGAAGCGGCCCTAATCGCTGCTCGTAAAGAACAAAAATCAGTTACTAAACAAGACTTCTTAGATGCGGTTGACCGAATTGTTGGAGGTTTAGAGAAGCGAAGTAAAATCATTACTCCAGACGAGAAACGAGCCATTGCGTTTCATGAGGCAGGGCATGCAACGGTTAGCTGGATGCTACAATACGCAGCTCCACTTGTAAAAGTCACCATCGTTCCTAGAGGTCAATCACTAGGTGCTGCTTGGTACTTACCTGAGGAGCGTCAGATTGTTCGTCCTGAACAATTGCTAGATGAAATGTGTGCTACTATGGGAGGTCGTGCGGCTGAGAAAATTATCTTCGATACGATTTCAACAGGAGCTTTAAGTGATCTAGAAAAAGTAACTAAACAAGCTCGCGCAATGGTTACTGTTTATGGCTTAAACGATAAGATTGGTAATGTTACCTATTACGATTCGAGTGGGCAAAGTGAATATGGATTCACAAAGCCTTACAGTGAGGTGACCGCACAAACTATTGATAAGGAGATTTCGAATATAATCGAAGGCCAATATCAACGAGCAATTATCATTCTTAAAGAAAATAAGGACAAACTCACCAAACTGGCTGAGCGTTTGTTAGAAAAAGAGGTTATTTTTAAGGATGACCTAGAGGAGATATTCGGTAAACGATCATTCCAAAAAGAAATTAAATCCGAAGAATCTCATTTACAAACTGAAGTAAAACCTGAAAACGAAGAAGAAGACTTAGACGCATAATGGGTTTATTTGATCGCATCTTTGGAAGGAAAATCGAATCTGACGAGAACAAGTCGGCTCCCAAAGAGAGTGAATCAGAATCATTACCATTAGATGAGCTTTTTCTTAAAGAATTCACTTCTAGTGGAGGAAAGTTTTTATACTGTGAAAACCAAGAAGAAGTAGACCAATATTTCGATAACATCATCGAAGAGAATGGTTGGCAGGAGAAAGACATGTTATGTCTCGACTCAGAATTAATCGATCGATATGCCTCGATTGCCAATTTCACTGAGAGTTATAGTAAACCGACGATCTTCACCACAAAATGTGAACACCTAATCGCAAATCAAGGATCTGTACTCGTTTGTTCGAAGCAATTAAAAGGGATAAAAAGCGAGGAACTACCTGAAAACCTCATCGTTTTTGCACGCACTTCTCAAATGGTTGTTTCTATTTCAGAAGCTCTTCGAGCTATAAAGCAACGCCATTTAGGAGGACCTTTACCCACCAAAATCACCTCCTTTAAAAACAATGAAGTTAATCAAGAAAACAAAGATGACTTCATGCATTACGGAACCAAAACCAAAAACCTATATCTTCTACTTTTAGAAGACTTCTAAATGAATACACTCGTACTTCGATCTATTAGTGGACTGGTATATATTTTATTGTTCTTAGGCGCCATATATGTGCCTAGAGAGGAGGTCTTTTTTATGTGGTGTGCCTTACTCGGTATTGGCGCCGCACTAGAAATAAGAGGAATGTTTAGACTTCCAAGACAAGTGGTTTTTGTCAGTTCATCGGTGACTCTTATACTTGCTTATATGAGCGAGTCTAAAACCCTATTTATTTATGCTGGAGTTTTAGCCACCCTTCTAATGAGCATCACGCTTTTTAAAAAATGTAAAAACAATTACTTTCATCGATACTTTTCACCACTCTACGCTGTATTAGGTATATTCAATCTGTTTTTAATATACCAGCTAAACACTATGTGGTGTTTAGGAATCCTTCTACTCGTATGGACTAACGACTCTATGGCCTATCTGGTCGGGTCAAAAATCGGAAAAACAAAGGTAAGTTCTATTTCACCCAATAAAAGTCTAGAGGGTTACCTTGGAGGCACTTTAGCAACCGTTCTAGTCGGATATTTTTTGAATCAATATCTACCACTACCTCACTGGCTTATTCTAAGTATCACAACTAGCCTATTGGCGAATTTAGGAGACTTAGTTGCTTCTAAAATGAAACGACTGAATCATGTTAAAGATAGTGGAAGAGTCATCCCCGGACATGGAGGAATTTTGGACCGTATCGATAGTTTGATTTATCTATCTCCTGTCATTTATCTACTTTTGACCCTTTAATTTAGGCATCTATGTTTCACAAAGAAGGTTACCCTAGTATTGCACTAGCTACGCTAGTTTTGATTTTATGTATCTGGCTAGGTATGAGTATCGAGTCTACATTTCTGGGTAGTTTACCAATCATAGCTGGTGTATTCATATGGATCATTATCTTACAGTTTTTTCGTAACCCTAAGCGAAACACTCCGAAATCTGAAAAGGGTATACTCGCACCTTCTGATGGTACGGTAGTCAAAATTGAACCTTTTACCGATCATGAATATTTCGGAGAACCACGAACACTGATTTCAATTTTCATGTCGCCACTCAATGTTCATGTGACTAGGTATCCATTCAATGGTAAAATTCTCTATAGTCAATACCATCACGGAAAATACCTAGTAGCTTGGCACCCAAAATCGAGTACACACAATGAAAGAACAACGGTGGTGATTGAGCATCCTAGTGGTAAGCCCATACTCTATCGACAAATTGCCGGAGCGCTTGCACGAAGAATCGTTAATTACGCTAAGGTCGGAGATACCGTAAAAGCCGGTGAAGATGCAGGCTTTATCAAGTTTGGTTCACGAATAGACGTGATCATACCTAATGACGCCAAAATAAATGTATCCCTAGACCAAAAAGTAAAGGGAGGCGAAACGATTATCGCAGAATTACTCTAGTAATCCGAGACTCTTCTCTAATCCTTCAATCTTTTCTCGTGCGTCAGCCGCCTTTTTGCGCTCTAATTCAATAACCTTTTCAGGAGCATTTGATACAAATCGCTCATTGCTTAATTTCTTGTCCACTGAAGCTAAGAATCCTTTGAGGTAATCAATTTCTTTTTGAATCTTTTCGCGTTCTGCCTCAAGGTCTACCCCTTCGCTAAGCGGAATAAAAAATTCTGTTTTACTTACCCTAAAACTAGCACAAGCACTTGGTGCCTGTTCGACCCTTTGAGGCAAACTCGTATTGGCCAACTTGGTAGCTACTTCAGCATATAATTCAAAGTCAATTGCATCGGTCACTAGGAGCTCTAACGACTCTTTAAAGGCAATACTCTTCTCCTTTCTGATTGATCGAATAGCACTAACCACCTCTTTCGACGTTTCAAAGGCCATTAGCGTTTCTTGATTATACGCATTTGCCTTAGGCATACTTGCAACACAAATCGAATCCTTTGAATCTCTTAATTTTAAAGACTGCCACAATTCCTCGGTAAGGAATGGCATAAATGGATGCAAAGTAACTAACAGCCTATCCAGAATGTCAACGACTTGATTTAGAGTCGTTTGATCAATTGGACTGCCATATGCTGGTTTGATAATTTCTAATAACCAAGAACAGAAATCATCCCATATCAAACGATAAATGCTCATTAGAACATCTGAAATACGATACTTCTCATAGTGATCCTCAATCTGTTCTAATGCTGCAGCAAAGGAGGCCTCAAACCAATCAATGCCCTGTTTAGCATATACAGGTTGTTTAATATCGGCTACCTCAAAGCTCTTAATTAATCGAAATGCGTTCCAGATTTTATTGGCAAAACTACGACCTTGATCGCATAGCGATTCGTCGAAAAGTAAATCGTTACCTGCAGCGGAGCTAAGTAATAATCCGACACGAACGGCATCCGCACCATAGGTATCAATCAGACCAAGAGCGTCTGGGGAATTACCTAAAGACTTACTCATCTTTCGGCCTTGTTTATCTCTTACCAATCCTGTTAAATAAACGCTAGTAAAAGGTGGCGCATCTCTGTACTCATAACCCGCAATAATCATTCGGGCTACCCAGAAAAAGAGGATATCTGGGCCGGTTACTAGATCTTGGGTCGGATAATAATAGTTAATTTCTTCATTTTCAGGATCAAGAATACCGTTAAACACACTGATTGGCCAAAGCCAAGAAGAGAACCAAGTGTCTAGAACATCTACATCTTGAGTAAAATCCTTTACTGCATAAGTAGTTGCCTCACCATTCTGTTTCGCTAGTTGATTCGCTTTTTCAACTGCTTCTTCTATAGAGATAGCAACTACCATTTGGCCATCACCGTAATAATAGGCAGGGATTTGTTGACCCCACCAAAGCTGTCGAGAAATATTCCAATCTCTGATATTCTCTAACCAGTGGCGATAGGTGTTTTCGAATTTTTTCGGATAAAGTTGAATCGAATGATCTTCAAGCACAGAAGTTAGAGCAGGCTTCACCAGCTCTTCCATCTTTAAGAACCATTGATCTGATAATCTTGGTTCAATAACAGCCCCAGTGCGCTCAGAAGTGCCAACGTTATTCAAATGCGACTCCTTCTTAATTAACAATCCGAGCCCTTTTAATTCTTCGGCTATTGAATCACGAACTTCAAAACGATCTCTACCTTGATAATGCATGGCATGAGCATTAAGCGTTCCGTCCGCATTAAATACATCATAGATATCTAGGTCGTACTTATCTCCAATATTCTTATCATTAATATCGTGTGCGGGAGTAATCTTGAGGCAACCTGTTCCAAACTCAGGATCAACATAGGAGTCTGCGATAATAGGAATTTCACGATTACAAATCGGTACCCGAACCTTTTTACCAATTAAAGATCGGTATCGTTCATCCTCGGGATTTACACAAATAGCAACGTCACCGAATATGGTTTCAGGTCTAGTAGTAGCAACGGTTATTTCCCCTTCTCCCTCCACAAAACGATAACTTAAGTAATACAGTGAGCCCTGCATTTCTTTGTAGATCACTTCTTCATCAGAAAGGGTTGTTTGGGCTTCTGGATCCCAATTAACCATTCGGTACCCTCTATAAATCAATCCTTTATCATATAAATCTACAAAGACCTTAATCACAGAATCATAAAGATCCGAATCCATAGTGAATTTAGTTCTAGACCAATCACATGAAGCACCTAAACGTCGTAACTGCTTGAGGATTACCCCTCCATATTCCGCTGTCCAATCCCAAGCATGCTTCAAAAATTCATCTCTAGAAAGTGAAGATTTCTCAATGCCCTGCTCCTTTAATCGAGCAACCACTTTTGCTTCTGTTGCTATAGAAGCGTGATCCGTACCGGGTACCCAACAAGCATTTTTACCTTGCAGTCGAGCTCGGCGAATCAGAACATCCTGTATTGTATTATTCAGCATATGCCCCATATGAAGTACCCCAGTGACATTCGGTGGGGGTATAACAATGGTATAAGGCTCACGCTCATCAACTTTCGATTCAAAAAGCTGATTAGCGATCCAATGTTTGTACCATTTTTGCTCGATGTTTTCTGGGCTATATTGGGCAGCTATTTCCATGGGGAAAAGATAAGGATAAGGTAATTCGTCAAATACCCACAAAAATAGGAAAGATCATATCATTTATAAAAGTTATTTGCCTCTAAGACACATTGCTTTAAAATTGTATTATGCAACGGTATCAAGACATTTTTGTACTCTTTTTAGCTGCGTTTATTTTCACAATTAAGATACACGCACAAGAAGCCAGCCTTACTTTTGAATCAGACCTGATTGCCATCGGATCTGTTTCTAAGAGTAATTCTGAAGTACATTACCTTCATTTCAGTAACCCATCGAAGGGTACTGTTAAACTTTTAGAAATTCATATGTCGTACGGGTATGATGTCGTTTACAGGCCTAATTTCATAGAACCTAACGCAAGAGACAGTATCGGTATTCGTATTTGTGATGATCTTTTAAAAGGACCGTTCAGAAAGGTACTAACCTTGATTACTAGCGGAAGCCCTAGTGTATACAGCATTAAAATCAGCGGAAATATCATCGACTAATTTGGTACCTTTACTACCAAAACAGTATGCCCAAGATATCTGCTAAGGGAAGTGCTATGCCACAATCCCCTATTCGCAAGCTCGTTCCTTTCGCTCAATCAGCAAAGAGTAGAGGTATTCACGTACTTCATCTCAATATCGGGCAACCCGATATTAAGACTCCAGATAGCGCTATCCAAGCTATAAAGAATTTAAGTTTAGATACACTGGCATATAGTCGGACTGAAGGGACTGATGAGCATAGATCGAAGGTTGCAGCGTACTATAGCAGTTTTGGTGCAAGTGTTACCGCAGACGATTTAATTATTACCACTGGCGGCTCTGAGGCGCTGTCTTTTGTTATGGCTAGTCTGTTAGACGCTGAGGATGAAATTATTATTCCTGAACCGTTTTATGCGAATTATAATGGCTTTGCGGCT
>PZPI01000122.1 GCA_003045935.1 Bacteroidota bacterium | reverse complement strand
TGTCCGGCTTCACCAAAACTATTGTGGGTTAAAAATTGAGCCAATTCGTTTTTTGCATCAGCTAACTTGTCTAAAATAAGCACGCCTTTACCCGCAGCTAACCCGTCTGCTTTAAGTACATAGGGAGGGTTCAATGATTCTAAGAATTTATAGCCCTCTTCAATATTTTGAGAAGTAAAGGTTTGATAGGCAGCTGTGGGTACTCCGTGTTTTTGCATGAAGGCTTTTGCAAAATCTTTTGAGCCTTCTAGCTGAGCAGCTACTGCATCTGGACCAACGACTAAAATAGCGCTTAGGCTAGGGTCGTTTTGAAAAAAATCAACGATTCCTTTAACAAGCGGAACCTCGGGTCCTACAATTAGCATCGTAATGTTGTGCTCTAAGCAAGCTTGTCCTAATTCAGTAAACTGATCAACCCCAATATTCAAGTTTAAAGCTATCTCTGTGGTTCCTGCATTCCCTGGGGCTACATATAGCGCCTCGCATCTATTGCTCTCTGCTATTTTGTGTGCTATGGCGTGTTCTCGCCCTCCTGACCCGACAATTAGTACGCGATGATTCATTTTTTCTTATTCTGATGATTAAACGTTCTATGTTCTTTTCTATACCACTCCTCGGGCGCTAAACTCTTGAAGTATTCGATCGTCTTTCTTAGGCCTTCTTTTCGTTCGTGTTGAGGACTCCAGCCCAGCAGCTCCTTCGCTTTGGCAATATCTGGCTGTCTTTGGGCAGGGTCATCTGTAGGCAGTTCTTTAAAAGAAATCGGTTGTTCAGACCCCATGATCTCTTTGATCTCAGTCGCAAAGTCTATAATGCTTATCTCGTCTGGGTTTCCTAGATTCACTGGCAAGTGATAATCAGAACGAAGTAAACGGTAAAGCCCCTCTACAAGGTCATCAACATAGCAAAAACTTCTGGTTTGTTGTCCGTCCCCAAAAACAGTTAATGGCTCGGAGCGCAGAATCTGACCTATAAAGGCAGGAATAACCCGACCGTCATTTAGCCTCATTCTAGGGCCATAAGTGTTGAATATTCGTGCTATTCTAGTATCTAAGCCATGAAAGCGATGATAGGCCATGGTCATTGACTCCTGAAAACGTTTAGCCTCGTCATACACCCCTCTAGGGCCAATGGCATTAACGTTTCCAAAATAGGATTCATCTTGCGGATGCACAAGCGGATCCCCATACACTTCAGAGGTAGAGGCAATCATAAAACGCGCCTTCTTGTCTTTTGCTAAGCCTAGCAAATTATGTGTTCCTAGCGAACCCACCTTTAAAGTTTGTATTGGAATTTTGAGATAGTCTATTGGGCTTGCAGGAGAGGCGAAGTGCAAAATGCAGCTAAGCGGTCCCGATACAGATACATACTCAGTCACATCGTGCTCCACAAAAGTAAATCGTGGCTCTGCCTTCAAGTGATCTAGGTTGCGCAGATCACCAGTGATTAAATTATCCATGCCGATAACCTCATGCCCCTCTGCCAATAACCGGTCTACTAAGTGAGAGCCTAGGAACCCTGCCGCGCCAGTAATCAAAGCTCTTTTCATGAAGTAGCTAGATATGGGGTTAATAAATCAGCTACATCACGCGCATTCGAGAGGCGCTTTACTTTATTCTGGCCTCCAAGCTTTCCTTGTGATCTCATGTATGCCTCAAAGGCACCTTTATTCAAAGGGCTCACAACGGCAGGTTTTAGAACCTTTCCGGCAATTAGATCTTTGTAATACACATTTTGATTCTGGACACTTTGATCAAGGGTTTGTGCAAACGCCTCCTTATCATTAGGCTCCTTTTCAAATTCAATGAGCCATTCGTGATAGGGCAGACCCCCCTCTTTAGGGCTAACTTCTGGCGCTACACTGAACTCGGAAATTCTTGCCTCAGGGTGGGCTGCAAGAGCCACGGTCATCGCCTCTTCAACCTCTTTAGCGATGACGTGTTCGCCGAAGGCAGAAATAAAGTGTTTAATTCTTCCTGATACAATTACTCGATGCGGGTTCAAAGAGACAAATCGAACAGTGTCTCCGATATTATACCCCCACAAACCTGCATTTGTTGAAAGAATAAGGGCGTAATCCACACCAAGTTGTACATCAGCTAAAGAAATTCTTGGAGGGTTTTCGTCATAAAACTTGCTAGCCTCAATAAACTCATAAAATATTCCAGAATGCACCTGGAGCAACAGCCCGTTGTTTTCTAGTGTGTCTTGATAAGCAAAAAAACCTTCGCTAGCAGGAAACAATTCGATGCTGTCCACCCTTCTCCCTATCAGATCTTCAAATTTTTGTCGATACGGCTCATAATTAACGCCTCCGTAGACGTAAAGGGAAAAGTTGGGAAACAACGCTCCAACCGAATTTTCTGAACGTGCAACAAGCCGCTCAAAATACATCTGCACCCAAGAGGGGATTCCCGCGATCAGAGTCATGTTTTCGTTGATGGTCTCGTCAACAATCGCTTCTACTTTGGTTTCCCAATCTTCAATAATATTAGTCTCCCATGAAGGCAGCCTGTTTTTAAGTAAATAACTAGGAAGGTAATGGGCTGAAATGCCTGATAAGCGGCCTATTTTAACTGCGCCCTTCGTGTCTAGTGCGGGACTTCCTTGTAAAAAAATCATTTTTCCGCTGACATAATCTGCACTTCCTTTATTAACGATATACTGAAGTAAGGCGAGTTTTGAAGAAGTTACTTGCTCCTTCATTGATTCTGCGGTAATCGGTATGTATTTAGCTCCTGAAGTGGTGCCAGATGTTTTAGCCAAATAAGCAGGTAGTCCCGGCCAAAGCACGTTTTTTTCGCCCTTTACAATTCGTTCGACATAAGGCCTTAGTTCTTCGTAATCACGAACAGGAACTCTCGATTTAAAGTCGCTATACGTGCGAATCGATTTAAAATCGTGGTCGATTCCAAAAGCGGTGTCTCTTGCTTTCGAAACAATCTGCTGAAAAACCGCTTCCTGTGAAGCTACCGGTTGATCAATATACTTTTTGTTTCGAGCGACGTTCCATCTCGCAAAAGGCTTAGCTAGGAATGACTTTAGGCTCATAATTAAAACTTGATGTATTGTTGAGGATTAACCGGTTTCCCTTGCTTCCAAAGTTCAAAATGGAGATGTGATCCCGAACTCAATTCCCCGGTGTTTCCGACCGAAGCAATAATTTCTCCGGCAGTAACTGTATCGCCTTGTTTCTTGAATATCACACCGTTGTGTTTGTAAACAGATACTGTCTCCCCTTGATGCACCACCACCAGGTTATAACCAGTATTGGCAGACCATTCAGCGTGTAATACGGTGCCGTCGGTAATCGCCTTAACCCCCGTTCCTTCTGCGGCAGCAATATCTATGGCGAGGTGTCCCACTACAGGGTCATAATACCCAGAAACCACCCCGCTTAACGGAGCAAAATAGAGTGGGTTTGAAATAGAAGTCTCTACCACAGGGCTATACGCCTCTTCCTTCTTTACTTGGCTTTCAAGTTCTAGCATAGCAATGCTTTTTCTTGTCTCTAATAATTGGTCTGTAGAAGGGGCGTCCATAAAAATAGCTGTACTATCTATTTCGGGTGCTTCATAAACCACTTCACCGCTAAGCACCCGACGAATTCCCTCGATGTATTTTGAATCGGTCTCGATTACTCGCTGTAAGGAATCAGTTTTAACCAGAAGCGTTTCCACCTCGCGCTGCAGTGCAGCGGACTCTATTCCAGGAATTAGGTATCGTAGAGGTGTTGCTGCGATGACAAAAAAAGAAAGGGTGCTAACCAGACCCACGAAGATGACTAAAAAAACAAAGGCGTTCAGGCGAGATAACCGCTGAGAGAACACTTCTTCGAAGGTCTCGTCGTTTACCACCAGAAGCTTGAAGGTGTCGAATATTTTAGAACGATCCTTCGGACTGTTTTTTTGTGTTTTAGACATTAAAGCAAATATACATCTTGACCTTCAAACGGGTTAATTTTACTACATTTATGCAATAAATCATTGATTATGTCTCTTTCTTATAC
>PZPI01000121.1 GCA_003045935.1 Bacteroidota bacterium | reverse complement strand
TCAAACAGGAAATTTTGGTGTGGGCACAATTTTAAAAGGAATCAATACGTACAAAACGCTCGATTAATTCAAACTATCGGTAGTATTTAATCTAGTTTGAGTAAAGTTTTAGCATCCTAAAGAAGAGGCATTCTTTGATTAGAGTCCCTTTTTTTATTTTTATAAGAAAAAGAATATGAAACAGATTTTCCTCTGGTGCGCGGTTCTCCTTGCAACATTGTCGTTTGCTCAAAAACGAATTAGCGGGCAAGTACTCCACGCTTATACTAAAGAACCTATCGAAGGAGCACTAGTTGAGCTCGAAGGATATTCTGTAGTAAGAATAATAACCAATTCAGAAGGAGGCTTCACTATTCCTCTAAGTACACAAGGAGAAACTTTTCAACTTCGAATCGGGGGAATTGGTTTTAATCAGACTAGCTACAGCTACAGCTTAAATGTTGCCACAGAAGACCTCGTCTATTATTTAGAACCTAGAGAAATACGATTAAAAGAGATTAATGTTGAAGGCTATCGCGAACCTCAACAACTCATTGAAAGAATGCTCAGTAGACGCAAAGAATACGAAGACAAAAACTCTTTTCAGGCTCTAGGCTTCTTTCGAGAACGTATTCAAAAACGAGGAAATAACTTATCATTGGCCGAAGCAGTCATAAGTATTCTAAAGCGTCCTAATACTAGCGATCTTAATGATCTAGTGTTTTTGAATCAGCTTCGAAAAGCAAATAATTATAGATCTGTAGATTCTGTCGCCGTAAAATTACAGGGCGGCCCATTCAATATTCTATATACCGATTTAGCCAAATACCCAGAAATTGTATTTGACGAGAACAACCTAGAGTTTTACAAATACACCTATTTGGGCTCCCTCGATTACAATGAACAAGAGGTGCTTCAAGTAGCATTCGAACCAAGGAGTAGCTCTAAAAATCCTAACTTCTCTGGAGTATTATATTTAAATAAAGCCTCATTTGATTTAGTTAGAGCAGATCTAGATCTAAACGTTTCGAATAGGGAAAAAGCTTCTAGAATCTTCGTTAAGAAGAAACCTGAAGGAATGGATATTTGGCCAACAAAAATGCATTATCAAATCGATTATGCACCAAAAGACAATAGGTGGCTACTACAATATGGTAAAATTGACTTAGAGTTTAGGGTTAATTGGAAATCTCGTTTGTTTAGAAGAACCTATCAGATAGAAGCTGAAATGGCTATTACCGATTGGTTAGAAGGTCGCAGTAAAGACCTAGTTGAGGAGAAGGCGCGGCTTAGACCTAACAAAGTACTCATTGAATCTCTTGAAGGTTTCTACGATCCGCTTTTCTGGGAAAACTACACCATTATTGAGCCCGATTCAGAAATCGAAAAGATTATCGCCAAAATAGAACGTCAATTAAAACGTCTAAAATAGGGTGCTTGGGGTTAAAAGGGTCTTTCCTTTTGAGTCGCCGATGGTGTAATTAAACCCAGGATGAATGGCGAATCCTCCGGTTTCACCATCTTTTCTAAGGGCTACAAATCCGGCTTGAAAATCCTTCACACGATCGCCACCTTTTTTAGCGATTCGACGAACGGCTTCTTCACAAGCCTGTTGCGGATGCATGCCCTGGCGCATGAGTTCAACAATCAAAAAACTTCCGACACTTTTTAATATTTCCTCTCCCATTCCTGTAGCTGTAGCTCCACCTACTTCATTATCAATAAATAACCCAGAACCAATAATTGGTGAATCACCAACACGGCCGCGCATCTTGTAAGCTAGACCGCTGGTGGTACATCCGCCTGAAATATTCCCCGCATTATCAATGGCCAACATACCAATGGTGTCGTGATTTTCAATATTAATAATCGGCTTATACTGGGCGGTTTCTAACCACTTTTCCCAGGCAATTTTTGAAGATTCTGTAAGTAAATTGGTCTTTTCAAAACCCTGCTCAAGGGCGAATTTTTGGGCCCCTTCACCGGCTAGAATGACATGAGGTGAGTTCTCCATTACCTTTCGAGCTACCGAAATCGGATGTTCAATTTCTTCTAGAAACACGACAGAGCCTGCATTACCTTGAGCATCCATGATACAAGCATCAAGGGTAACTCTTCCTTCTCGGTCTGGGAGCCCTCCTTTACCGACAGAGCTATTTGAAATATCCGATTCTTCAACCCTACATCCCGCCTCAATAGCATCTACGGCGCTAGCCGATTGGTTTAACTGTTCAAGCGCTGCGTCTACCGCATTAGGCACATTCCAAGTAGCAATTACCTTAATGCCACTGCCTTGATACTGTTTTACAGTATTCATTTTTGATTTAGCAAACAAAAGACTTGCCGAGCCCATGGCAGATAGAGAAAAGAAGGTTCTGCGTTTCATATCTATTGATTTAAATCTAAAAGTTACTACATTGAAGCTAATAATAGCTAACTAATGATCGTTGAAATCTGCGTCGATTCAATGCAGTCGGCCCTCATTGCTGAAAAATCAGGTGCAAACCGTATTGAACTTTGCTCAGCTTTGGCCTTAGGAGGCCTTACTCCTTCATGGGGTTTAATCGAAAAAGCCGTAAAAGAACTCTCGATTAATATTCATGTTTTAATTCGTCCACGAGGGGGTGACTTCACCTATTCGAAAAGTGAGATAGATCTTATGATCGCAGATATTGAAATGGCCAAATCTCTTGGGGTTCAAGGAATAGTATCAGGAATACTGCATGAAGACCACACCCTAGATATCGAAAATACAATACATTTGATTAAGGCCTGCGAGGGTTTGCCCTTTACCTTTCACAGAGCCTTCGATTGGATCCCAAATAAAGAGAAGGCTCTTACCCAATTAGATAACCTAGGAGTACAAAGGATTTTAACATCGGGCGGATGTACCAAAGCCATCGATGCCCTTGAAACACTAACCACTTGGAATACAAATTATAACACTACAATTTTACCAGGAGGAGGGATAAATTCATCTAATCACCAAGCATTTAGAGCCGCGGGATTCGAAGAAATTCACCTGTCGGCAACCAAAGTGATCGACAAAGGAGAAGTCGAAATTCCCATGAACGCCTCAAAATATCTCGTTGAAGATGGATATATTCTATGCGATCATAAAATTGTCTCCAACATTTGTAACGAAAGCTAATTCGTTGCTATTTACAAATTCGAATTATTTAGTGTAATTTTATACCATAACTATACTTAAATCACATGAAAACAATCAAATCATTAATGACTCTTGTAGCGATTCTTGCGTTATCATTTAGCGTACAAGCTCAAGATGCTGACAACCACCTTACTTTTAGCACTGGTTTTACTGGAGTTGATGCGTTCCCAACTAACGCAACGAATGACTACGCTGGTGCCTTATTTCAAGACTTCTTTAAAGCCGCAGATAACTGGAATGTTGCTCCATCTGTAACCTACATTCAGGGGACTTACTACTTAGAAAATGGATTCTCTGTTGCTCTTAGAGGTAGTGCTAGTTCAATTTCTAAGTTAGGAACACAGTCTGTTAAAGAAAGTTATGTTGGAGCTGATGCGTCAATTCGTTACAACTTCTTAAGCGATACTAAATTTGATCCTTATGTTTTAGCTGGTGCTGGTAAGTATTGGATGGGAGATTTCTCTTCAGGAACAATTAACCTAGGAGCTGGTCTTAATGTTTGGATTACAGACCACTTAGGCCTTACCTATGACAGTACTTTCAAACACACTCCTACTTCTTACGGAGTTTCTCATTTTCAACATGCATTTGGTATCGTAATCAGATAATCAAATTAGTACGATAGACAAAAACCCGCCGATGGCGGGTTTTTTTGTATCTATTTTTTTTTTGTCATTTGATAGACCTCTTTATAATATTCAGCGATGGGCTGGTAAGGCCCATACTTATGCTGCTGTAATGAAAAATCGTCTGCATAAGGCCCATAAGGTGTAGACATGGGTTTTCTTTTGCGATCAGGAAAGTCCAACTCTAAATGGTCTCTCAAGGGACGATTGTGGCTATTCATATATCCTGCAAC
>PZPI01000120.1 GCA_003045935.1 Bacteroidota bacterium | reverse complement strand
AATTTTCCTTCTAAAATTTCATCGCAAACTTTAGCAATAAGTTCTCTTTTTGTAGCATCAAGAACTCCTAATTCACAATTCGCATAGGCGGCAGCCTTCTTTAAATAAGCAAATCCGTAAATAATCTCCCTAGGCATTGAACCTTGCGGACCAATTTTGAAGTTATTGATAGATCTTTGGGTTTGAGCACCCCAAAATACATTCTTGGGAACATGCACTTCACCCATGGTATCTTTTTCAATTCTATATTCCATGATGTGTCAATTTGAAATTCAAAGTTAACCACTTCTGCTATTTTTACCTTGATTTATAGCCTTTTGCTTGGAGCAAAATCTCAAAACATCTTATATTCGCGTTATAAATAAGAACTACGATGATTGAATTTGATCAATACTTAGGATTTATAGCCTTTTTGAGTATTCTAACCATAGGATTTTGGTTAATGATTTTTCTTTTAACCTTTGTGATACCTTATTGGTTAACAGGTAGTTTTATTGAATTCTTAAAAGAGAAGAGAAAAGAGAAAGAAACTCAGTCTTAATTGACATAGAATAAATAAAAAAGGCCCGATATTCCGGGCCTTTTTTTATTCAATTAATTTTTTCTTTAGGGTGTTCCGAATTCAAATTCTTCACCACTGCCACCTTCACCCATATCTGGTCTTCGGCGATTATTTCTTTGACCTTCTTGTTCATTGAAACGATATCTAAAAGTAAGAGTAGCTTGGCGCTGTCTCCATTGATTTTCACTTTGTGTAAATACGTTAAACGTTCTAGTTTCAGAAATACGTTTTCTCTGATTGAACAAATCACTTACGTTGAATGAAATGGAGCCTTTATCATTTAAAATCTCTTTGCTCATTGCAAGGTTAACCGAAAGAATTCCTTTGTTCGTTCCCTGGGGATTAACGGATGGCCCGCTGTAGAATGCATTGGTTTGAAAGTTGATTTTTCCAGGTAGTGGGAATTGTCCACTGATTCTACTAAACCAACTAAAATTCTCTGTGTCAAAATTTTGTGTGATCTCTTCGCCTAAACTATTCGTGTAAGAGAAGTCTCCTTGTAATTGTTGTTGAAAAAGATTGATGTTCCATGAGAATCTCATCCCGCGTTTTGGCGCGTATGAGGTGGTTAATTCTCCTCCATATCGGTACTCAGTTGCCAGATTAATAGGACTTCTGAGCTGTACAGGAACACTAACAATTTCTCCGTCACCCGTATCAATTTCTACGAAATCTCCCGTTTCTTGAACAACAAATTGGAATACCCCAGTACTCTTGTTATAGTAAGCAGAGGTATTCAAGGTTAGTTTTCCAAAGCGCTTCAGGTATCCTAAATCAAAAGCGTTGGAGTAAGTTGGATCAAGATCAGGGTTACCGACAAATAGGTTGGTATTACTATTTCGTCTTACAAAAGGATTAATAAACCAAGATCGAGGCCTTCTAAGACGTCTACTATAGCTTAGGGTTAATTGTTCGGTTTCAGAAAACTCATATCCTACAAAAAGAGATGGGAACCAGTTGGTGTACTCCTTTTTGTTATTGTCTTGTCCAAAATCACCTGATGAATTCACGGTAATTGCTGAATTCTCGACACGTAGGCCACCTAATAATGATACCTTACCAAATTTATTACCTAATTGAAAGTATCCCGCGTTTACATATTCTTTATACACTAATTGATTACTCGTGTCAGGGTCTCTTAAAAGAGGGCCGTTTGCCTCTTCTTGAAGTTGTAATTCAAAGTCAGTGTAGAAGTCGTTGAACGTACCTCGATATCCAAATTCAAATTGCCCGCTATTATTTTCACCAATTGGGTTGACGTAATCGAATTGAAATAAACGATTAATCTGTTCCTCACTTGTATAGGTTGCCTCTGAAGGAATAAAAATAGTTTCGTCGCTTAAAACGCTTTCATTAATTCCGGAATTGGATAATTCCTCTCCTGTAGAGTATTGAAAATCAGCCGTTAATTTCTGACCGTCCTTCTTGAAATCTTTCACAAAATTCGCCGAATATTGATAGGTAACATCGGTTTCATCCCCTGAGTTTATTCTCAATCTCGATATAGTCGGAAGTCGGTTGCTATCATAGTTAAAAAAGTCTACGGTACTTAGATTCTGTCCGTCACTATTTCGGTATAAAAAGTTTTGTGTGAAGGAGGTTTTTTTACCTAGAAGAAGTTCTAACCCAATGTTAGTGTTGAATCCTTCACGAATACGTTCGTTTCTTCCAAATTCATCTTGATAACTAGCAACGGTGCCGTCAGGGTTGAAATTGGTTTGCAGATTAGAAGAATTTCCTGGATTATTATTGCTTCTGTATGAAGTATTTGAGAATAAATTGAATGATTTTTTTCTAAGGTTTAAATTTAGGTTACTACCTGTGTTTTCAGGAGTTCCAACATTGACCGTTACGGATCCGTTTAACCCTTTGGTTTTTTCTTGTCTTAAAACAATATTCAAGATTCCTGCAGTCCCTTCTGCATCATATCTAGCAGATGGGTTAGTGATCACCTCTACCTTTTCTATAGCTTCTGCTGGTAGTTGACGTAGTGCGTCATTACTAAGACCTGAAAGGGCTGAAGGCTTCCCGTTAATTAAAATACGCACACTTTCATTACCTCTAAGCGAAATATTCCCCTCTACGTCAACACTTACCGAAGGTACGTTATCAAGCACATCAGTAACCGAACCTCCCTTTACAGTGAGGTCTTGACCTACATTGTATACCTTCTTATCCAATCTTAATTCAACGGTGGTTCGCTCTGCAACGACTTCAACTTCTTCAAGCTGCGCAACATCAGCCTCAAGAGCGATTTGACCTAAATCGGTAGAAGCCGTAAGTCTAACATTCTCTTGAGAATAGGTTTTGAATGATAAAAATTCTACACGAATGTGATACATTCCTGGAAGAGTTTCTACCGAAAATTTCCCAGATTCATCGGTAATACCCCCAGTTACTCGATCAGGCATTCGAACACTTTGTAATACTAGAGTAGCATATTCTAGAGGTTGCCCACTGTCTTTATCGATTACACTGCCGGTAATAGTGATGGGAGGCATCGATGGCATTGGACGATTAGGCATTTGAGCCTGGGCGCGTAGCATTCCTAAGATACTAAAAAGCGCAACGAAAATGTGTTTCATTCAGAATAGAATTAGTTTTTCTTTTTTTTCTTTTTTTTCTTCTTTTCTGAATTGTCTTTTAGCTTTTTAAAGTTTCTCTCTTTGAGTTCAATGAGTTTCTCATAGGTAGCCAGAGACAATTCTGTTTTTAATCGTTCGTTTTCTAAATCATTTAGTTTTCTGAACGATTCAGTTAGTGTCTTCGGATCTACCTTTAAAATCTGTAGCTCAATTCTCTTTTTTGTGAATTCAAGTAAAATTGATCTCAAAATAGCTTCTTCAAATGGGTCAATGGCTAGGGATTCTTTAACCTTAACCATTTCAAGTTCGGTAATTTCTTCAGCGGTTAATGGAGCATCGGGCTCAGCAGCTACATTCGTTCTTGGTACACTACTTCGCATTCTTCCCATTCCACTATAGGGGTTATAACCATAACCACCAAAACCACCCATTCCAAATTGTCCTTGGACACTTTCTTGACTGCCCAATACCAATAACAGTGCCAAAAGGATTTTGAAAACGTTAAAATCTTTTCTCATCAGTATATTTTTAAAATTCATCTTCGGTTTGCTTTTGTCCATTAGACATGAGAAAGGCTTTTAGGAAAAGATCAATTTCACCATTCATTACCGCCTCTACATTCCCAGTTTCCACACTTGTTCGGACATCTTTGACTAGCTTGTAAGGGTGCATTACATAATTTCTTATCTGCGAACCCCATTCAATTTTCATCTTAGAATCTTCGATTTCACGACGAGCTTCCATTCTCTTTCGAAGTTCGATCTCGTAAAGTTGAGATCGTAGCATTTGCATCGCCGTTGCTCTATTGTCGTGCTGAGATCGGGATTCAGAACAACTGATTTGAATGCCTGTTGGCTTGTGAACGAGTTGTACTTTAGTTTCTACCTTATTTA
>PZPI01000119.1 GCA_003045935.1 Bacteroidota bacterium | reverse complement strand
TGACTATATTGAGATTAAACCTCCGACGATTGCACAAAATCTTACTTACCTATTCGATTTCCAGTTTGGGTACATGTATTGGAGGTATTTTATGTGGAATTTTGCAGGAAGAGCTTCTGACGAACAGGGGCGTTTTAATGCACAAGGTGAATGGCTGAGTGGAATACCATTTATTGACAGTGTTCGCTTAGGCAATCAAAACGATCTGCCTAAAGATTTAAAAGAGAATAAAGCTCGTAACACCTATTACTTTTTACCCTTAATTCTAGGGTTGATCGGAGTCTATTTTCACGCTAAACGAGACTGGAAGTCTTTTTGGTCGTTGCTAGTTTTCTTTGTGTTTACCGGTTTAGCCATACAATTCTATACCAATCCAACCCTATTTCAACCTCGAGAAAGAGATTATTCTCTGGTTGGATCATTCTTCATTTTCTGTATTTGGATTGGGCTTGGCGCTTATGCGGTCTTCGAGAGACTAAGAGGCATTGTACAACAACCGCAGAAACAGCTAGCACTAGGAAGTCTTCTAATGTTCATTCCCCTACTTATGGCATTTGAGAATTGGGATGACCACGACCGATCTAATCGCTATACTGCCCGAGCTACCGCAAAAGCTTATTTAGACTCCTGTATAGAAAATCAAGACGCTCTGCTATTTACTATCGGAGACAATGATACCTTCCCTCTATGGTATCTGCAAGAAATTGAAGGTTACCGTACCGATGTTCGAATCGTAAACTCAAGCCTTCTAGCTACTGACTGGTATATCGATCAAATGAAGCGTCAGGCTTATGAAAGCAGCCCTATTCCATCAAGTCTAACCCACCAAAAGTATCGCTACGGAACAAGAGATTTACTATACTATCAACCTGTCCCTGAAATTCAAGAGGAGCGCTGGTTACTAGCTGACTTTATGGATTGGGTAAGCAGTGATCGGAAAGAAACAAAGATCAGCTACTTACTAGAAAAACAAGGAGCAGATCTTAGTCAATTTGAACCTGAGCAGTTAGATATTGTTTATTATCCAACCCATAAAATCAGAGTACCTGTTAACAAGGAAGCCGTTCTCAAAAGCGGAATCGTTAAATCTCAGGATTCGGACCTTATTGTCGACTACATCGATATTGATCTTCCGCAATCGGCTCTCGCTAAGAACCGATTACTAATGCTAGATATCCTAAATACTAATGATTGGACAAGACCGATCTATTTCTCAGGCGGAAGTTTAGATTCTGCCGAATACCTATACATGAAAGATTATCTTCAGCTCGATGGCCTAGTGTTCAAACTAGTGCCTATCCTTACACCTGATAACGGAGGGTTCGATATTGGACGAATAGACAGCCCATTGATGTATGACATCGTTATGAACTGGGATTGGGGAAATAGCGAGGATGAATCTATCTACATTGACACTCAAACAAGAGCGCAAGGAATCACCTTTAGAAGCAATCTTGCACGATTGGCCGAGCAACTCATTGTTGAGGATAGAATCGAAATGGCAGAAGAAGTGTTAGACCTAGGTGTAACTAAAATGCCTCTTAAGACCTTTAAATTCTACACCTTTGTCGAACCTTTTATCCAAGAATATTACAGTATTCAAAAAGACGAAAAAGCACAGAAACTAAGCAAAGAACTACTGGTCATTTACTTAGATCGCCTTAGGTATTATGCGAGTCTGGATGCTGACGAAAGTTATCTCAGAATCGAGGAAATATACAGAGACTTAGAAGCTTGTAGAAGAGTTATCGATATATCAAGCGATATGGGAGACAACGAATTTATCGATCCGTATACCGACGAATTTAATACTCAATTAGAACAGCTGATTGAAGTTCTTGAAAGCTCTGGAGAATATTTGGTGAATTAAACGTATTCGTTTAGAATACCAAGAAGCGTATTAGCGTCTAATTCTCCGCTCTGTCGCCACACCATTTCACCTCGTTTGTAAATTACAAGAGTAGGTAAACTTTTAATACGAAGCGCTTGAGCTAATTCTTGATTCTTATCGACATCAATTTTAATCACCTTTGCACGGTCACCCGATGCGGCTGCAACATCGTTGAGCACAGGAGCCATGGCAACAGAATCATCATTCCACTCTGCGTAGAAGTTAAATAACACCGGGACACTAAGGTCTATAAGCTCGCCAAATTTTGACATATCAGGTTTAATTGGAGTTGCAAGTTAGTAAAATTGCAAATTCTAACATTCTTCTATGCAGATTTTAAGGTAATTACGGTAATCTCAGGCCATATTCCAAACCTTCCTGGATAACCTAAAAATCCAAAACCTCTGTTGACATTAATTAGCCGTTCATTCTTTTCATACATACCCGCCCACTGTGGATAACGAAATTTAGAAGGACTCCATTGAAAACCTGCCACTTCGATACCATATTGAAATCCATGAGTATGGCCGCTGAGTGTTAAATCGAACCGATGGCTGTGACCAATTACCTCAGCCTCCCAATGGGACGGATCATGAGACATAAGTAGCGTAAATACGTCTGGGTTCAATCCCTTCGAAGCTCTGTTTAAATCACCGGCTTTTAAAAACCGTCCAGTTCCCCAGTTCTCTACCCCAACAAGTTGAAAGTAATCATCTCCAGTGGTAATTTTAATAGATTCATTTCTCAAATTTCTAAAACCCATCTGCTCCTGGAGACGAATCAAACGCTCAACATCTGCACGTGCCTGTTCAGAATCGAAATCATCATTGTAAGTGGCGTAGTCATGATTTCCCAACACGCTATATTTACCATACGAAGCCTTAAGCTTACCCAGCATCGAAATAAAAGGATCGGCTTCGTAGGATTTATTATTCACCATATCACCGGTAAACAACAACAAATCAGGTCGCTGTTCATTGACCAAATCTAAACCCTCAGCAACCGCATCTAAATCATCAAAGCTTCCTAAGTGCAGATCAGATAGCTGCAACACCTTGAAGCCGTCAAAAGCTTTGGGAAGGTTGGAGAATGTCAATTCATAATTATGGATTTTATAGTTGTATTTACCTCCAATACCAGCAAGTAAGGAGGTAAAGGGTACCGCTCCTACTGTAATTGCAGCTGAAGACAAGAAATCTCTACGCGAGCGAAAAGCTTTCGCCGATGCCTCCTCTCTAGAGGTGAGCCAGATATAGCCTTTGTTAACTCCACTGACTATATCCCTTATAAATAAAATCGGCGTACTCATTAAAAGAGCTACAAAACAAGCAAAAATAAAAGCTCTAAACCACGATTCTGTTACCTTTGAAAGTGGAATTTCTATCCAATTTACCACAGCTCCTAACAAAAAACTACTCGTAAAAAACACAAGTAAGGACCAGAAAAAGCCCTTTGAGATTTTCATCCTCCTCAAGTGATAAAAAAGATAGAGAGAAAGCCCTAAATAGAGGATGGTAAAAACAAATGCAAAATAGCCCATGTACGATATTGTGTTTGGCAAAAATACAGCTAAATGAAGCTGGTTACCATTAAAATCGGTTATCTTGCTTTCTCGTTTTTATTTCAGTAAAACATGTCGAATACACCCAACAAACGTTTATTTCTTGTCGATGCCTATGCACTTATATTTAGAGGTTATTACGCCCTGATTAAGAACCCTCGAATCAATTCAAAGGGTGAAGACACCTCAGCGGTTATGGGTTTCATGAATTCCCTTCTTGATCTAATTAGAAAAGAAAACCCTGAATACTTGGCGGTTTGTTTTGACAAAGGCGGAAGTGTAGAAAGAACTGAACTATTCGAAGACTACAAGGCAAATAGAGAAAGTACTCCTGAAGCAATCAAATTTGCTGTACCACATATTGAGACACTTTTAAAGGCGATGCACATCCCTGTGATTGTAAAGGAGGGCTACGAGGCAGATGATTTAATAGGTACCCTTTCAAAACAAGCCGAGAAAGAAGATTTTACGGTTTACATGGTTACTCCAGATAAAGACTTTGGACAACTGGTAAGTGAAAATATTTTCATGTATCGTCCGGCACGAGGAGGTGGTGATATTGAAATCTGGGGTATCCCAGAGATTCAAGAACGATTCGGC
>PZPI01000118.1:338-4072 GCA_003045935.1 Bacteroidota bacterium | reverse complement strand
CGAGTTTTTAAAAACTGATCGCTGTAAAATGCAGTTTATCAGTAATTATTTTGGGATACAAAGCGAACCATGTAATAGTTGTGAATCATGCCTTCCATGCTCCATTGAAGAAACTCAAATTCTTAAACTAATCGATAAGCATTCAATCAGTTTATCAGAACTAGTTTATTTAACAGGCGTCTCTACCACTATCCTTGAATCACCTATCAACTCATTATTAGACAGTCATCAAATAAAAATGAATGAAAGCCATAAATTTGAACGCTATTAAAACGATGGTTCAATGAAGATAGCTTTTTTTGGTACACCCTACTTTGCAGCAGCCCAGCTAGAACATTTGATTGATGAAGGCTTTCAAATTAGCGTTGTGGTTACTGCACCCGACAAACCAGCTGGTAGAGGGCGTAAAATAAATCAATCAGCTGTAAAGGAAGTTGCCTTGAAGAATGGATTAAACCTGCTACAACCTACCAACCTCAAAGAAGTAGATTTTGTTGATCAGTATCAAAGTCTTGAGATAGACATAGCAGTAGTCGTAGCATTTAGAATGTTACCTGAATCTATTTGGAAAGCAGCAAAATTAGGCACCTTTAATCTGCATGCCTCGATCCTTCCATCCTACCGAGGAGCCGCACCTATTCAATGGGCCATAATCAATAATGAATCGCAATCTGGGGTAACTACCTTTTTGATCGATGATCAAATCGATACTGGAAATATACTCTTACAGGCTAGATGCGAAATTCATAAGGAAGAAACCGGCAGAAGTCTACATGATAAATTACTAGCCTTAGGTAAGCCACTAATCGTAGAAACGATTCAAGGGCTGATTGGGGGTAAAATCAAAACAAGAAATCAGGATGAAAGTTCGGTAGCAGTGAGTTACGCACCTAAACTGAATAAAGAAAATACTCACCTACATTTAGAATTAAAAGCCTTAGAGGCAGAACTACTTGTTCGTGCCCTCAACCCATTTCCTGGAGCGCATGGTCAAATTCAAATGGATCAAAAATTAATTGGTACTAAGATTTGGAAAGCAAAAGCTACTCGCCTAGATCACGATGATCATCTTGGAATGATCCGTGTAATCGACAGATCTCTTTTTATTCGTTTTAAAAACTCTTGGTTAGAAGTTATTGAATGGCAATTAGAGGGTAAAAAAAGAATGCTAATTAGGGATTTTTTAAACGGAAACCCCAATATTCACAGGGCTAAGTGGCAGTAAATCACCTTTATTCAGTAGTTTTTTAGCAGAAAATTGTTAATAAACCCTTAAACTTATTAACAAATTAGGTGCTAACCCCCGTATTCACTAGGTTAAGTGAGATTAACAACTATATTTGATTGTTATCAAACTATAACCCTTAATTCTATTACTATGAACAAAACTGAACTAATTGACGCAATGGCTGCAGACGCAGGCATTACTAAGGCAGCTGCAAAGAAAGCATTAGAATCTTTCCTAGGTAACGTAGGAGGATCTCTTAAAGCAGGTAACCGTGTTTCTCTAGTAGGATTCGGATCTTGGTCTGTATCTAAGAGAAGTGCAAGAGAAGGTAGAAATCCTCAAACTGGAGCTACTATCAAAATTGCTGCTAAAAACGTAGTGAAATTCAAAGCAGGTGCTGAGCTTTCAGGAGCAGTAAACTAATTGACTTTTATTTCAATTTTCTGATACGGCCCCATTATTGGGGCCGTATCTTTTTTTATTAATTTCTTAATTCATGTTTGAGTCTGGAGATTTATTAATTGCAGATCCGTCCTTATCGTTAGACTATCACTTTTCAAGGTCGGTCATTTTACTTTCAGAAGTGAATGAATCCGGCTGCCTTGGATTTGTCTTGAACAAACCATTACATTACCGGTTAAGTGATTTAATCCCTGAAGTAACCTCTGAATATATTATTTATAGTGGAGGCCCCGTAGAATCTGACAACCTATATTTTCTTCACAATCTACCAGATCTCATTCCTAATAGTGTTTTAATTAAGGATGGCATCTATTGGGGAGGCGACTTTAAGGTGCTATGTAAACGACTTGCTGTCGGAGAGATCGATGCGAATAAAGTTCGATTCTTTTTAGGGTACTCAGGTTGGGAGGTCGGACAATTACAAGGAGAGATCGATGCTGATTCTTGGGTAGTCGCTCCTAACGAGGAAAAAGAAAAAATTCTTCAATCACCTCCTAAGTCAATGTGGAAAAATCAGATGACCCGATTAGGTGGTGAATTCCTTCTTTATGCGAACGCCCCAGAAGATCCAAGAAATAATTAGTTAGTTAAGAGTCTCAGAGAATCTAGTTTCATAGATTTTTTTACGATAGTTAGCAACCGAAAAAACACCCTTCAAAGGGTTATAAATAAAACACTCGTCTGCTCTTTGTAATTCAAATGGAGTGAGTGAAACTTCTTCAACAGACACTCCCCTATCTTTTAATTGTTTTATAAACTGGTTCCTTAACGTCAGGCGAGTTACTCCAGTTGACTCTGCAGGAGTCTTTATTACATCCCCAAAACGAACGAATAGATATCCGTTTGAGGTTTGCACAATCTCCTTTTTGTGATTAATCAATAGAACATCTTGAAGTTGATGATCATTCATATACCCTTTAGCAACATAAAATGCAGCTTGGTTCTCTGATGGTACCCCTGATATGTAATCTGCTCCTAAAAAACCATCCTTAAAAAGATCTAATTCACCGAGCATTTTAGTGGTTGAATAATCATCTGGAAGGGTTTGTAAATGCATCGAAAATTCTGAAACTCCCTTGTTTAGAAAAACGGTCCATTTCACTGCTACTTTTTCAAGACTAACCTGATTAGCTTCAAGTAACTTATGAGTTTCGGCTACAAAAAATTCTAAGGTATAACTTACCGGGATAGGTATGCGATAAATGCGCATCGAAGCCATGAGTGAAAAATAGAATGGCTCAACGACATTTTCCTCAAGCTGATCGCAAATTATATACTCATAAACTTTTATGGAATAACCCGAGACCAGATCATTTAGGGACAAAAAGGATTCCTCCGAATCAATTAATGATCCGTTGGCATTACAAATTTTCATAGCAACTTAAAGTTATTTATACTGAACCGATGATTTTCTTTAAATCATCAATTTGGTTCTCCCAAAGCATTTTAGCCTCCTCAACCTCATCGTCCTCAGCAAAATCAATCACAAAGAGACTAACATCATTGGTCAATTCATCAACTACAATACGCATTTCGAAATAGGTATCATCATCTTCAGAGTACGTCCATTTAAAACGAACAAACTCATCGGTCTTCTTTTTCAAAAGCAGGGCTTCTTCTTCAGACTCATCCCAAATAAAGATGAATTTTTCGCTGCGTGAATTCACATTATCTGCATACCATTCAGATAATCCTGAAGGAGTTGATATATAATTAAATAATAAAGATGGTGAGGCATGTACCACAAACTCAATTTCAAACTTCGTCATGTTATCCTATTTTATAAGGCTATTGTGGCCAATTTAAATAAATTGTTGAGATAAAAAAAAATAATAAACTATATTTGCAGCCTCCTAAAAACCACAATTGGCGAGGTAGCTCAGGTGGTTAGAGCGCAGGATTCATAACCCTGAGGTCGGGGGTTCAATTCCCCCCCTCGCTACAACAAGCACAACCACCGTGTTCGATGAACACGGTGGTTTTTTATTTTACAGCGGGTTGAGCTCGCTCGAACCCGCTGTAAAATAAAAAAGCGGCAAACTGT
>PZPI01000118.1:0-328 GCA_003045935.1 Bacteroidota bacterium | reverse complement strand
CCCCTCGCTACCATCTTAAAACCGAATATCTCCTATCGATGTTCGGTTTTTTTTATTATCCAATAAGTTCAAAAAAAAAGCAACCCGAAGGCTGCTTTTTGTAAACGCAATATATTGGTTGTATTAAATCAATTCAATATTGGCGGCTTGAGTACCTTTTTTTCCGGTCTCTTCTTCGTAAGAAACAGCGTCACCTTCGTTAATACGAAGTCCGCGTAATGCAGTTACGTGTACAAACACATCTTCTCCTGTTTCATCATTGGTAATAAAACCAAAACCTTTGGTTTCATTGAAAAATTTTACTGTTCCAGTCATAATATATTTAATT
>PZPI01000117.1 GCA_003045935.1 Bacteroidota bacterium | reverse complement strand
ACAGGGAGCTGCAGTTTGCATTCGACCAAGTATGGTATTTTGAATCTTAGTGACCTGGCCTGTTCCATTACAAGTTGAACAGGACTTATAAGTAACACCTTCAGCTTGAACCTTTCGCTTTACTTTAACCTTTTTCTCGACACCTTCTGCAATCTCCTCTAAATTCAATTTGAGTTGAATTCGAAGATTAGTTCCTTTAACACGACGCGCTCCACCTCCGCCGAATCCACCGAATCCGCCGAATCCGCCACCAAAAGCACTACCAAAAATATCTCCAAATTGACTGAAGATATCATCCATATTCATACCTCCTCCAGCGCCTCCATTTTCAAATGCTGCATGTCCAAATTGGTCGTACTGTCTTCGCTTCTCAGGGTCACCTAAGACCTCATAGGCCTCTGCAGCCTTTTTGAAGTTTTCTTCTGCAACCGTATCTCCCGGATTTTTATCTGGGTGAAATTGTATAGCCTTTTTTCGGTAGGCCTTCTTAATTTCTGCCTCAGTGGCAGATTTTGAAACCCCTAATATTTCGTAAAAATCTTCTTTCATTGATTATTGTCCCACTACTACTTTAGGGTGTCTAATTATTTGATCTCCAAGAGTATATCCCTTTTCGACCGTATCGATTATTTTTCCTTTTAGTTTTTCCTCTGGAGCTGGAATTTGGGTAATCGCATCATGTACCTCAGGGTCAAAGTCAGCTCCAGCCTCAACTCTTATTTCAGTTAGGCCCTTAGTCTTAAGAACCTCTTTCAACTTATTTTGAATGAGCACAATACCCTTTACCGTATCTGTATCCGCAGATTTTTTAATCTCTGGTAAGGCGCGATCAAAATCATCAAGTACAGGCAATAAAGCCGTGATTACTTCACGACCAGCCGTCTTAAACAAATCGATACGTTCCTTAGTCGTACGTTTTTTATAATTCTCAAATTCGGCAAACAACCTGAGAAACTTATCCTTCTCTTGAGCTAATTGCTCTTCAATATTAGGCTCGGTATTTTCCTGTTTAGCAGTGTTCTCTGCAGAAGTTTCCTCTACCTCGTTAGATTCAATTTCGTGATTAACTGTTGAATCGATAGGATTCTTTTCACTGTTTTTCGGCTTACTCATTTTTTGTGAAAATTAATATCTGAACTAAGGACAAAAGTACTGCCATAGTAGGCTTCTGTGCCAAAATGTCACTTTCTTGTCTGGATTAAATCGGTCAAAGCCTCGGTCAATTTAGGATAATGGAATTCAAAGCCTTCGTCTAGTAATCTTTCAGGGATTACTCTTTGTGACTGAAGTACCATTTCAGACATCTCTCCTAAAAGCAGTTTAATCATAAATTCTGGAGATCGCTTTAGCCAAAACGGACGATTCATAACCCTAGCTAATCGTTCAGATATTTCGAATGCTCTTTCTGGATAAGGAGAAACCACGTTGTATACACCCTCATTCTCTGAATCTAAACTGTGAATAATTGCTCGAACGAGATCTTCAATATGAATCCAAGACTGCCACTGCTCTCCAGCTCCCAAAGCAGCCCCTAGACCTATTGAAGTAGGTTGCATAAGCTTGGGCAGAGCACCACCTCGAGTCGAGAATACAATGCCAAACCGTAATTTACTCACTGAGATATTTAATAATTCAAAGCGATCAGCTTCAGCTTCCCATTGCTGCACCACCGTACTTAAAAACCCAGGGTCTGATTCTGTACTCGCTTCGCTATAACTATTTTCAAAATCACTCTTATAAAAACCGATAGCTGAGGCAGAAACCAATTGCTTCACTGAATGTTTTGAGTCAGAAAGTGCAAGATTCAAGGTTTTTAAACCATTCACACGACTCGACAAAATTTCAGCTTTGTAATGATTGCTCCAACGATTCGCTACCGTGGCTCCTGCAAGATTAACAATTGCATCCACACCCTCTAAAGCCCCTTCTTGAATTTCGAACTGATCCGGGTCCCAGTAAAACGCATCTGCACTATGAAGAGGCTTTGCATTTTTACGTCTAGTCAGGTACCGACATTGCCACTGATTTGAAGTTTCTAGGTAACCCAGCAAAGCGGTTCCAACTAAGCCGGTCGCTCCAGTAACTAAGACTATTTTACTCATAATCGTGTCGTTTTTGTGGCTCTTAACATCTCCCTTTTACCCGGAGGACCCGGCAAACGCTCTACCAATAAATCTGCGGTTTCAAGTGCTCGTCTTACACTCCCTTTGGCAGCGTAGGTAACAAACACCCCTCCTTCGCTCAACATTTTTGCACATTTTTCAAGCCAGCGATCTTCCCATAATTCAGGTTGAGCTCTGGCCCCAAAAGCATCGTAATAAATAAGATCAAAGTTCGAATGAGAATCAAAAGACTCAAAGGTTTGGTCTACCTTGTGAATGGTTTTATTTGGAGCCAATTCAATCTCTTTATTCCATTCAGCCTCGTGCAATTTTAAGTACTGAGGGTAATTTCCCCACCCCTCAGCATTCATAGCTAACCATTCTTTCGATTCTAAAGGAAAAGCCTCAAGGCCTAAATAAGAAAGACTAACCGCTGAATGCTCCAAATAGTCGAAGGTTAGTAGGGCATTCATCCCCGTCCCTAAACCCATTTCGAAAATAGATAAAGACTGAGATTTAGGGTTTTGTGATAACCAGTGAATTAGGCCTGCTTCAATAAACACATGTTTGGCTTCGACAAGGGCTCCATGCCTTGAATGATAGGTCTCATTAAGGTCAGTAATTTCAAGGGTATTACTACCATCCCCCGTTCGAATCACCTTTCTTTTCATACTGTAAAAGTAATCTAAGAAACACTACTTTTGTAGTGTAAGCATTCATTAAGATGGAAATAGAAAAAGTCACCCAATCTAAACTAGATAATCTTAACCTAACCAATCTTGGTTTCGGTACTCAATTTACCGACCATATGGTGATCTCCGATTTTAAAGATGGAAAGTGGTCATCTCATACTATTAAGCCTTATGCTCCTTTTACCTTAGAGCCGTCGACTAGTGTTTTTCACTACGGCCAAGCGCTATTTGAGGGAATGAAGGCTTATAAAGGAAAAGATGGGAAAGCCTACCTGTTTAGACCTACTGAAAATATAAAGCGATTTAATCGTTCCTGTGAACGAATGTGTATTCCACAAATTGATGAGAAAGCCTTTTTAGAAAGTCTGAATGAACTTATCAAATTAGAAAAAGCTTGGATCCCCACCGATGAGGGGAGTTCTTTATACATCAGACCTTATGTATTTGCCACCGAAGCTGCGATCAAGGCGAATCCATCCTTAGAATATCGATTTGCAATTATTTGTTCCCCAGTGTCTGCTTATTTCTCAAGTGCGATTGCAGTTAAAATTGAGGAGCGTTTTTCTAGAGCTGCTCCAGGTGGATTTGGATATGCAAAAGCTGCAGGAAATTATGCAGGGCAATTTTATCCGACCGAAATAGCAAAAGCAGAAGGCTATCAACAAGTAGTTTGGACCGATGCGAATACCCATAGTTTCATCGAAGAAGCTGGCACGATGAATATTTTCGTTCGTCTAGGTGATAAATTAGTCACTAGCCCTACCTCGGATACTATTCTTGATGGTATAACTCGTAAGAGCATGCTAACCTTATGCAAAGACTTAGACATCGAAGTAGAGGAGCGACCTGTTTCTGTAGCAGAACTTATTAAAGGATTTGAAACTGGTGAATTAAAAGAATTATTTGGAGTAGGAACTGCCGCGGTAGTAAGCGAGATCAATCGTTTTGGATACCAAGGCATCCAATATAGTATTGATGAAGTAGAAAATCCTTACGCACCATTGCTTAAAAAAACAATAACAGACATACAATTAGGACGCACCGAAGATCCTTACGGATGGAGATATGAGATAATTTAATGTTTAGTACCGGACAACTTATTTTTGCAGCCCTCTTCTTTTTGGGGTTCGTGAGTATCATAGTAATCTCTTACAGAAAAGACAAGGCTATACATGCCAAACAATTCAAGGGATCACTCTGGGTGCTTGTTGCCTTTATCGTATTTATCGCACTACTTACAGGCCTCAAATACGCCTTGAGATGAAAACGTTGCTCCCATTTCTTTGGGTTTTTCTCGGTGGTGGAAT
>PZPI01000116.1 GCA_003045935.1 Bacteroidota bacterium | reverse complement strand
TTAATAATCCTCTAGTTGTAGTTGATTCATTACCATGCATCTGTGACCACATAAGAATCTTAACAGGGCCTTCTCCTAAACGTATCGCATGAATGGGTTTACCGAGCTCTGAGCTACCTATAATTTCGGTTTCAATGTCATGGGCCGTCAACCAATCTTTCAGGCGACTACTTGGAAAATAACGTTCTTCAAACATCTCACGCAAGGTAATAGTATATTTGTATTTGAATCAAATTCGTAGTCTTGAAATCACTTTTATCTTTATTGGTAGTCCTTATTTTTTTTAGTTCCTGTTTCAGAGCACCTGAAAGAAATTGCTCAGATTTTAAAACGGGAGTGTTTGAATTCGTAGCAATTACAGATTCAGACACATTAATTTCCATTTTTGAGCGACATGAAGACTACGAGATCGACCGATTTCAAAATCAAATAGATACTTCCTCTGTAAGATGGATTAATGATTGTGAGATGATCCTTAGAAATAAAAACCCAAAAAATAATCAGGAAAAGGAGGCTATTCATATTAAAATTCTTGAAACCGACGTGGATGGTTACCGCTTTGAATATGGATTTTTATCTGAGCCTATCAAAATGAGAGGTTATGCTAAAAAATTACGATCTTTAGAAAAGAGTTAGTTCTCCCCCGTTATTCTGCACATCTTTATCATCATTTGAGCTTTCATTGTTTGACTCATCGATTTCATCCTCATCAACCTCTGCTTCTTCGAAAGGTAAAGGGTCTTCAGTATGTACTTGCTTGATCTTATCTGTGGTAACTTGATTGCCTAGAGCCTTGATCCCCTTAACGCTAATAAAATCCTCCACATTGAGGGTTAAATCTGGTAAAGGATCTTTTCCTCTTGGCTTGACAAACTCCAAACGAAGGATTGGACGAAAATCGGTCAAAAATGCAATTAACTCTGACCCTTTAGTTTCGCTGATAACTAGCTCCTCTTTCAACTCCTGCTCGATTAAGAATCGCTTTAAAAAATATCGTTCTCTTTCTCCCTCGTAGTAAAGTACTGATAAAGGTTTTGTGGGTATCCATTTTTCTAATCGTAACAAGTTATCAGGCATGTGGAGCGCTAAATCAGGAGTAACGGTTTTTACCATTCCATCTGAGGTAACTATAAGTAAGAGATCGTCCCCCTTAAAGGCACCTAAATACTCACCTCGATCCTCAGAATTCAATCTTCTAGTGATCGAATCATACCATAATTCACGAGGCTTTAGAGTTGATTTACCAGAATCTTTGAATTCAATTTTTTTAACGGGATGTTTCGAAACCAAGTTACCCTTTGACCCCCTCCCTTTAATCAGGATATCTGCAAAATCGATATCCCATTTCAACTTTTTAATACTTCCTGTAGGTTTTAGGAAAACTGTTATCGTTTCGGCTTCTCCATTCGGGTTAGCAGTAAAATATAAGACCTGACAATCCTCAGCATTTGAGGTTAATGAATATTTTCGGTCTCTGGTCACAGAGGTCACTGCAAACCTTTTTATAAATGAAGCACCGTTTTTAGGAAGCTTATAAACCAGGTTATACACCATTCGCGAATCATTTTTCTTGAAGATGCCAACGTGTATAATTTCCTTTCCTACAAAGACTTTAGAATCAACCTTGCTCACCTGCATTGATCCATCGGCAAAAAAGACGATAAAATCATCAATATCACTACAGTCAGCTACATATTCATCTTTGCGAAGCCCTGTACCTACAAAGCCTTCCTCTCTATTGACATAAAGTTTAAGGTTTCGGATGACAACTTTTGTGGCTTCGATTGTATCAAAAACTCTTAACTCTGATTTGCGTTCTTTTCCTTCACCATATTTCTTTTTCAGCGATTTAAAGTAATTAATAGTAAAATCGACAATGTGAGCTAGGTGGTTTTCGACTTCAGCAATTTGATCCTCTAATGATTCTATATAAGTTGCTGCTTTATCAATATCAAACTTAGAAATACGCTTGATTCGAATTTCAGTAAGTCTTACAATATCCTCTTCGGTAACGGCTCTTTTAAGATGGGTAATATGGGGCTGAAGCCCTCTATCAATGGCAGAAATTACACCTTCCCAAGTTTCTTCTTCTTCAATTTCGCGATAGATTCGATTCTCAATAAAAATGCGTTCTAGTGAAGAGAAATGCCATTGTTCTTGTAACTCTTTTAATTGAATTTCAAGTTCAGACCTTAATAATTCCACCGTATGATCGGTAGAGCGCTTTAATATTGTTTTTACGTCAATAAAGGCAGGTTTGTGATCTTCGATTACACAGGCCAATGGAGCAATAGATACTTCACAAGAAGTAAAAGCATAGAGTGCATCAATGGTTTTGTCTGGGGAAATCCCGGTGGGTAAGTGTATTAAGATTTCTACATTTTCTGCAGTATTATCTTCTACCTTCTTGATTTTAATCTTCCCCTTTTCATTAGCCTTTAAAATGGAGTCTATAAGAGAAGAAGTGTTGGTTCCATAGGGTATTTGCTGGATAACAAGCGTTGACTTATCCTGAATTTCAATTCGTGCCCTCACTCTGACTCTCCCTCCTCGTAAACCATCGTTGTACTGCGTAGCATCAACTATACCTCCGGTCGGAAAATCGGGCACCAACGAAAAACTTCGGTTATTCAAATACGCAACACTGGCGTCAATAAGTTCAATGAAATTGTGTGGAAGAATTTTAGTAGATAATCCCACTGCAATACCCTCGGCCCCTTGAGCAAGTAACATCGGAAACTTAACTGGCAAATGAACAGGTTCTTTCTTTCTTCCATCATAAGAACTTTGCCAATCGGTAATCTTTGGGCTATAAACAACGTCTAATGCAAATTTTGTAAGTCTAGCCTCTATATACCTAGAGGCTGCGGCACCATCACCCGTTAATATGTTACCCCAGTTTCCTTGGGTGTCAATCAGTAATTCTTTTTGTCCGATTTGAACCATAGCATCTGAGATACTTGCATCACCATGGGGGTGGTATTGCATCGTATGGCCAACGACATTTGCAACCTTATTGTATCTCCCATCGTCAAGCTCTTTTAGGGCATGAAGAATTCGGCGTTGAACAGGCTTAAAGCCATCTTCGATAGCGGGAACTGCGCGCTCTAGTATCACATAGGAAGCATAATCAAGAAACCAGTCTTGATACATCCCTGAAACGGTAACCATCCGTTCGTTCGGTTGAGAACCTTGATTTAACTCATTAGGTGGTAGCTCGCTCATCAACTAAATCTAGTTCAACTTTAAGATTATTAATTACAAACTCTTGACGATCAGGAGTATTCTTACCCATATAAAAATTGAGTAATTGATCAATGCTCATCGCTTTATCAAGAAGTATCGGCTCTAGACGAATCGACTCACCGATAAAATGCTTGAACTCTTCGGGTGAAATTTCACCTAAACCTTTAAATCGTGTAATTTCAGGCTTAGCACCTAATTCAGCCATAGCTTCTTTTCGCTCTGTTTCACTATAGCAATAAATCGTCTTTTTCTTATTTCGTACTCTGAAAAGTGGAGTTTGGAGTATGTAGAGGTGATTCTCCTTGATCAATTCAGGAAAAAACTGTAAAAAGAACGTAATTAAAAGTAGTCGTATATGCATTCCGTCTACATCCGCATCAGTAGCGATTACGATATTGTTGTATCGTAAATCCTCCATTGAATCTTCAATATTTAAGGCTGCTTGTAACAGATTAAATTCTTCGTTCTCATAAACGATTTTTTTACTCATCCCGTAAGAGTTCAAGGGTTTTCCTCTTAAACTAAAAACAGCTTGAGTATTTACGTCACGAGATTTGGTGATAGATCCTGAAGCAGAATCTCCCTCGGTAATAAATAAGGTAGATTCGAGACGCCTGTCGTTTTTCAAATCGGTGAGATGTACTCGACAATCTCTTAATTTCTTATTGTGAAGACTGGCTTTTTTCGCGCGTTCTTTTGCAAGTTTTCTAATCCCAGATAATTCCTTTCGCTCTTTTTCAGCTTGAAGAATTTTGCGCTGAATTTGATTAGCAACTTCAGGGTTTTTATGTAGGTAGTTGTCTAAATGATGGCTAATAAAATCATTCACATAGGTTCTAACTGTAGGTAAATCACCTCCCATATCAGTAGATCCCAGTTTTGTTTTGGTTT
>PZPI01000022.1 GCA_003045935.1 Bacteroidota bacterium | reverse complement strand
AAACGATCTAATCCGAAGGCAATTCCACCGTGTGGAGGTGCTCCGTATTCAAAGGCATCCATTAAGAATCCGAATTGTTCTTTAGCCTCCTCGGGAGTAAATCCTAGGTGTTTGAACATGAGCTGTTGAGTAGCTTTATCGTGAATACGAATAGAACCTCCACCAATTTCGTTACCATTTAGAACTAAATCATACGCATTGGCTTTAACCACGCCTGGATCGGTGTCCAATAATTCAACTTGTCCTGGCTTAGGTGAGGTAAATGGGTGATGCATTGCATGATATCTTCCCGTTTCTTCATCCTTTTCTAAAAGTGGGAAATCGACAACCCATAGTGGTGCAAATTCATCAGACTTTCTAAGACCCAATTTTTCGGCCATATACATGCGAAGCGCACTCATTTGTGTTCTAGTTGATGAAAGATCACCAGATAAAACAAGGATTAAATCTCCTGGTTGAGCACCCGTTTTCTGAGCCCATGAAGTTAGATCCTCTGCATCATAAAATTTATCTACCGATGACTTGAAAGTTCCGTCTTCATTGCAACGAACATAAACTAAGCCTTTTGCTCCGATTTGCGGTCTTTTCACCCATTCAATAAGGACATCGATCTCTTTACGTGTGTAGGTGTTAGCCCCAGGAACCGCAATACCAACTACATACTCGGCACTGTTAAATACCTGAAAATCTTTATGTTGTGCAACTTCATTCAGGTTAGTGAGTTCCATTCCAAATCGAATATCTGGCTTGTCGTTTCCGTAACGTTCCATCGCCTCATCATAGCTCATTACCGTGAATTTACCCGTCTCGACCCCATGAATCTCTTTCAATAAATGGGCCGTTAAACCTTCGAAAGTGTTTAGTATATCCTGTTGGGTTACAAAAGACATTTCACAATCAATCTGAGTAAACTCAGGCTGTCGGTCTGCTCTTAAATCCTCATCTCTAAAACACTTAACGATCTGAAAATACTTGTCCATTCCGCCAACCATAAGCAATTGCTTAAAAGTTTGAGGCGACTGTGGGAGCGCATAAAATTGCTCCGGATTCATTCGACTAGGAACCAAGAAGTCACGTGCACCTTCAGGTGTAGACTTAATAAGATATGGAGTCTCTACTTCTATAAATCCTTTAGACGAGAGGTAGTTTCGAACCAACATACTAATCTTATGTCTGAAGATTAGGTTGTTTTTCACTGGGTTACGACGAATGTCAAGGTAGCGATACTTCATACGAAGTTCATCACCACCATCGGTCTGATCTTCAATAGTAAACGGGGGAAGTTTTGCTGCATTAAGCACGGTTAATTCATTAACTAATACTTCTACTGCACCAGTAGCTAGATTTGGATTTTCTGAGCTGCGCGGGGTTACCCTTCCCTTAACCTGAATGACACATTCTCTTCCAAGCTCTCTAGCCTTCTCTAAAAGTACGGCGTCAGTACGCTCTTGATCTAAGACCAACTGAGTGATACCGTACCGGTCTCTTAAATCAATCCAGAGCACAAAACCTTTGTCTCTGATCTTCGAGATCCATCCTGATAAGACAACTTCTTTATTTATATCCGATGCGCGAAGGGCGCCACAATTAATAGTTCTAAACATAATCAATGAGGCACTAGGAGAATAAAAATAGTGCTTGGCAAAAATACGAACGGCATTTGATTCACGACTCTATTGCACTCAAAATCATTTAATGTAAATTTAATGTTAACAATAATTAGCGCCTATGTAAATTTATTGTTAACTTTTGTGTAGATTTTAAATCAAAGCCATATGAAAAATGCACTATTTTTAGGTTTATTGATACTTGGAGTATCAGTAACTACGGCGCAAGTAAAAGCTTCAGAGAAAACTGCCAAGATTGAGTCTGTAAGTTTTGAAACTAAATCAGATGGCGATTCAGTTGAAATAACGTATCGTCATGCAAATGGGATGATTGCCCAGCAAGGATACTTGAAAGACAAGAAACCAGCAGGTGTTTGGAAACAATTCGACACCGACGGGCACGTAATTGCCAAAGGAACCTATGTAGAAGGAAAGAGAGAAGGAACTTGGTTCTTCTTAACCAATGAAGGAATTCGCATTGCGAATTACTCAAATAATCAATTAGTAGGTCATGCCATCAGTAAAGATGGTTACGCTCTGCTTAACGATTAAATACCAAGATTTAAATTCAAAAAAAGCCCGGATTGACCGGGCTTTTTTCATTTAAGATATTCTGCGACTCTTGAATATCGCCCACTTCATACGATACGTAATATGGTAGAGTACCGGCACGATGATTAATGTTAAGAAGGTAGCTACCACTAATCCGAAGATTACCGTCCAAGCTAACGGTCCCCAGAAAATTACATTGTCTCCTCCCACATAAACTTGTGGGTCAAATCGAGTAAACATCGTGATGAAATTGATGTTTAACCCGATGGCTAGCGGCACTAAACCTAGAACCGTTGTAATTGCGGTTAATAATACCGGACGAAGTCTAGCCTTTCCGCCATTAATTACAATAGAAGTTAGCGTGTCGCGATCTAATAAAGTTTTTTCATCTACCCCTAAATCAGTAAGCTTTCGGTCAATGAGAATCTGAGTATAATCTAGAAGCACTACCCCATTATTTACAACAATTCCTGCAAGAGCGATAATACCCATCATGGTCATCATAATTACAAAAGGCCAACCGGTTACCATTAACCCACCGAAAACACCAATGAGGCTAAGAAAGATCGCAATCATTATAATAAGTGGCTTAGAAATTCCACTAAACTGAAATATTAGGATAAAGAAGATTAGTGCCAAACCTGTAAAGAATGCTCCCATTAAAAAAGACTGCTGCTTATTTTGCTCTTCAATCTGTCCGGTGTAATCCACAGTTACTCCTTCAGGGAGATCTCCAAACGACTGCATCTCTTTTTGAATCTGATCGACAATTTCAGTTGCGTTACCACCAGGAGTTAATGCTGAATAAAGAGTGATTACTCGTTTCCCATTCTTATGCTTAATTGAAGAGAATCCTGAAGTATTTCGCGTGCTAGCAACTGCAGAAACTGGGACTTCTTTAATCTGTCCATTCGCTGGATCCCTAAATATAATTCGCTGCTCAAATAGGGCACTCTTATCATACTTCAGATCTTTATTGAAGCGAACATTAATATCATAATCTTCTCCATTCTCTTTGTAAATACCCGCCTTTTCTCCAAATAATGAACGACGAAGTTGAAGACCCACTTGAGCAACAGCAACCCCAAGGTCACCTGCTTTTTTACGATCCACATAGACTTCTAATGCTGGTTTGTCTTTGGTTACATCTAGTTTGATCCCCTCCATGCCATCAATACTCTTTTCATTGATGAAATTCTTCATCTGAGTACCTAAGGCCATCAGTTCATCATAATCATCACCCTGAACCTCAATATTTACAGGATAACCTGCAGGTGGACCTGTTGGGTCTTTCTCAACAGAAATAATAACTCCTGGATAGACCCCAGCAAGCGCCGCTTGAATTCGTTTTCTTAGTGCTTCACTGTCTAAACCATGACGTTCCTTAAACTCACGCATTTGAATCACCAGTTTACCTCGGTGTGGCATTTCTGCGGCAGAACCTCCTTCGGTAAAAGGGTTTTCGGCGCCTTTACCAACCTGAGCAATAGCCGTCTCTACCAATGCATTCTTACCATCGATTTGATAAATAGGATCGTTAATTATGGTGTAAACTCGCTCTTCAATTGACTTGGTTAGCTCGTTGGTTTTCTCGATATCGGTTCCTTGCGGATATTCGATATAGATAATCACCTGTTTGGGTGTATTGTCTGGGAAAAACTCAATCTTGGTTCTACCCATTCCGACAGAAGCACCAAATCCCATAAACGCAACAATGAGAAGTAGTGTGGTAGCAAGGAAGTAGTAATAGACATTTCTTCCACGAAGGGCAACCTTTAACTGCCGTTCGTAGAAATTCTCTAGACGAACTAACGCATTATTCTGAAAGCTAAGAGTAGCCTTATAAAGGAATCCTTTGTAAGCCCACATAAGTAAAACGGTTACGATAATTAGTGAACCAAATCCACGAACTGCTCCTCCAATTAGAATGATAAACAATCCGATAGGCAAAAAAATGGCAGTTAACTTCAGTAAAAATTTTGTTGGAAGTGGCTTCTCACCAACCACCATGAACTGAGAAACTAACATCGAGTTCATGAATATCGCAACGAAAAGTGAAGAGCCCAGAACCACCGATAAGGTAATCGGAAAGAAAATCATAAACTGTCCCATTACTCCTGGCCAAGTACCTAATGGTACAAAGGCTGCTACCGTAGTAGCAGTTGAAATAATAATAGGTATAGCAATTTCTCCGATTCCTTTTTTGGCTGCCTCGATACGCGACATCTTTTCGGTGTCCATTAGTCGATAGACATTTTCGACTACAACCACCCCATTATCTACAAGCATCCCAAGTCCCATAATGAGACCAAATAGGATCATCGTATTGAGCGTATAACCAAGGGCACTCAAAATCATGAACGAAATAAACATAGACATCGGTATAGCAAACCCGACGAAAAGTGCATTTCTAAACCCTAAGAAGAACATGAGAACTGCAACTACAAGGATCACCCCAAAAATGATGTTATTGACTAAGTCATCCACTTGATTGATAGTAGTGGCAGAGGTGTCACTAGTAATGGTAACCTCTAAATCTGAGGGTAGAACGTCAGCTCTAGCATTATCAATAATATCGTAGATCTGCTGGGCAGCATCCACTGCGTTTTGACCCGAACGCTTTTTCACATCGAGCATCACAACACGTTTTTGAGACTCTCTAGCGTAGGTAGTTCGTTCCTCCTCTTTAAAGCTTACTTCTGCAATATCTCTAAGATAGACCGACCCATTTTCGGCCTTAACTACAAAATTTTCAAGTTCAGAAGGGTCTTCAATTTCACCTAAAATTCTGATCGTTCTTCGCTGACCACTAGAAACCATATTACCTGCAGAGAGGGTCATGTTACCATTAGCAATCGCTCCGAGAACGTCGTTAAAACTGACCTTCGATGCCATCATCTTATACACATCTACAGCTACCTCTACCTCTTTATCCTGAGCTCCTCGAATATCGACCTCTTTAATTTGCGGAAGATCTTCGATGGAGTCTTCTAAATACTCAGCATAAGATTTTAGTTGCTCTGTCGTGTAATCTCCTTTGAGATTCACATTCATGATGGGCTGAGACTCCGCAATATTTAGGTCGAAAACATTGGGCTCAACTTTCGCACCATTAAAAACCGGCCAATCTTCACTTGCCTTCTCAACATCTACCTCATTTTGAACGCGGACTTTTGCCTCAGCGATCGTCACCGATTCTTCAAATTCTACCATAATCATCCCGTAGTCTTCTTGCGAAGTACTCGTGAATTTGGTAACGTTTGAGATATTCTTAATTCGGTCTTCTAAGGGATCGATTACTAGTCGTTCAATATCTTCGGCAGTATTCCCTGGGTAAACCGTACTTACATAAATCTTGGTCTCAACCACCTCAGGAAATTCTTCCCGCGGCATGGCAAAATAAGAGGCAAGACCGACTGTAAAGAAAAGGGCGATTAATACATAGATAATCGTGGGATTATCTATCGCCCAAGTGGCTAAGCGATATTCTTTGTTCGCGTTTTTTGATGCTTTATTCATCATTAATTAGTTTAACCACTTTACGGGTTGATTATCTGAAACCTTTTTTGCCCCTTCAGTAATAAGTAGCGCTCCATTATCAACACCTTCTAATACCTCAATGAAGTCTTCTGAAGTCTTACCAGTTTCAATAATTAAGCGCTTTGCAACATATCCTTCTGCCGACTTTTCTAGAGCGAAACAGTACTGCTTACCCTCTGCATTTTCTGAAACCACTGACTGAGGAATCATGATCGCTGACTTATTTGAATAATCGTTAATCGCGACCGAAGCCATTAAATTGGGCCTTATGAAACCGTTTTTATTTTCAAGCGGAACTTCTACACTGAACGAACGGTTGCTTGGATTGATCACCTTACTCACTCTTGAGATGCGTGCATCGATCTCTTCCCCGATAGCAGATAAATTCACGCGAACTTTAGAGCCCTCACTGATAGAGGTAATGTGAGTCTCAGGTACGTCAACCTCAACGTAAACCTCGTCGATATTTACCACTCTAAATAATTCTGAACCCATACCTGGGGCAACGATGGTTCCTGGCTCCTTAAAAATCTGATCTACGGTTCCATCGAAAGGAGCACGTACTACCGATTTCTCTGCCTGAAGACTTAAAGCATCAACTGCTTTTTCTGCCGACTCAAATTGAGTTTTAGCCTGAAGAAATTGAATTTCAGATCCAATATTTTGAGACCAAAGACGCTCTTGACGATTAAAAACCGTTTCTGCAAGTAGTAGTTGAGATTTTGCTTGCGCAAGCTGTGCTAAGAGCCCGCCATCATCGATTCGAGCAAGCACTTGATCCTTTTCTACCTTTTGCCCTTCAACCACCATTACCTCTAATAATTGGCCAGGTATTTCAGGATATACATTAATATTTTTCATGGTTTTCACCGTACCCTGAAAAGAGGTAAAGTGATTAAACTCTTGCGGAGTAACTTCATAGGTAGCAACAAGTGGTAAGCTTGTTGACTTATCGAGAGAAGCAATAACCACATCCAATCGTTTAATATCAGCATCAAGCAGGCTACGTTGAGCAGATAGCTCAGTGCGCTTTGCTCGTAGAAGGGCTTCATCGTTTGAAGCGATAAGTTCATCAATAGAAGCTGACGATTTTGATTGACAAGAAACGCTAACAAGACCCAGCGTTAATAGTAAAGTCCAAATAGTTGATTTCATAATAGGTGGTTAAAGCGATTCGTTTAAAAAATTTGCTAAATCAGTATGCGAAGTAACTACCGAAACAAGAGCAGATAGATACTCTTGTTGGGCAGCAAACAATTGTAATTGCGCTTCTCGAAGCTCAAAACTACTAGCCATACCTTCTTTGAATTTGATTTCGTTTTTATCGGCGATGCGCTGAGCAAGGTCTAAATTATCTTTTGTGGTCACGACCTGCTCACGCGCTAAGGTTAAAGCGCTAGTCAAGGTTTCAAACTGAAGACCTAATAATCGTTCGGTCTCTGTTTTGGTATTCTGAGCTTTTAAATCAGCAATCTTCGCTCTCTGTGTATTTGCTGACCGAAGAAGTGAGCTAAAAAGAGGAATTTGAAGATTTACTCCTAAAATAGCCGTGTTGAAATACTTTTTATCGGGATCTAGGAAATCGAAAGTATCGCCAAAAGCATTGGCTCCCAAACTCAGACTACTACTAAGAGTAGGTAAGGCCTTGCTTTTAGCTAGTTTCAATTCAAGGGAGCGCTGTTCAGTCAAATTCTGAACCATTCGATAATCAACATTTTTAGTGAGATCAAAATCTGTCGGAATTTCTTCAACCATCTCAATACCTACTAATCGTTCAAGCGTATCTAGTAGGTATAGTGGGTCATTAATCTCTCTACCCATCATCACATTCAACATCTGCTTGCTAATCTTAGCCAATCGGTAAGCGTTGCGCTCATTGATCTCTAGCGTTTTAAAAGTGAGTCGCAATTGATCAACGGTCTCTTCTTCACCTAACCCATTTTTCAAAAGAGCGGTGGCTTCGAAAAGGTTTCTCTCAATCTGCGCAACATTCTTTGAAAGCAACTCAGCACTCTGAGCAGCCATAAGTGCATTAGCGTAGGCAGAAACTACTGATGCCCTAACCTCTAAAGCCGTTTTATCGTAGGCGTTTTGAGAATAATCTAAAAAGGTTCTTGTGGCTTGTACACCAACGACATAAGAACCATCAAAAATGAGCTGATTCCAGGTTACTGCTGCATTTAAACTTTGCGGTTGCCCAAAAACCACTTCTGAAAATGTTCCAGGTTCACCTCCAAAAAATTCAGCAGGGATTTGAGCTACAGGCTGCTTCAATTGATTCTGGTAATTTACCGAACCCTGAATCTGCGGAAGTCCCGCAGCAATGGTTGCCCATTTCTGAGCCAAAGCATCCTTTTGGTCTGCGGCAGCATTTTTGATGGATGCATTTTCAGCTAAGGCATAATCCACTGCTTGCTCTAAGGTAAAGCTAGAGATAGATTCTTGACCTAAGGCTGAGGCACCCACTAAAAAGAAAAGTACTTGAAGGGTCTTTTTCATTCTTGATTGTTGATTAAATAGGTTTCGAGATACGCAGCTCCTTTGGCTGTAGCAATACCTCTGACATGATAGATGATATGTTGAAAAATCAACTCTTGGGTATTGAAGAGTTTTTCTGGAAATTCTAGAGGGTCTCTAAGCGAGAAATAGGTGAAAAAGTAAAGTCTAAAAATCATTTCAGGGTTCATATCATCACGATATACTCCGAGCTCAATTCCTCTCTGAATATTAGACATCAAAAAATCTCTCATCATCATAAGTTGCTCATCTTTCAGCCGCTTAAATAGTGTCGGAAAATATTTCTGAAGTTGATACTGAGGTGAACTCTTCTCATTTTTTAAAAAGCGACGAACAATTTGACGTACTTCAAAAAGCTCATCGATCGGATGTAGACCCTTGGTAGATAGCTGATTGATACTAGAGTTGATGGTGCTACAAAGATGAAGGGTAGAACATTCGACTAGGTGAGATTTGTTTTCGAAAAAGGAATAGATAGTCTTTTTGGAGATCGCCAATTCTTTAGCTAAATCGTCCATGGTAACACTCTTGAAGCCTAATTCCAAGAACATTTGAGTGGCCTTATGAAGAATTTCCTTTTTCAAGGCTGCAAAGATACGACAGAGGAAACTTATAAAACGAAAAAAGTTTCCAGAGTTAATAATTATTTAACGAAAAGACCACCGCCAATTTTCTCCTACTTTTGTGAAAACTTGTCTATGGAAGCCTTTATCCCCTATCAGAAAGCAATCGTTGCCTATCTATCGGCAAATTCGAGTGAAAAAGAGCCTAGAAACTTATACGATCCGATTGAATATATTCTGAACTTAGGAGGTAAAAGACTTCGTCCCTCACTTGTTCTAGCAACTGCAGAATTATATGGCGTTCATCACGAAAAAGCACTACCTGCTGCAGCAGCCATTGAGGTCTTTCACAACTTCACATTAGTTCATGACGATATCATGGATGAGGCCGCCCTCCGCCGAGGAGAACCTACTATTCACGAAAAATGGGATTTAAATACGGGCATTCTATCGGGAGATGCAATGCTTATCGAGGCCTATAGATATTTTGAGAACTACCCACCGAGTCTGGCCCTTTCACTTTTAAAACTCTTCAACAAGACCGCTTTGGAGGTTTGTGAAGGACAACAATTCGACGTCGATTTTGAATCACGTAGCGATGTGACCGAATCAGAGTACCTGCAAATGATTCAATATAAAACTGCGGTACTTGTGGGCTGTGCCTTACAAATGGGAGCACTTATCGGAAAGGCCTCTGAAGAAGAGTCAAACCATCTTTATCAATTCGGATTACTACTAGGAACAGCATTTCAAATACAAGATGATTATTTAGATGCCTTCGGATCTCCAGAAAATTTTGGAAAGACGGTAGGTGGAGATATTATCGAGAACAAAAAGACCCTACTTTATATCAAGGCATTTGAACTCGCAAATGAAGAGCAAAAAGCTTCGCTTGAACTGGCCTATCAAGATCAAACCGCTCAAAAAGTCGAAAAAGTTAAAACCCTATTTAGAGATACTGGAGCTGAAGCGTCTGTAAAACAAGCCGTGCAATCTTACACTGAGCTAGCCTTGAAAGAGCTTGAAAAATTAAGTGTCTCCGATAAGAAAAAGGAACTTTTAATTCAATTTGCCAATTCACTAATGGTTAGAAACCTTTAAAAAGCCACCTAAAAAAGGCTTTGATAAATGGGATAGGTCGATTAGCAGCCAGGATGGACAGGTCCTGTGAAAAGTTTGTTTTCTCGTCTAAAAATTGAAGAATCAACTGTGGTTTACGTTTTTCAAAAAGTCGTATAAATAGCTTCGACCCTTCTCCGTTATTTCGATCAAGCAGATCTAGTAATAGTAGGTCATACAACCAAAAGCGATTCTTAAACTTCAACCTAGGAAGTCTCTCAGGGTCTTTTTCTACACAATCAGCAATTTGCTTTACCCTTTGCAAACTTCTATTAAAGGCGAAACCCGTAGAGGGCTTGGCCCATCCGCCATTAAGACCAATAGGTAATACTCGTGAAGATAAAGGTCGCCAAAGCGGATGCGAACTCATAGGAATACTCCCCTTTTCTCGAGAAATCACCTTATAATTTGTAATCTCTTTCAAAGCGAGGTACTCATGAATAGCTTGCTCATATTCTGATTCTTTCAGAGGGTTGTGAGAAAATAAGGTATACTCAAATAAAGCACGAGTCGCTGAAGTCGGAAGTACGTACATGAACCGGGTATTCCCCTTCTGCGTAACACTAAAATCCATAAAGTCGGCCTTATTTGAATCAAAAACAGCCTCATTTGTTTCAATTTCAAGACCGATAAAATGCTGTTGTAAAACAGGATATTTAGAACCTTTAAGCCGATCATAGGTGAACCTAGAGTCAAAACAAATCTTAGCCAACTTAGACACACCTGAAGATAAGTGGATTCGAGCCACATCCTTTTTACTATCAATGCCTACAACCTCATCCTGAACAAAATCAATTTGGGGATGATTCTTTAGAATGGGTCTGAAGTGATCGTGGAAGTCAACCCCTTCTATTCGGTTATAAGTGAAAGGATTAATTGATGCGTACTGTTTATCATCTTGATCGCTAACAGCAATATGAGTGTACCTATATTTAACTAGAAAATCAAGAGAGTGACCAGATTCAGCCCAAAAACACCAAGTACGATCGCGGTAATCTCCACCCTCTCGATCGATAATTAGCACTCTTTTAGCCAATAAACTAGGCCGATTAACTAGCTCTACCGCTAGCAAGGTACCTGCAGCACCTGCACCGATTATCGCAAAATCATAGCTCATTTTAGTAAAGATAGTGTTTCAATTCATCGAAATCCATTAGTTTTGTACACCAAAACAAATTTAATGGAAGCGATCTTCTCTTATTTTGAACAACTCAGTCCTATACGTGCAGCGTTTTATGCCACCCTATTTACTTGGGGGGTCACTGCTGCCGGTGCAGCGCTCGTATTTCTATTTAAAACTATGAATCGAGCAGTACTCGATGGTATGTTGGGATTCACAGGCGGAGTAATGGTTGCTGCTAGTTTTTGGAGCTTATTAGCTCCAGGAATAGAAATGAGTGAGGGCGAAGGGTTTATTAAAGTTATACCCGCCGCAGTTGGTTTCACACTAGGTGCAGTTTTCATCTTTGGTTTAGATAAAGTACTGCCTCACATACATATTAATTTTAAGGAAGATGAAAAGGAAGGAATTAAAACTCCATGGAAGCGCACCACGCTTCTTACCCTTGCCATCACCCTCCACAATATTCCTGAAGGACTTGCTATTGGAGTTTTGTTTGGAGGGGTAGCTGCAGGTTTTGAAGGAGCTAGTGTGGCTGGAGCAGTAACATTAGCACTTGGTATTGGTCTTCAGAATTTCCCTGAAGGGTTTGCCGTTGCCATGCCCCTTCGAAGACATGGTCTTAGTCGATTCAAAAGCTTTCTGTACGGTCAATCTTCTGCACTAGTAGAACCTATTGCTGCCGTATTGGGAGCATGGGCGGTAATGACCTTTGAACCTATTCTTCCCTATGCCTTAGCATTTGCAGCGGGTGCAATGATTTTTGTAGTGGTAGAAGAGGTAATCCCTGAAACTCAAAGGGACAAATACACCGACATTGCCTCGATGGGATTCATCATTGGATTCGTGGTTATGATGACTCTTGACGTTGCCTTAGGCTAAGTGTTTTCTGCTAAAAATTCGATAACTTGTAAGAAGCTTAAACACGCATTTTATGAGATCGATACTATTCCTTGTTTTTACCGCATTTGGCCTGTGCGTTTCGGCACAAGAATCCTTCGAAATGATGGATATCTTTCAACTGCAATACGCCAATGACGTACAAATTTCTCCCAATGGCAAGCAAATTGTATATCGCAAAATGGGATTTGATCTCATCGAAGATCGCGCAGTTGGAAACCTATGGATTTATGAAATTGAGACAGGCACTCATTATAAACTAACCCCTTTTGATCAATCAGAATCGAGCCCGAGGTGGTCACAGGATGGTGATCGAATTGCTTTTATCGCAAGTGGAGCTAAAGGCGCTGAAATTTATATTTATTGGGTAGCTCAACAAAGTCTAGCACGAATCACTCAGCTCAACCAAAGCCCTAGCAATTTATCCTGGTCTCCTAATGGTGATGAAATTGCTTTTAGCAGTTTTGTTCCCGAAGCTCCGCCTATCGTAGCCAAAATTCCTTCTGCTCCCAAAGGAGCTAAATGGGCAGCTAAACCTAGAATTACCGATCGATTAAAACATGAAGCAGATGGCAGAGGATACATGCCTCCAGGTTTTACACATATTTTCAAGGTAAGTGCCTCAGGAGGAGCTGTACAGCAGTTGACTGAAGGTCGTTATAATCACAGAGGCCCCATTAGCTGGTCTGCAGACGGGAATACACTCTTTTTCTCTGGAAATCGCAGTGAAGATTGGGAGTACGATTTTAGAAACTCTGAAATCTATACCGTTGCAAGTAATGGTGGTGAGATAACTGCGATCACTCGTCGGGATGGTCCTGATCTCAGCGCCATCGTTTCTCCTGATGGAAAGAAAATTGCTTATCTCGGGTATACCGATAAAAGAGAGGCTTTTCAGAATACCCAAATACACCTTATGAATCTCGATGGCTCAGATGTAGAAGTTATCAGTGACCATCTCGACATTGATGTAAGTGCGATTGTTTGGGATGCCAAATCCCAAGGGCTATACATAAGCTATGACCATCACGGCAATGGAAAAATCGCCCACCTATCACTGGGCAAAAAACTCACGCACTTAGCAGATAATCTCGGAGGTACAAGTCTTGGGCGTCCCTACGGCTCGGGAATGTTTAGTGTATCCAATAATGGCACCTTAGCCTATACTCATTCTACACCAGACCATCCGGCCGATCTTGCCATCGTTTCAAAGGGTAAAACAAAAAGATTAACGAATTTGAACGAAGCCCTCTTTGAGCAAAAAACTCTAGGAAAAGTTGAAGAGGTGTGGTACAACTCATCGATAGATGGTAGAAATATTCAAGGGTGGGTGGTCTATCCGCCTAACTATGATGCTTCAAAGAAGTATCCGGTAATGGTTGAAAATCATGGGGGGCCAATTCTCAATTACGGCGATCGTTTTTCTATCGAAATGCAGCTATTTGCATCGGCGGGGTATATTGTATTTTACCCTAACCCTAGAGGAAGTACGTCTTACGGAGAAGAGTTTGCCAATCTTCTACTTAATAATTATCCCGGTGAAGATTACAACGATGTGATGGACGGAGTCGATGCGCTAATCGAAAAGGGAATCGCTCACGAAGACGGGCTCTTTGTTACTGGCGGAAGTGCAGGAGGCATCATGTCTGCATGGATGATTGGTAAAAACAATCGATTCGAAGCTGCCGCAGTAGTCAAACCAGTGATGAACTGGATTTCAAAACTATTAGTAGCTGATAACTATTACGGATATGCCAATACTAGATATCCCGGCCAAGTCTGGGAAAATCCAATGAATTACTGGAATTTTTCACCCATATCACTCGTCGGTAACATCGAAACACCTACGCTTGTAATGGTAGGTATGGAAGATCTTAGAACCCCGCCTAGCGAGGCTAAACAGCTTTATCACGCACTCAAGCTTCGCAAAAAAGAAACCGTACTTGTAGAAATCCCTGAAGCGAGTCATGGCATAGCTAACCGTCCTTCTAATCTAATGACTAAAGTAGCGCATGTGGTAGCATGGTTTGATAGGTACAGAAATTGGTAATCCTGTGAAATTCATCCTTCTATATCTTGCCTCTGTTTTAGCGGTTACTAATCATCCGGTAGAAATAAATGTTACCCTTCCTGAAAACGCGACAGGCAAACTTTACCTTGTGATCTATGATAACAAGGACGACTTCTTAGGAGAAAAAGGTGAATTAAACATTTATGATATCTCTGAACTTCAAAACAATCCAAAGATTAAATTAAACGCGGTTAAAGAAGGAACTTATGCGTTCGTTGCCTTCATCGACGAAAACAATAACGGTAAAATGGATAAAAATCGACTAGGTATTCCTAAAGAACCCATTGGTTTCTCGGTATCAAAAATGGGACTCTTTGGGCCCCCATCTTTTAAAAAGGCGAGCTATCAGGTACCAAATACGAAAAACGTTGAATTGATTATTGAGCGTTTTTAGTGACAATTACAATCATCTCCGCAGCCGGTGTTTTTTTTGGTAAAGCGTAACGCTAAATAAATAATCGCCGCCGCTAGTACTGCTAATACAATGTATTCTTGAACACCCATTAGATCAGCGTTTGATAAGCAATTAATGCAGATAAATAGGCTAAAAGGGTCATATAACCAAGCTGAATCATGGGCCATTTCCACGAGTTGGTCTCTTTTCGAACTACAGCGATGGTACTCATACACTGCATAGCGAATGCATAAAAAAGTAGAATTGAAACTCCTGATGCGAGATTAAAAATTGGTTTACCGAGCTCGTCGGTCTCAAGCGCCATTCTACCAACAATGGTCGATTCACTTTCTTCGCCCACACTGTAAATAGTTGCAAGGGTTCCCACAAAAACTTCTCTCGCCGCAAATGAAGTAATCACAGCGATACCAATTTTCCAGTCATAACCCAAAGGTTTTACAACAGGCTCAATAATCTTACCTAGTACACCAATGTAGCTGTGCTCTAATTTGTAGCTCGAAATCTTCTGAGACAGTTCTTCATCACTCAGGTTTAATCCTTGCTGCTGAATCTGCTGAATGACCTCAGCTTCTGCGTTTTTAAAAGAATCACTGTATCCGTTCGAACCTAAAAACCAGATAACTACCGACAAGGCAAGAATAATCTTACCTGCTTCTAGAACAAAACTCTTAGTCTTCTCGAAGACCGTAATAGCTACATTTCTAAACTGAGGTGGTTTAAAGGTTGGCATCTCGATCATAAAAAACGAGCGGCGTTCAATGTTTAATCCTCTATTTAGTATGGCAGCTGCAACGACGGCTGCTAAAAACCCTAATAGATATAGTCCGGTAAGTACCAGTGCCTGATAGCCCAGACCCAGGAATCGACCTTCAGGAATCACTAGCGCGATTATAATAAGATAGACCGGTAACCTAGCTGAACAAGTGGTAAATGGCACAACCATAATGGTAATGAGTCGTTCTTTCCAATTTTCTATGGTTCTAGTAGCCATCACTGCGGGGATCGCACAGGCCATACCTGACATTAATGGTACTACGCTCTTACCGCTGAGGCCAAAAGGCTTCATGATGCGATCCATTAGAAAAACCACACGAGACATGTATCCACTCTCTTCGAGTATCGAGATAAACAAGAATAGAAATGCGATTTGAGGAATAAAGATTACTACCCCTCCGATACCCGCAACGATACCTTCGGCTAATAAGTCGGTAAGTACTCCTGAAGGTAAAGTTGCCTTAATCCATTCACTGGCAGAAGCGAAGAAATGATCAATAGCATCCATCGGATAGCTACTGAAATCAAAAATCGCCTGAAACATGGTAAAAAGAATCACAAAGAAAATGAGATAACCAAAAATCTTGTGGGTAAAAATTCGATCTAAAACCCCTTGTATACCATCTGCCTTGGATAGATCTTTTTGGTACCCCTCTTTAAGTGCATTGTTAATATACTTGTAGCGAAGAACCGTCTCTCTGTGCTGCATTTTTTGAAGCTCTGACTTCGATTTGGTACTGAAAGCAGATCGATCTGGGATTACCTTCTTCTCAATAGGCATAAAATTGACGTCTTGAGTAATTGCAAGCCATAGCTTGTACGCATCAATCTTTGGGAAAGTGGTTTTTAAATTCTCAAAATAAGCCTTGTCAATATCTGTAATATCTAAACTAGGCTGGTCTGAAATCGACTTATAATCAGAGAGTATCGCTTTCAAATCTTCAATTCCAGTGTCGTTTCGTGAACTGAGTAATGCAATTCGAGTGTCTAGAGATGATTCAAGTGAAGGAACGTCAATTTCAATACCTAAGCGTTTCATACGATCAGACATATTGATCACAAGAATCGTTCGAAGACCCAAATCTTTAATTTGAGTGAAAAGTAGAAGGTTACGCTTTAAGTTTTCTACGTCAGCAATAACCACGACTACATCAGGAAAGTCGGGATCTCTTCGATTTAAAAGAATTTCAACAGCTACACTCTCGTCTAAAGAAGTGGTGTTCAAACTGTAAGTTCCTGGCAGATCATAAATGGTAGCATTCAAGTCAGGGCCAAAAGAACACGCACCTGTTTTCTTTTCAACGGTAATACCAGGGTAATTACCCACTTTTTGACGAAGCCCTGTAAGTGCATTGAAAATAGAAGTCTTTCCCGTATTTGGATTACCAATGAGCGCTACTTTCAAAGGACTACTCATTGCTATAGATCTAAAGAAATTAAGCCAGCTATTTCTCTACGTATAGAAATGCGATTACCTGCTACTAAATAATACAGAGGATCATTTAAAGGAGCAATCTGAAGCAACTGAACTTCATTACCTGGAAGACAGCCTAACTCCATTAATTTCACAGGAAGTCTCTCGTCGATACTATCTGCAATGATTGCTTTTTGACCGATTTTTAATTCGAGGAGGTTAGTCACTGTTCTTATTTAGAATAAATTTAAAGAAGCAAATTTACCTTTTTTTAATCAACCTACTTCTCTTCCTCGCTATTTTTCAAGATCTCTATATCTGAAAGTAAACGATTCATTTCTTCTTCTTTGGTACCGTCATAGAATCCTCGAATTCTTCGTTGTTTATCAACTAGTATAAAATTCTCGGTATGAATCATGTCAAAGGGGCCTCCATCACCATCTTCTTGAACTGCCAAATACGATTTGCGCGCCAACTCATAAATCTGCTTTTTGTCACCAGTGACTAAATTCCACTTAGCGTCATTCACCCCTTTCTCGATAGCATATTTCTTTAATTGAGCAACCGAATCGATTTCGGGAGTTACCGAATGAGAAAGTAATAGCACTTCAGGATCGTTAGCCAGAGCAACTTGCACCTCAACCAAATTCGCTGTCATAATTGGACAAATCGTAGGACAGGTAGTAAAGAAAAAATCAGCTACATAGATTTTATCTCGATAGTTTTCTTGAGTAATCGTATCCCCGTTTTGATTAATCAAACTAAAATCGGCAATGCGATGGTACTTTTTCACATGCTGCAAGGTCGAGTCAACAAGCTCAGCATTAACCATGTTGGGTTGATAAATTGGCAAGCGCTTTACCGGTTGGAGTGCATTGTAAATCAAATACATGATCACCGAACTGAGCAAAGCAAAGAAGATGAAAAATCGCTTGTAATGGCTGAAGAATGAGCGCATACTACAAAGGTACTAAGCAGAGCGAATTCTTTCGCTCATTATAGGTAACTTTGTGTCTTATTTTACAAAATATGAGCGTTCAAATCATTCAATTCATACTTAGTTTATCTCTTTTAATCGTTCTTCACGAACTTGGGCACTTTATCCCTGCTAGAATATTTAAAACCCGGGTAGAGAAATTCTATTTATTTTTCGATATCAAGTATTCCCTTTTTAAAAAGAAGATTGGCGAGACGGTTTACGGGATCGGATGGCTCCCACTCGGCGGATATGTAAAAATTGCCGGAATGATTGACGAATCGATGGACAAAGAACAGCTTGCCAAACCCCCGCAACCATGGGAATTTCGTTCAAAACCCGCTTGGCAACGACTCATCATCATGCTTGGTGGAGTAACCGTAAATTTCATTTTAGCGGTCATCATTTACATTGGCCTTTCTTATGCCTATGGCGATCAGTACATTAAAAATGATTCGGTACAAGGTGGCGTTTGGGTAGTAGAAGAAGAAATAGGTTCTCGTGTAGGTATTCAAACAGGCGACAAAATTATCGCTGTAGATGGAGAGCCTGTGGAGCGATTCTCGGCTATTTTTCTAGAACTAATTAACGGAAACGAATTCACCATTGAAAGAAACGGGGAACTTCTCACCCTACCTATTCCCGTAGATTTCATCTCTACCCTAATCGATGAAGAAGACAAAGCGCGCTTTCTAACTTATCGTATGCCCTTTATTGTAGCTGATATTCCTGAAAATTCTCAAAATGCGACTTCAGGGCTTCAAGCCAAAGATATCATCACACGAATCGGTACAACACCGATTAATTATTACGACGAGGCCAAAGAAGCGATTAGCCAATATGCCGGACAAGAAGTGGAGATCGCTGTTCGAAGAAAAGACGAAGCATTTGAAACCAATTTGAGAATTATTGTGAGTGATAGTGCTACGATAGGTGTTCAACCAGGCGCATTATCAGCACTCGATTTAGATGAACTCGGATACCTATCGATTGAAACCAAAGAGTATGGGCTTCTCGAGGCTATTCCTGCAGGAATTAATCGTGGGGTAACCACTCTAGGCTCGTATGTCAAACAATTCAAAAAAATTATTAATCCTGCTACAGGTGCCTACAAAGGCGTAGGGGGTTTTGCCGCTATCGGCAGTATGTTTCCATCTGAGTGGAATTGGCAAACATTCTGGTCAACAACAGCCTTGATTTCGATTATTCTTGCATTCATGAACATTCTCCCCATTCCTGCGCTAGATGGTGGGCATGTAATGTTCCTACTCTACGAGATGATATCAAGAAGAAAACCAAGCGAGAAGGTTTTAGAATACGGTCAACTCATCGGTTTTGCTATCCTTTTAACGTTAGTAGTATTCGCCAACGGAAATGACCTTTTCAGATTTTTATTTAAATAGTAAAAAAAGTTTTTAGGTTTTTTCGAATTTGACTTAAAAATGTATATTTGCACCCGCCTATATAGTTAGGCCACACTCCTCCTTAGCTCAGTTGGTTAGAGCATCTGACTGTTAATCAGAGGGTCCTTGGTTCGAGCCCAAGAGGGGGAGCAACTTATAATGATAAAACCGTTATACTATTATAGTGTAACGGTTTT
>PZPI01000115.1 GCA_003045935.1 Bacteroidota bacterium | reverse complement strand
CGTTGACGTATTGTAAGTCTCCGAAATCAAAATTCCAATTTCCGCCATGATTCATAGGGTGTCCTTTTAGTCCTAATTTTTCGAAATGGCTAACGATTTCGAAGTTAGAAATGATTGTTGCACCTGTTCGTTCTCCAATCGCTTGAACATCTAATATATGATCTTGATGGGCATGAGTGATTAAAATGTAATCTGCTTGAAGCGTCTCAATATCTATGGCTGAATTTATTGGGTTGCCCGTGATAAAAGGGTCTACGACAAGGTGTTTGCCGTCTACTTCGATTAAGAGGGATGCATGTCCCAAAAAGGTAATTTTCATAGATGTCCAAGTTAATGTATAAAGTTAAAAGTAGGGTTAAGCATTCTTACAACCGATGCGATTTTTACGTATGTTAGATAGATTATTAACTCGCTATTGATGAGGTATCTGGTTGGCAAAGCATCTTTCATTTTACTACTCGTTTTTTTATCGAGGGGTTCGTTAAGCGCACAAGGGTTTGATTTTTCTGTAAAAGAAAAGAATGAAATCCTCTCAGATTTTAAAGACTACTTATCGATTTCAAATGTTTCTGATGATGTTCTGGGTATTCAACATAATCTAGATTTTCTGACTGATTATTTAACTCCTCTTGGCTTTGAGGTAAATAATTGGAAAGTAGAAGAAACCCCTTATCTATATGCAGATTTGAATGTAGGGGCTGAGACAACCTTGCTTATATATTTACAATTAGATGCTCTACCAGCAGATGGCTCGAAATGGGAACAGAAGGATCCTTTTTCGCCAGTCTTAAAGCAACAGATCGGTGGTGTCTGGGTAGAAGTTGAAAAGGGTAGCGAGCCGATAGATTCTTTAGCTCTTTTTGCTCGTGGTGCCGCAGACTCGAAGGGTCCTGCTTTCTCATTACTTTACGCTTTAAAGCATCTTGATCGCAAAGGGATTACTCCTAAATTAAATATCAAAATAATCGGAGATACTGAAGAGGAAAAGGGTTCAAAAAATCTAACCTCATTGTTGACTCTTAAATCTGAACAGCTTGCCGCGGACGCGCTACTAATTTTAGATGGAACGAGGTCTCTAGCTAACGTACCTACCCTTACTTTCGGTGCTAGAGGAATTGCGACGATGAAGCTCACGGTCTACGGAGCACCTTCAGAACTTCATAGTGGGCAGTATTCAGGTATTAGTCCGAACCCATGGTATCTAATGAACCAGCTTGTGGCTTCGATGGTTGGAGATAATGAGGAAATTCTTATTGACGAGTTTGATCCTTATAAAGAGTCTGCTACTGACCTACGCTATTTTGAATCATTAGATCTTGGAACCTTTGAACAAATTGAATCAAGGCTCGAATCAAAACTCTATAATGATCGCGTACATCCCCAACAGGTATATCAGCATCCGAGTTTAATTCTTCGCGGTATGTCTTCGAATTCAGCTAGCGTGAAGACGAGAATTCCTACCGAGGTTACGGCTGAATTTGAATTGAGATTGACTCCTGAAACACCGGCAATAAGACAGTTTGATTTGATCCAGAAGCACATTGAAGGGCAAGGTTTTTTAATACTTGATGAATCACCAACTAATAAGCAGCGCCAACAATATTTGAAATTGTTAACAATGGAAACCACTACTGGGTCGGTGGCTTTTCGAACTCCAATTGACTCGAAGTTTGGCGATTGGCTAGTGAGTGGAATTCAAAAGGGTTTAGGTAATATTAAAGTTTTAAAGCTCAATACTACTGGTGGTTCTCAGCCCATAGGTAAATTCATTGATGCGCTACAAATAGAAGGTATCGCTTTGCGAATTCCTAATCCCGATGCACAAATTCACGCAGCGAATGAGAATATTCGTCTGAAGAATCTGTTTGAGGGTATACAATCGCTTTTAGGAATACTTACACAATCTAATGATTTTTAACGACTTCTTAGTTTTTGGATTTATACCGCTTTGTGTTTATTTAATTTTAAAGGTTGAAGCTTCTTCGCGTTTAGGAAAATTTACCCAATGGGTGCCAGCGATATTACTAGCTTATGTGGTCCCTGCAATCGTAAATCCTCTTTTCTTATGGATCTCTGAAGATCATCTAATTCATAGTCTTAGTAAAAAATATCTACTCCCACTGACCGTGTTTTGTGCGATGGCTTCGATATCGCTAACCGAAATAAAAATTGTGGCAGGTAAGCCTATAATCTATTTCTTATTGAGTTCTGCGATTATAGCTGTTTGCCCGGTAGTACTTCTTTTAGTATTTTGTTTGATACCTGATTTTCATGAGTTTTTGATAGTGGAGAAGGGTTATACTTCAACTCTTCCTGTAGTGGGTAGTTGGATTGGGGGTAGTAGTTCAATGCTTGTACTAAAAGAGCTTGCCGAAACGCCAGAGTCTCTTTTTCTCAGCGTCTTAGTTCTTGATAATGTGATCGTAAATGTTTGGACTCTTTTTCTTTTTCAGTGGATCAAGAAGACGCCTCAATTGAATCAAAGATTTGGTCGAGAGGCAGTGATCTTTAACACTGAGGTTTCTAATAAAAAACAAAAGCCAAATCGATTCTGGAGTATAAGCGTAATTGTACTGGTTGTTGCATTGTCTTCTCTTTTTGATCTTTCTTTTCTTTTCAAGATTATATTGTTCAGTCTTTTGGGAATGCTCTTGGCGAACCTCTTGCGTTTTTGGGATCATAAGATGCTACAGAAACTGAGCAAGTTGCTAATTATCGCTGTGATGAGTGTCTTGGGACTGAAACTTAATCTGAATTATCTCGAATTTAATCCGCGGTTAATCACTTTTCTCAGCGCATGGATGGTTCTTCAATTCGGACTTTCATTTTGGCTTGCCCTTCGAATGAATATTTCTCTAGTTTGGGTACCCCTAGCTTCTATGGCTAACGTCGGAGGGGTTTCTACCGCACCCGCGGTAGCTTCTGCTTACGATAAACGGCTAATGCCACATGCCATTGTATTAGCTATTGTGAGTATGGTTACAGGCACCTTTTGGGGTTTGATTACACTGCAGCTGATGAAGTGGGTGATTCCTTTAGCTTAGTTTATCAATTTTTCTCATTCTAAATTCTATGATCCGACGAATCAGATCGATTGGCAGGTCTTTATTGTTAGGTAATTGAATGCTTCCTTTTCCCGTTTTAAATGCGGTTAATTCTTCGGCGAATTCAATGTTAGTTTCGGGTAAAGCGTAGAGCCCGATATGTTTTGACTGAATGGCTACGTAAAGAAGAATCTTGCCCTTATAAATGAAGGCGGGCATGTCATAGCTAATCTTTTCTTCAATATCCGTAGCAGAATCGCGCACTAAGTCTCTAATAATTTGGATCCGGGTTTTCTGAGGTGCTGAAGCTGACTCTATGTATTCTTCAACGCTTGTGGCTTTGGTTCTGTTGTACATTAGATTAATTAATCGGGATCACCCTGTTCGTTCATAACTCCACTTAATAAAATATGAGAAACCTCAGGTTTTTCTTTCATGCTTATCCATGTGATATGATCGAATGCATTTGGATCCTGGGCATTTTGACTTCCTCCCGTGGTAGCCAGAATTGTGAAGGATTGATCATTAATCTGTTGATATGAGAATGAATGTTCATGGCCACTAAAAACAGAATAATTTCTATCATTCATTTTTTGAATGATAGAATGAAAACGATCGTTATTAGTGTTTTTCCAAAGAGGCTTGTGCATGAAAAGAAAAGTCCACCTAACATCTTGGTATTGCTCTAAAACGTTTTCAAAATAGATTTGTTGATCTTCACTAATTGATCCAAACGATCTTTCAGGCATTTTATAGTATTCGGTTTCTTTAAACTTTCCCTCTTCCTCGCCTGAGAGAACTTTAATTGCATAATCCCTTGCCTGAAAAATTTCTTCAAATCTTTCTTCACTGAAATCCTCTGAATTCAGCATTAGGAATAGCACCTCTTTGTACGCGAAATGATAATAAGTCGGGCCGTATAAATCATTCCAAGATTTTACCATCTCAATGTTAGATAAGTCATGATTCCCACCAACATAATAAAAAGGAGATTGTAATTCATTCAGTCTATTATTGAAGGTTTTCCACTGATTTTGTATTTCGGTAGAGTCCTTAATTCCCCCATCAATAAGGTCCCCAACACTGAGTGTGATCTCTGGGTTGAGTCGATTAATAATTTGGATCGCCTTTTCAAAAATCCCAGGACGCTCTCCACCATTTAAATCTGAAATTATTG
>PZPI01000114.1 GCA_003045935.1 Bacteroidota bacterium | reverse complement strand
CCCTATTCACTATCCGCCTGTAAAGCCTGAGGATAGAAAAGCAATTAGAGCGGCTGCGCATGGCGATATTAACCTAATCACCCTGCTCATGGGAGCACACGGTAAAGGATTACAAGTACAACGTCTTGATGGAATATACGTTGATGCGATCGCTGAGCCGGATGAATTAATGATTAATGTTGGTGACATGCTTTCTCGTTTAACCAACAATCGTTTAAAATCAACCATTCATCGCGTGGTTAATCCAGATGAGCATATTGTCAATGAGTCAAGATATTCTATTCCTTTTTTCATGCATCCAAAGAGAGAAATGCCACTTAATTGTTTAGAATCTTGCGTAAGTGACCATTCACCTAAGCAATTCAAAGACTGTACTGCTGGTGAGTATCTCGATGAGCGCTTAAGAGAATTAGGTTTATTAAAATAAACGCACAATGGATTTAGCTGATGCATTAAGAAATGCTTTTCCAGATCACGAACCAGAAGAAACTGTAGCGTCGAACGAAGAAAAATCTTTTGACTTTTATGTGCACACCACTCCTACGCTACAATGTTGCTATGAAAAGCGCAAGGGAAAGGCTACAACAGTGATTAAATCATATGAAGGAACCCCTGCAGATTTCAAAAAGTTAGCGAGTGCCATAAAAAAAAGATTCAATATCGGAGGGGGTATTAAATCTGATGACATTGTTATTCAAGGAGATTACAGAGAGGTAATCATGAAGTTTTTAAAAGAGTGTGGGTTCACGGTTAAACGTGTTGGCGGGTAGTCCCCAATTGATCACACGATTCTTTTTCTTCTTTAAGTAATCGTTTGCTTTTTCAAAGTGCTTATTACCAAACCATAGCCCCCTATTTGCGCTTAAAGGTGAAGGATGTCCACTTTTAAGAACAAGGTGTTTTTCTATATCTATCCGTTTTTCTAGAGGGATCGCTGCTGATCCCCAAAGCATGAAAACCACATTTTCTTTTCTTTGGTTAATGTAATCGATACAGTGAAGGGTAAAACTTTGCCAGCCTAATTTTGCATGGCCATTAGGCTTACCCTCTTGCACGGTTAAAGTTCGATTTAAAAGTAGAACTCCTTGTTCAGCCCATGGCACTAAACTAGGATTAACTTGGTTCGGATGATTTTCACTTTCAATCAATATGTTTTTAAGAGAAGCCGGTGGTTTGGTACCATTTTTTACCGAAAACGAAAGACCTTCTGCGTGATCTGGTTGTGGATAAGGGTCTTGCCCAACAATTACGACTGCTAAGTTCTGTAGTGAACATAGCTCAAAAGCTCTTAAAACTTGTTCTTTTGGAGGAAAAATGGAGCTTTTGTCATAAGCATTCATCAAATCTTTTTCGAGTAATTGAAAGTAATCTTTTTCGAATTCAGAGATGATGAAAGTATTCCAATCGTTATTCGGTAAGTCAAACATCAATTAAAGATAAGTATTCATCCTATCTTTGTGATAAGCTATGAACTCATTATTTAAGAAAGCATTACAAGACCTTGAATTTGATAAAATTTGTTATCAAATTTCTGTACGATGTAATACCCAAAAAGGAAAAGAAGTTGCCTATACTATTGAGGTTTCTAGTGATTTTGAAATCATTGAAGAGTCTCTCAATAAAACCTCCGAATATCTCAGTTCCTTTGATAACGATAATGTTATACCCAATCATGGCTTTGATGCAATTGATGGTGAGCTCCGTTTACTCGGTATCGAAAATACCGCTATCGAACCCACTGGATTCAAAAAGATTTCGAGTATTGTTGACCAAGTTAGGGGACATCAGAAGTTTTTTAAAAAATTTAAAGAATACTACCCCACCCTAAACACTCAAACCGAACCTTTAGAGGATCTTTCTTTTTTGAAAAAAGAAATTGAAGGTATCGTGGATCGATTCGGTGAAATCAAAAACACCGCCTCCCCTGCCCTGGCTGATCTACGAAGACAAATGGCTGAGGTTCGATCAAAAATAAATCAAAGTTTTGGAGCTGCGCTATCCTCTGCTTTATCTAATGACTACCTAGATGACATTAAAGAATCTTTTATAGATAACCGACGTGTATTGGCTGTTAAAGCGATGTATCGTAAGAAAGTTAAGGGTACACTCATGGGATCTTCGAAAACAGGATCGATCGTATATATCGTACCTGAATCTACTCAACGTTATGTTAGAGAACTCGCCGATTTAGAATATGAAGAAACCGAAGAAGTTAGAAGAATTCTTATCGTTTTAACAGATACAATTAGACCTTTTAAGCCAGATCTAATAAAGTTTCAAGACTATCTAGTAGGTATCGATTTAATTGCTGCAAAAGCCAAGTTTGCCCGAGATGTCAATGGTATAAAACCACAATTAAACACCAATCGTAGTTTAAATTTAAGGGATGCCTTTCATCCCCTCTTATATCTTCAAAATAAACAGGAAAAAAAGGAAACCTTTCCTCAAAGTATTCAACTACATCCTGAAAATAGAATCATCGTAATCTCTGGGCCAAATGCTGGAGGAAAAAGTATTACACTAAAAACAGTGGGCTTATTGCAACTAATGATACAGGCTGGAATCCTCATTCCTGTGCACCGAAATAGTACTGTTTGCATCTTCGATCGTTTTCTAACGGATATTGGTGATAATCAATCCATTGAAAATCATTTAAGCACCTACAGTTATCGACTGAAGAATATGAATCAATTTTTGAAAAAATGTAATGATTCAACTTTATTCCTTATCGATGAATTCGGTACAGGTTCTGATCCAGAGTTAGGCGGAGCACTTGCTGAAACGTTTTTAGAAACCTTTTATGAGAAAGAATCATATGGAGTGATCACTACGCATTATTCAAACTTAAAACTGTTAGCAAATGAGCTTGAATGTGCCTCCAACGCGAATATGCTATTTGATAATCGAACCCTTGAGCCAATCTATCAATTGGTACTTGGCGAAGCGGGTAGTTCATTCACTTTTGAAGTAGCACAGAAAAACGGAATACCCTACAGTTTAATTAACCGAGCAAAAAAGAAAATTGAAAAAGGTAAGGTGCGTTTTGATGCCACAATTGCTAAACTTCAAAAGGAACGATCGAAAATCACTAAAACCGAGGATCGTTTGAACAAGGAGGCTCAAAAAGCTTCCCAAGAAAGTGAGAAACTAGAGCGTTTGAATAGTAAACTCGAAGAAAAACTTAAATCGTATCAAAAGCTTTACGAGTATCACAGTAAAATGATTCAACTAGGTGAAAGGGTTGATGAGTTATCAGAAAGATACTTTCAGGATCAGAAAAAAAGAAATTTGATATCCGGTTTTCTAAGATTGGTGGAAACTGAAAACAGTAAACGTAAAAAGAAGGCTGCACCTATCATTAAAAAAGAACGTGTCGAAAAAAAGGCTCTGACATCAGAAATCAAAGAAGCGGTCGAGACTGTTAAGATCAAGGAAGCTACTACTAAGAAAAATTCACCAAAAAAAATCTTGCCTAAACCAGTTGATTTAAAAGTTGGCGATCGTGTAAGGCTTGAGGATAGTCGCTCAACAGGTACTATCGACCAAATAGAAAAAGGAATAGCAACGGTGAATTACGGTATGTTTACTACCAAAGTAGCCCTTGAGAAATTAAATAAGGTTTAACCGTTGATGAGGTTTCAAGAGAATCGTCACTACGTCTTTTTTGATAGTCATTGCCCCATGTGTTCGAATTGGGCAAGGAAAATTCTCCGATGGGATACTGAAGGCGTTTTTATTTTGGTTTCGGCGCATTCAACTATAGCAGCTTCATGGGCAATAGAACGCGGTTTAGGAATTGAACTTTTTCAGAATTCTATCGTCTATTTTCGGCCTACTACTTTATGGTACCAAGAAGCAAAGGCTTTAAAATTAATAGGTAAAAATCTAAAAGGATTACCACTCATCTTGGGTATTCTTTTATGGTTCGCTCCAGAATGGCTGATCAATATAATTTATCGGCGTATCGCATCAAATCGAAGAAAAGAAATAAAAGGATGCGAATTTACTCTTAAAGATTCTTTTGATGGTCGACTTAAACTCTAATTTTCTAGATGCAAGCCTTTAGAATATGATCAACCTTGGTACCCAATCCTAAATTCTGTTTGAAGCTTAACGATTGATACTTTAGAGGTTTAATTATTGGTATATCATCGCCGATTTCTTGAATAAGATCAACATATGCGAGAGAGGTCTTACCCGCTAACAGCCAATCTAGTGGTAAATCGTTTCCGTAAGTTAATAATTGATGTAAACCACTAAGGTAGAGTCGATCCTTAGTAAACCCTCCACCCCT
>PZPI01000021.1 GCA_003045935.1 Bacteroidota bacterium | reverse complement strand
CCACACTTCCGAAGAAACTGGATTTTGAATCCAGCGCGTCTACCAATTCCGCCACCAAGGCAAAATGCGGAGCAAAGCTAAGAAATAAATTAACTTTACAGAGCTGATTTTTTGCTTAAGGTTAGGAGTCAGCTGAATAATTTAACTACATTTGCAATCCTTTTAAACAAAGGTATTTAGATGGCTGTCACTGAATTAACACCGAAAATCTTTGCTTGTACTCAAAGCATGCCTTTAGCCGAGCAAATTGCCAAGGCGTATGGTCAGTCTTTAGGCAAGGTAAATTTTTCACGTTATTCAGACGGGGAATACCAGCCAAGCTTCGAAGAATCGATTCGAGGAACTCGAGTTTTTATTATAGGATCAACCAATCCTAGCTCTGATAATTTGATGGAAATGTTGCTAATGCTTGACGCTGCTAAACGCGCCTCGGCTAGACATATCACTGCCGTATTACCTTATTACGGTTGGGCTCGGCAAGACCGAAAAGACAAGCCCCGCGTACCCATTGCTGCAAAGCTAGTTGCAAAAATGCTTGAAACTGCCGGAGCAACTCGAATCATCACAATGGACCTACACGCAGATCAGATTCAAGGATTCTTCGAGAAGCCGGTTGATCACTTATTTGCATCTACCATCTTCTTACCTTACCTGAGAGAACTAAATCTTTCTAATCTTTGTATCGCATCCCCAGATATGGGAGGATCAAAGCGAGCCTACACTTATTCAAAGGCTCTAGAATCAGATGTAGTCATCTGCTACAAGCAACGAGAGCGTGCCAATGAAGTGACTCATATGGAACTCATCGGCGAGGTTCAAGGAAAAAACGTAGTACTAGTCGATGACATGGTAGATACTGCGGGCACCTTAACGAAAGCTGCTGACCTAATGGTTGAAAGAGGAGCTTTAAGTGTTCGTGCAATTACCACGCATGGTCTTTTATCGGGTAATGCCTATGAGAGAATCGAAAATTCGAAACTCACCGAGCTTATCATTACGGATTCTATTTCAAAAGAGCACACCAGCTCTAAAATCAAAGTATTGAGTTGTGCTGAATTATTCGCAGATGTTATGCATCGTGTGCATACGAACACCTCAATTTCATCTAAGTTTGTACTTTAATTTTTTATACAATGCAATCAATTACTATTAACGGATCAAAAAGAGAAAGCGTAGGCAAAGTAGCTACTAAGGCCTTACGTAATGCTGAACTGGTTCCTTGCGTATTATACGGAGGAGAAGCACCTATCCACTTTTCAGCAGAAGAAAAAAGCTTCAAAAACCTCGTGTATACACCCAATGCGCACACGGTGGTAGTTGAGCTAGGTGGTGGTGAAAAGTATGAAGCAGTAATGCAAGACATTCAATTTCACCCAGTGACTGACCGAATTCTTCACATTGACTTCTATCAATTGTTTGAAGATAAGCCAGTTACAATGCAAATCCCTGTTAGACTTCAAGGGAGCGCTCCTGGAGTTATGAACGGTGGGCGTCTAATGTTTAGAAAGCGTAAGCTTACGGTTAAGGCACTACCTGCAAACCTTCCTGATGTCATCAATGTAGATATTTCTAAGCTTAGAATTGGAGGTAACATCTCAGTAATGAATGTGCTTTCAGATGATTACACTTTCCTACACCCTGATAACACCACTATTGTTCAGGTTAAAACTTCTCGTAATGTGGTCGCTGACACTGAAGAGGAAGAAGAAGGTGCTGAAGGCGGAGAAGAAGAAGCTCCTGCAGCAGAATAATTTGAATTTTCAGTATTCAATAAATACCCGCCGCCAGTGCATGCTGACGGCGGTCTTTTTTTATCCTAATTTTGTAGCTGACCTTAAAAGAAGATGAAGAAGTTTTTAATTGTAGGTTTGGGTAACATCGGAGCTAAATATGAGGGCACTCGTCACAATATTGGCTTTGAAATTATAGATCAAGTTGCAAAAAGGCTCGAAGCAAATTTTGAAGAGGTTAAACACGGCAGCATGGCCAAGGCTAGTTATAAGGGAAGAACCTGTTTTCTTCTTAAGCCAAACACCTATATGAACTTAAGCGGTAAAGCTGTCGCTTATCACATGCAGCAAGAAAAAATAGGCTTAGATGAACTGCTTATTGTAACCGACGACTTAAATCTTCCTTTCGGAACACTGAGAATCAAATCTAAAGGGTCTAATGGAGGACATAATGGATTAAAAGACCTACAATCTAGATTAAGCACGACCAATTATCCTAGGTTTAGATTTGGTATTGGAAACGCCTTTGAACAGGGAAGTCAAGTAGACTTTGTTTTGGGTCGTTGGTCGACAGAAGAACAATCGAAGCTAGAAGAAAGACTAGAACAATCAGCTAAAGCGATTGAAAGCTTTGTCTTTACAGGACTTTCAAGAACTATGAATACCTTTAACAATACTTAATTTATCCTGAAGGCGAGCGAATGAAAGTCATTGATAAGGTAGATAATTACCATGACAATGCTCCTACCGTTTTAACGATAGGAACTTTTGATGGTGTGCACATTGGACATACTAAGATTATTCAAAGATTAGTCGCTGATGCACACTCTAAAGGTTATAAGTCATGTCTTCTTACGTTCTTTCCACATCCGCGAGCGGTACTTCAAAGAGATTTGTCGATTAAGCTACTGACTACCATGGACGAAAAAACAAAGAGATTAGAATCTTTGGGTCTTGACGCTTTGGTAATTCATCCATTCAGTAGAGAATTTTCCCGACTTACAGCAAGAGAATATGTAGAACAAATTCTCGTTGAGAAACTTCATGTCAAAAAGATCGTTGTCGGCTACGACCATCGCTTTGGAAGAAACCGAGAAGCCGATATTAATGAACTTCGTTATTTTTCTCAACTCTTCGATTTTGAAGTGGAAGAAATTGGTCCTCAAGATATTGACGACGTAGCAGTTAGTTCAACAAAAATCAGAACCGCCCTGACCGAAGGAGTAGTAGATAAGGCTAATCAATATCTTGGTTATACTTATGGTGTTAAAGGAATGGTTCAAAAAGGGAAAGGAATTGGCCGAGAAATCGGGTTTCCGACGGCAAATCTTCATGAGATTCATCCAACAAAGTTGATCCCCGCTGATGGTGCCTATATGGTAAGTACACAATACAGAGGAACCCTTCTGAAAGGCATTATGAATATTGGGAAAAACCCAACTGTCGGTGGTAAGGGTCTAAATCTCGAGGTGCACTTCCTAGATTTTGATAGTGAACTATACAATGAACGCCTCACCATCCACTTCCATAAAAGAATTAGAAGTGAAAAGAAGTTTAATAGTCTAGAGGCATTAAAAAATCAATTAGAATTAGATAAGTCAAGCGCGATTAGCTTCTTTAAAGACGCAATGCTTACCTAGACTTTTCTACTTTTGCAGCAAACTTAATTTTCCATGCTACAGATACAGGCGATTCGAGAAAATACGGATAAGGTCGTTAAAGCTTTAAATAAACGCGGTTTTAAATCGGAGGAAATTATACCTAAGATTTTAGACCTTGATGCTACGAGAAGAGAGATTCAAACTGAATTAGATCAGGTATTAGCTGAATCTAATCAATTATCTGAAAGTATTGGAAAGCTTTTTAAAAATGGGAAAGCGAGTGAAGCAGAACCATTAAAAGCAAAGAGTAGTGAACTTAAAGAAAATAGTAAAGAGCTTAGCGAAAGACTGCACGAGGTAGCTAATGAGCTTGAAAGCCTACTCTATCAGGTACCAAATACGCCGAATGAAATTGTTCCAGAAGGAAAAACTCCTGAAGAGAATGAGGTCGTATTTAGCAAAGGTGAAATTCCTTCCCTTCACGCGGGTGCTAAACCTCATTGGGAATTAGCTAGCGACTATGATTTGATTGATTTCGAGCTAGGGGTCAAGATTTCAGGTGCCGGCTTCCCAGTATATAAAGGAAAAGGAGCTCGTTTACAACGAGCACTCATTAATTTCTTTCTTGATCAAAACATCAAAGCAGGTTATGCCGAGGTACAACCACCACACCTGATCAACGAAGCCTCAGGATATGGTACAGGACAGTTACCCGATAAAGAAGGGCAAATGTACCATGTAACCGGAGACGATCTTTACCTGATACCAACTGCTGAAGTACCTGTAACCAATATCTTAAGAGATTCGTTACTCAAAGAAGAAGAGTTACCTATTGCAATGACCGCTTATACTCCTTGTTTTAGAAGAGAGGCAGGTAGTTATGGAGCGGATGTTCGTGGTTTAAACCGTTTGCATCAATTCGATAAAGTTGAGATTGTACGCGTTGAAAAGCCTGAGAATTCGTATCCAGCTCTTGACCAAATGGTCGAACATGTAAAAACGATTTTAGAGGCACTTGATCTCCCCTACCGTATTTTGAGATTATGTGCCGGTGATATGGGATTCACCTCGGCCCTCACTTATGACTTTGAGGTTTATTCAGCCGCTCAAAACAGATGGTTAGAGATCAGTTCTGTTTCAAATTTTGAAACCTTTCAATCAAATCGTTTAAAGCTCAGATATAAATCAAAAGACGGCAAGAAGGCTTTGGCTCACACCTTAAATGGAAGTGCGCTTGCACTTCCGAGAGTATTAGCCGCACTTTTAGAGAATCATCAACATGAAGATGGAATTCATATCCCAACAGCCCTTCAAGCGTATACTCATTTCAGTAAAATAGACTAGATCCTATGCTCATCTACAATATCACTACTCATATAGAAACTCAAATCGAATCAGAATGGGTCGAGTGGATGAGACAGACTTATATACCACTGATGTTTGCCACGGGTAAGTTTCGTGGAGCAACCTTCACCAAGGTAGTACAAGAAGCACATATTGAGGGTAAAAGTTACAGTGTTCAATACACTACGCCCAATAAAGCAACATTAGAATCGTTTTTGGCCGAAGACGCTCCACGATTAGAGCTAGAGGCGCAAAACAAATTTGGAAATCAGGCCTTATCCTTTGCAACAGAATTAGAACTTATCGGACAGGCTCAAATTAAAGAGGCATAATGAAGGGGCGTCATGAATCCTCTGAACCTGTTCGGGCTAAAAAGCATCTAGGACAGCATTTTTTGAAAGATCCACAGATTGCCTCCAAAATTGCTGATACTCTAAGTTTAGAAGGTTATAAGCACGTTTTAGAAATAGGGCCAGGAACCGGAGTTCTTACGCAGTTTTTAATTAATAAACCGATCAGCCTTGAAGTCATCGATCTCGACAGAGAATCGATTGAGTACTTGCGAACAACCTTTATTGAGGAGCATCAGCCAAAAGCTCTGACCATTACTGAAGGAGATTTTCTCAAAAAAGATTTAGCCAAATTTTTCGATGGCGATCCATTCGCAATTACCGGGAATTTTCCTTACAACATTTCTACCCAGATTGTCTTCAAGATGCTCGAGTATCGAGATCGGATTCCTGAATTCACTGGGATGTTTCAAAAAGAGGTCGCACAACGCATTTGCGAAAAACCAGGAACCAAGGCCTATGGTATACTCAGTGTTCTGGTTCAAGCCTTTTATGACGCCTCCTATGCCTTTACGGTGCATCCGCAAGTTTTCGAACCCCCTCCGAAGGTTCAATCTGGAGTCATCATACTCAGACGTAAGGAGATCCAAGACATCAATTGCTCGGTTCCCCTATTTTTCAGAGTAGTTAAAACCGCCTTCAATCAAAGACGTAAAACCCTTCGAAATTCATTAAAGACCTTCGAACTTCCTGCAAATATCACAGAAGACACTATATTTGATCTAAGGCCAGAGCGTCTAGGTGTAACAGAATTTATCCGTCTAACTCAACTCATTGAAAATGCAACCCTTTAAGCTTACCGAAGAGTTTTTAGCCAAGGTTCGACTGCTCATTGAAGCGATCAATGAGGATGAGTTACTCACCCTTTTCGAGGAGTTGCACTATGCCGATATCGCTGAAATCATCAATGAACTCGAAACTCCAGAAGCTATTTACCTGATTCGTTTATTAGATTCAGAACGAACTGGAGATGTGCTTACCGAACTTGATGAAGATCTCAGAGAAGATATTTTGGCCGAGTTAAGTGCCGCTGAGATTGCAACAGAACTTTCTGAAATCGATACCGATGATGCGGTAGACATTATTACCGAACTCTCTGAAGATTTAGCCAAGGAGGTCATCTCCGAAATTGAAGACAGAGAACACGCGGCAGAGATCTTAGAACTCATGCGATACGGCGAAGACACCGCTGGGGGTCTTATGGCAAAGGAGCTCATAAAGGTGAATGAAAACTGGAATATCACCACTTGTGTCAGAGAAATGAGAGCGCAAGCAGAATATGTTACTCGTGTGCATTCCATTTATGTTGTTGACGATAATGATTTATTGAAAGGACGACTTTCATTGAAAGACCTACTTACTAGCCCAAACGACGCGCATATCAAGGATGTATATATTCCAAAGGTGGACTATGTAGGTGTTCACGAAAAATCAGAAGAGGTTGCTAAGGTCATGGCAAAATACGACTTAGAGGCGATCCCAGTAGTTGATGAAATGAATCGTTTAGTCGGCAGAATCACTATCGATGACATTGTCGATGTTATTAGAGAAGAAGCCGATAAAGACTATCAGCAAATGGCGGGGATCACCCAAGATGTTGAGGCAGATGATAGCATCTTAGATCTCACCCGGGCTCGACTGCCTTGGCTTGTGGTAGGTTTAATTGGAGGCCTAGGAGCCGCTATGATCATGGGAGGCTTTGAAGATATTATCAGCGAACATGCGATCTTATTCTTTTTCACTCCCTTAATTGCAGCAATGGCGGGTAATGTTGGGGTACAATCTAGCGCGATTATCGTGCAAGGTATCGCTAATGATGATATCAAGGGAAGTATCGCCTCTCGATTATCGAAAGAAATGCTACTTGCTCTATTTAATGGTATCATCTTAGCCATTTTACTTTTTGCAAGTACTTGGTTTTGGAAAGGCCATCTTTTGTCTGCATTAGCCATTTCACTTTCCCTAATTGTGGTCATTGTTATGGCGGGGCTAATCGGAACATTCATACCCCTATTCTTGAATAAAAGAGGAATTGATCCAGCCGTTGCTACTGGTCCGTTTATCACTACTAGCAACGATATCTTCGGAATTTTAATCTATTTCTGGATGGCCAAGATCATCTTAGGAATATGAGTCGAAAAGTACTACATCTCGACAGCAATCACCCTGTAATCGCCGAAGGACTAGAACAGTTGGGCTTTCAGAATGAGCACGATTACACTAGTACTTACGAGGAAGTATTAGAGAAGATTGGGGATTACGAAGGGCTCATTATCCGTTCAAGGATCCCAATCGATCAGCGACTATTAGCTAAAGCCAAAAATCTAAAGTTCATCGGAAGAATCGGTGCTGGATTAGAAAATATTGATCTTTTAGAGGCCGAAAAACAAGGAATCTTTTTAGCAGCTGCGCCCGAAGGTAACCGCAACGCAGTAGCCGAGCATACACTTGGCTTACTGCTATCTCTATTTAATAAACTGAATGTGGCCGACAAAGAAGTTCGCTCAGGGCTTTGGAGAAGGGAAGAAAATCGAGGCCTCGAACTCGATGGAAGAACCATTGGTATTATCGGATATGGAAACATGGGTAGGCAATTTGCCAAAAAGCTAAGAGGCTTCGATGTAGATACCATATGCTTTGATTTAAAACCAAATATTGGAGATGAATATGCGCGTCAAGTAAGTATCGAAGAGCTTAGAGAGCAAACAGATATTTTAAGTCTGCACCTCCCACAGACTCCCGATACGGTTCATTTAATCAATTCAGCATTTATCGATCAAATGAAAAAATCCTTCTGGCTATTAAATACTGGAAGAGGAAGCGCAGTGAAAACTGAGGATTTAGTCAGTGCTCTGAAAAAAGGGAAAATCAAAGGTGCAGGTTTAGATGTCCTAGAATACGAAAGCAAGTCATTCGCCAATCTTTTTGAACACGCCAATAAACCAGAGGCATTCTCTTATTTAATTAACGCAGACAATGTCATTCTGACCCCTCATGTTGCCGGCTGGAGCGTTGAAAGCTATTACCTGCTATCTAAAGTAGTTTTAGATAAGATTATCTCGCTTTACACTAAAAAAAATCGATAAGTGTTATGAAAAAGAAAATCCTCGTTTTATGCACTGGGAATTCAATGGGATTTGATATTTACCGTATGAGATCATGCGAAAGAGAACTATCCTTACCAACTAGCACCAAAGGCTAAAAGATTTCCGCACAACTTTTTCGATCCCTATAAGATTGAGGGAAGTAATGAAGAAAAATAGGCTGCTTTTTTTAAAAACAAGAGAGCAGATAAGAGAATATATAATTACCTTTATTAACGAAAATTTAACCTAGTTAAATTTATTGGGTTTAGTTTAACTAGGATCTACAGAAGAGCACTTCGAAGGTCAGCATTTAATTGGGTTTGTTTGGTATCATTTAACGATGATATACAGTTGACCTTCAGCTCTTTTGTTCAGAATATGTTACTACCTGTAGCGTCTGATCTGTACGCTGTTCTACTAAAATTCGTTCACCTCTTGGTATTACATTCAGCGACTTTTCATCGAAATGACGAATTGTGTATAAAGACACCCCTTTATGACAATTCACCTTGAATTCTGCCTCTAATTCAGGTAAGAGACCTTCAATTCCTTCAAAACGATTATCTAAACAAACCTTAAAGCTAATCGCTGAATTTTGAATCAAGTCAACTTTCAAACGATACTTGGCGAACAAGTTAAAAAGCTTACCAAAGTGCTGCTCAACCATAAATGAGAAGTCTTGTGTAGCCAATTCTAATAACACCTGATTTTTCTTTACAATAAAGCACGGTACTTGAGGCGCAAGGGCTGCACCACCAGTAACCGTCGTTCCTTTCGCGCTTAAGTCAATGAATGATCTCACATGCAGAGGAATGGCTCTTCTTTGAAGAGGCTGAAGGGTCTTTGGGTGAATAACCGAAGCACCATAAAAAGCGAGTTCAATCGCTTCTCGATAAGAGATTTGATTCAATAATTGGGTGTCAGTGAAGTATCTAGGGTCGGCATTTAAAACCCCGGGGACATCCTTCCAAATACTTACTGAAGATGCTTCAAGCGCATAAGCCAAAATAGCAGCAGTATAATCTGAGCCTTCTCTACCTAGGGTTGTAGTGAAGTTATTTGTATCACTACCCAAAAAACCTTGAGTAATAATTAACTGTTTAGCCTCTTTCAATGAAGAAACTTTTTCTGCGGTTGCTTCCCAATTTACGGTAGCGTCTCTATAAGAGTCGTCTGTCTTAATTAGAGTGCGTACATCGTACCAAGTGTTATCAATACCCACCTCAGCGAGGTAGGAACTTATTATTCGTGTAGATAATAGTTCACCGTATCCGACAATTTGATCATAAATGAATGATTTATTGAGCGACTTGTTCCAGGTAATAAACCCTACAATCTCATCAAACATTCGTTCAATATCTGCTCGTACCTGATCAGCTCGATCCCCAAACAATTCATCGATAATTGCTCGATGAAAATCGACTACAGGTGCGATCGATTGATTTACTGCCTCAACGACATCTTTATTGTCGGTCTTAGCCTTGAAATAATCTGCAACTACAACTTCCATGGCATTGGTAGTTTTACCCATGGCGGAAACTACCATACAAACATCCTGATGACCCTCTGTTTTTAATACATGAGCCACGTTAGCGATACTTTGAGCATCTTTAACCGAAGCTCCTCCAAATTTGAAAACTCTTTTACCCATTATTTTCAAGTTGAACGACATACCAATTTTTTAACACCTTTGCACCTTTGCTTTCATAGAGGGCTATAGCATTTTTGTTCCAGTCTAATACTTCCCATCCGATTCTTCGCACCTTAATAGACTTTCCGTACGAGATCACGTGGTCTAACAAAGCCGATCCAATTCCTTTCCCTCGATGTTCAACTTCAACGATAAGGTCTTCTAGGTGGAGTGCCTTGCCTTTCCAAGTTGAATATCGGAGATAAGTAAGTGCTATTCCTATCACCTTGTGCGTTTCTGAATCTACGGCCACAAAACAATGATAGAAGGGCTGATCTCCAAATCCATCTTTAGCTACTTCTTCTAAAGAAAGTACCATTTCATTCTCAGCCTCTTCGAATACGGCTAATTCCTTGATTAATCGATGAATATCCGCAACATCTGAGCGTACTGCATCTCTAATGATAAAGCCCATAAATATGTCATTTTGGTGCATCAAAGGTATTTGAAATGTCTAGCTACTACAAATACCCCTGAAGCTCTCACAAAAGCCGTCAAAATTGTTGTAGTTTAGGTAATTCTAAGAGGTCAAATTGCTATGAAACCAGACCTTCTCAGTTTTACATCTAAAGGAATCTACTGTGCCGCGGCCGATGTCTATCTCGACCCATGGCGACCAGTGGACAAGGCGATTATTTCCCATGCTCACGCAGATCATAGCCGTTATGGAAACAAAAAATATATCGCCCACCACCACAGCGTTCCTGTAATCAAACACCGGTTAGGTGGCGTCAATATACAAGGGATTTCTTGGAATGAACCCTTCAGTGTAAATGGAGTTCAATTCACTCTATATCCCGCTGGACATATTGTTGGGTCTTCTCTTATCAAAGTGATGCATAAGGGGGAAATTGCGCTTTTTACCGGAGATTATAAGTTAGAAAACGATGGCCTTAGTACTCCCCTCGAAATGCAACGCTGTCATACCCTGATCACCGAATGCACTTTCGGACTTCCGATTTTTAGATGGAAACCTCAACAAGAGGTGTTTTCAGAAATAGAAAATTGGTGGAGCTTCAATCAGCAAAATTCATTCACTAGTGTAATTTATGCCTACAGTTTAGGAAAGGCCCAACGACTATTACATCATCTCCAATCAACACATGGCCCTATCCTAGTGCATCCTGCTATTGCAGCAGTCAATGAATCATTATCGACTATTGTTTCATTTAAGAGTGTACAAACGCTAACGGCTGATATAAATCCGATAGACCACCCTGGAGCTCTGCTTATTCTACCCCCATCAGGCAGAGAAGCAAAATATCTAAAGAAATGGGGAGAACTAAGAACAGCAAGTGCAAGCGGATGGATGGCTACCCGTGGTAATCGAAGAAGAAGAAATGTCGACAGAGGCTTTGTAATTTCAGATCACTGCGACTTTGACGCATTGAATACCTGCATAAAATACAGCGAAGCCGAAAAAGTAATCTGCACCCATGGGTTCACCGATATCTATTCCAAATATCTCAGAGGAATTGGGTTTAATGCAGGAACTGAGCATGCCGAATTTGAAGAAGAGGAAGTTGAAAATAGTACAGACCTACTGGTACAATGAAAGACTTCTCACTACTCATTCAACGTTTAGATCAACTCACCAAAACAAGTGAAAAAGTAAAGGTGCTGAGTGATTACTTTAAGACTGCACCACAAAAGGATGTAGTCTGGGCGATTGCGATCTGGTCACACAGAAGACCTAAAAGACCCATCTCAACAACACTTTTAAGAGAATGGGCTGCAGAACTAGCTGGGGTGGATCAGTGGCTATTTGAAGATAGTTATCACATCGTTGGTGATTTAGCAGAAACTATTGCTTTATTGACCTGTAAGAAGGAAGTAACCATCCATCATTCAAAAGAATCTCTAAGTACCATTATTGAGGACCTAATCGCGCTGAAAACACAGTCAGAAAACCAAAAGAAGGCCTACATCACGACTAAATGGGCTGAACTTAATTATTTCGGAAGTTTTACTTTCACCAAATTACTCACTGGAGGTTTTCGAATTGGAATCAGTCAAAAGCTGATGACTAAAGCTCTGGAGAGCGCCTTTGATATTCCTTCAGATGAAATTGCCTATAGACTTATGGGCAAGTGGAACCCCACAGAAGTAACCTTGAAGAAATTGTTATTTGACAACGACCCAGAAGCTAACCAGTCGAGACCTTACCCTTTCTTTCTAGCTTATCCGGTAGAAAATACGCCCGAAGATCTAGGAGATATTTCTCAGTGGAGCATTGAACATAAATGGGATGGAATACGTGCCCAGCTCATCAAAAGAAATGAAACTTTCGCAATTTGGTCAAGAGGAGAAGAGCTCATTACTGAACAATTCCCCGAGTTACAAAGTATAAAAGACCAACTAAAAGAGGATGTAGTTCTCGACGGAGAGATCATTCCGATAAAAGATGGCTTACCCGATCACTTTGGAACACTTCAAAAAAGACTCAATCGAAAAAGAATCACCAATTCCTTGTTAGAAGAGGCTCCCGTGGTGTTTCGAGCCTATGATCTACTAGAATATCAAGGTAAGGACTTTCGAGAACAAACCTACCTTGAGCGCAGAAATTGTCTAGAAAGTATCCCATTTAGCGGGCCATTACAGCTATCAAAATTTAAAATCTTCAAAAACTGGCAAGAAGTTGAAGATGAAAGACTTCGCTCTAAAGAAGTAAAAAGTGAAGGCCTCATGCTAAAACAAATAGACAGTACTTATGGAGTAGGACGCAAAAAAGGGGATTGGTTCAAATACAAAAATGACCCTCTAAATTGCGATGCAATATTAACCTATGTAATGCGAGGTCATGGTCGTAGAAGTAGCCTTTACACCGATTTCACCTTTGCGCTATGGGACAGAGATCCTAAAGACCCTGAAGCAAAATTGGTAACCTTTGCCAAAGCCTATTCTGGGCTCACTGACCAGGAATTCAAAGAAATAAATCGATGGATTCGATCGAATGCTCTCGAAAAATTCGGACCCGTTAGGGCTGTTAAACCTGAACTCGTTTTTGAAATTGCCTTTGAGGGAGTTGCCCCATCCTCAAGACACAAAAGCGGCTATGCGACAAGATTTCCAAGAATTGTGCGATGGCGAAAGGACAAAAAGATCGATGAAGCCAACCGGTTAGAAGACCTTAAAAATTTAGTGCGCTAAAAATGGAAGGGCCTATCGAAAATATTATTTCATGGTTTGAAGAAAAAAAATGGGAGCCCTTTCCATTTCAAAAGGATTGCTGGAAGGCCTATCTTAAAGGTAGTTCGGGTTTATTAATGGCACCCACAGGTTCAGGTAAAACCTTAGCTCTCGGAGCCCCAATCTTGCAATCTATAGATCCCAATAAAAAAGGCTTACAAGCATTGTGGATCACGCCCCTTAGAGCGTTGTCTCAAGAAATTTTCGAGGCTCTAGAAAAGGCCTCTATACAAATGAACATAGACATTGAAGTAGGGCTACGTAACGGGGATACTTCAACCAAAGAAAGAACCAAGCAACGAAAATTGCTTCCTCAACTACTTATTACTACGCCTGAAAGTCTTCAATTACTTCTTGCCTCCAAAGGCTACGAAACCAGGTTTAAGTATTTAAGAAGTATCGTAATCGACGAGTGGCATGATTTATATGCCAGCAAACGCGGTGCACTTCTAGAGTTAGGATTGTCTCGACTTCGAGGAATAAATTCAAAGCTTCAAGTTTGGGGAATAAGCGCAACCCTAGGCGATCCCCTTCTTGCGCTGTCTGTTTTAAATGGAACCGTCATTGAAAATGAGAAGGTACCTGACGGATGGACCATTATTCAATCAAACCTAACCAAAGAGATCCTGATTAAATCGCTCATCTCAGAGAAAGCCGATCGATTCCCTTGGCGCGGACACTTAGGTCTTCATCTCATTGATCAAATCGGTCCACTGCTAAAAAAAAGTAAAAGCATTCTCATTTTTACCAATACTCGCAGTCAATGCGAAATTTGGTTTCAGGCATTACTCTCCCACTACCCTGATTTAGCCGGGCAAATGGCTATGCATCACAGTTCAATTGAGAAAAACACCAGGCTTTGGGTAGAGAATGCGCTTAGAAATGAGAGTCTAAAAGTCGTGGTGTGCACCTCGAGTCTCGACTTAGGGGTAGACTTTGCTCCGGTCGAAACAGTAATTCAAGTTGGTGGACCCAAAAGTATCGCAAGGCTGATGCAGCGCGCAGGCCGAAGTGGACACCAACCTGGCGCTCAAAGTAAGTTGTACTTTCTACCGACCCATGCTATGGAAATTATAGAATCAGCAGCGCTTAAAATTGCCGTTCAGGAGAAACAGATCGAAGCAAGCGTACCCTACCTTAATTCCTATGACTTACTTATTCAGTATTTAACCACTCTTGCCGTTTCTGATGGATTTTACCCTGAGCGAATACTTTCTGAGGTTCGAAGCACCTTTTGTTTTCAAACCCTATCTGAGGAAGAATGGAACTGGATTCTTCGATTTATTACCACTGGTGGAGGTAGCTTAGAAAATTATGATGAGTACCAGCGCGTAACCATTGAAGAAGACGGAAAATACCTAGTGACCAAACGTTCGATTGCCATGCGTCACCGATTTCAGATAGGTACCATTGTATCGGATGCTACTCTAGCGGTACACTTTATTAGCGGTGGATTTATCGGTACTCTAGAGGAGTGGTTCGTTTCGCAACTGAAGCCCGGCGATCACTTTACATTTGCAGGCCGTGTTTTAGAATTTATCCGAGTTCGTGAAATGAAGGTTCAAGTGCGATTAAGCAAAACTAAATCGAGTAAAGTTCCCGCATGGATGGGCGGAAGGCTCTCATTCAGCTCCGAAATGTCTATGTATTTACAAACAGCACTCACTAAGATCGAGAGAAATAGCAAAGAGTTAACCAAAGAAATAAAGGGCCTTGAAGCAGTTTTTAAAGCACAGAAAACAGAGAGTATTATCCCTGATAAATACACCTTTTTGGCTGAAACCTTTAAAACAAAAGAAGGCTATCATCACCTCTTCTACACTTTTGAGGGGCGCTTTATCAATGAAGCCCTGGCTAATCTATTAGCCTATCGGTTAAGCCTATTACATCCGATAAGTTGCTCCCTCGCTTATAATGATTATGGGTTTGAGTTACTCTCTGATCAGTCGATTGATATAGAAGAAATTGAAACCCAAGAACTCTGGTCTACACGAGATTTAATGATCGATCTAAGAGCAAGTATTAACCTCAGCGAACTCTCACGTAGGAGCTTTAGAGATATCTCGGTAATTAGCGGACTCGTATTTAACGGATACCCTGGAAAGCCAGTTAAAACTAAACATCTTCAAAGCTCGAGTCAATTGGTTTATGAGGTATTCAAAAGCTATGAGCCTGACAATCTATTAATGCTTCAAGCCGAGAGAGAGGTCTTTGAACACCAACTCGAATTTGACCGTTTAAAAAGAGTACTAGAAAATATCAATCGCAAAAACACCTATATCGCTAGATGCGAGAAGCCAACTCCTTTTTCATTTCCTATAATCACCGACCGTTTGAGAGCACGGCTATCGAACGAAGATCTCGAAAAACGAATTCAAAAAATGATTCAACAGTTATGACCTTGAACTTTGCCGATCAGTCCTTTGAATTACATCCAGCTGGAGCCTTATTTTGGCCCAACGAGGAACTACTAATTATTAGCGATGTTCATTTAGGGAAAATCACTCATTTCAGAAAACATGGGATGCCTATACCTAATGATGCGGTTGTAGAAAACTTTGAAAAACTCGATCAGGTGATCGATTATTTCAACCCTATAGAATTGGTTTTTCTCGGAGATTTATTTCATTCTTCCTTCAATAACGAATTTGATCAATTCAAATTATGGGTTGAAAACCAGAGTATACCTATACGATTGATAAAGGGAAATCACGAAGTTTTAGATGACAGCACTTATGAATCGTTCGGAATCGAGGTTGAATCTCATATCACGTTCGATACCTTTCGATTGCAGCATCATCCAGAAGAGAATGATTTTAGTCTTCCCATTATTTGTGGGCACATACACCCCGCTTATCTTTTAAAAGGAAAAGCAAGAGATCAAATAAAACTCAAGTGCTTTCACGCTTCAGAGACACAGCTTACCCTACCAGCTTTTGGAGTTTTTACAGGAAGCCATCTAATTACCCCTCAACCAAACGATCAAATAGTGTTACTAACAGGCGACCGCCTAATTGCCATTTAGAGCTATCTTTGCACCGCATTTATGAGTTCGATTTCTGAACAAATCATTCAAAAATTCACAACCTCAAATTCTTTTGAGGCTGCACTATCACGTTTAGAAAGTGCCCGTGGAGAGGTTAAAATTGCAGGCCTGACACAATCGGGAATTTCCATATTTATCTCAAGCGGTCATCGAAAAAATCAAAAGAACTGGCTAGTTATAGTTGAAGACAAAGAGGCGGCAGCATATATTCAGAACGACCTAGAGCGATTCCTTGGAAAAGACGAGGCACTCTTTTACCCAGCTTCTTATCGTCGTCCTTATGAAATTGAAGCGATCGACAATGCGAATGTGTTGATGCGATCCGAAGTGCTTCAGCAACTTTCTGAAAGCAAGAAACCTAAGGTGATTGTAACCTATACCGATGCGCTGTTAGAAAAAATCATTACAAAGAAGGATTTTGTAAGTCAACGAATCGATCTTAAAACAGGAGATCAGGTCGGATTAGATTTTATCAACGAAAGCCTATTCGAATTCGGATTTGAACGTACCGACTTTGTTACCGAACCTGGAGAATTCTCTGTTCGAGGAGGTATCATAGACGTTTATTCCTTTGCCCACGACTTACCTTATCGTATAGAATTTTTTGGTAATGAAGTAGAAAGCATACGAACCTTCGATATCGAAACTCAGCTATCGAAAGAAGCTGTTAGTAATCTAACCATCGTACCGAACATGGATCGATCGGCAAGTATTCAAGACCGGATCTCATTCTTAGAATATTTTGATTCAGAGAACACCACGGTTTTTGTTCAAGAAATTGAGGTAATCAAGAAAAAACTAGATGAACTATACGAAAAAGCCGAGCAACAATTTGAGGAGTTAGATAGTCCGCTTAAACACGCTCATCCTTCTGCCCTTTTCAGCAGTTCAAAAACCTTAGAGACAGACCTTACATCTCATTCTTTTGGCCGATTAGAAAAAGAGCGTTCAGAAAACAGTATCGACTTTAAACAAAAAAGCCAACCTGCCTTCAACAAGCGATTTGATCTTCTTTGGAAAGAACTTGAAGCGAAAAAGGAAGATGGATACACTTGCTTTTTACACTGCAGTTCAACACAACAAGTAGATCGCTTTAAAGAAATATTTGCAAAGCATGAAACCGCTCTTCCGTACACTCCAGTGATCATGCCGCTTATGGGTGGTTTTGTAGATGAAAGGGCAAAACTCTGCTGTTATACCGACCACGAAATCTTCGAACGTTATCACAAATTTAGTGTTCGTGGGGCAGCCGCGAAAAAGCAGAAACTCAGTCTAGCAGAACTCAACAAGCTAGAAGTGGGTGACTACGTAACCCATATTGATCACGGGATAGGAACCTTCGGAGGACTACAGAAAATCGAAGTGGAAGGTAAAATGCAGGAGGCAATTAAGTTGATTTACGGTGACCGAGACATCTTGTATGTGAGTATTCATTCACTCCATAAAATCGGCAAATATAATGGCAAAGATGGAGTACCCCCTAAACTCTACAAGCTTGGATCTGGAGCTTGGCAAAAAGTTAAGGAAAAGACCAAGTCACATGTCAAAAAGGTTGCCTTTGACCTTATTCAAGTCTATGCTAAAAGACGATTAGAAAAAGGCTTTCAATTTGGTCCCGACTCTTATTTACAACATGAACTTGAGGCGTCCTTTATCTATGAAGATACTCCCGATCAAGAGAAAGCAACTCGAGAGGTTAAAGCCGATATGGAGCGTGATCGTCCTATGGACCGTTTAGTCTGTGGAGATGTTGGTTTTGGTAAAACCGAAGTTGCTATTAGAGCGGCATTCAAAGCTGTAGATAATGGAAAGCAAGTAGCAGTGCTTGTACCGACCACTATTCTGGCCTTTCAACATGCAAAGACCTTTGCTAAACGTTTAGAGGACCTAACGGTTCGGGTAGATTTCTTAAATCGTTTCAGAACCGCTAAAGAGAAGAAGGAGGTCTTAGAGGATGTAAAAGCAGGGAAGGTTGATATTCTTATCGGAACCCATCAGATTGTCAACAAAAATATCAAATTCAAAGACCTTGGACTACTTATCGTCGATGAAGAACAAAAGTTTGGGGTCTCTGTAAAAGAACGAATCAAATCATTCAAGGCGAGTATTGATGTACTTACCCTCACGGCAACACCTATACCTAGAACGCTTCAGTTTAGTTTGATGGCAGCAAGAGACTTATCGGTGATAAGTACTCCACCGCCAAATCGATATCCTATTGAAAGTAGTGTCATACGCTTTGATTTAGAAGCAATTCGCGATGCAGTTAGCTTTGAAATTGAGCGTGGCGGACAAATTTATTTCATACACAATCGCATCGAGAATATTAAGGAAGTTGCGGGGATGATTCAACAGCTCGTTCCTGACGCACGAATCAGAACCGGTCACGGCAGAATGGACGGTAAAGATCTCGAAGAACTCATGCTCGATTTCATGAATGGGAATTTCGATGTTCTGGTCTCCACCACCATCGTTGAGAGTGGACTCGACATACCCAATGCGAATACCATTTTAATCCACAACGCCCACAGTTTTGGTTTAAGCGATTTGCATCAAATGCGCGGTAGGGTCGGACGATCGAATAAAAAGGCGTTTTGTTATTTCATCACAGATCCGTTTGAATCATTAACCAGTGAGGCAAGAAAAAGAATGGAGGCTTTAGCTCAATTCACTGAACTTGGGAGTGGATTCCAAATTGCGATGAAAGACCTTGAAATTAGAGGTGCGGGTGATTTATTGGGAGGTGAACAAAGTGGCTTCATCACAGATATCGGATTTGATACCTACCAGAAAATTGTTTCTGAGGCCATCGAAGAACTGAAAAATAATGAGTTTAAATCGCTCTACGAGGAAGAAAAAGAAAACGAAGAAGTAAAAGAGTACATCAGCGAAGTACAGATAGACACTGATTTAGAATTACTCTTTCCCGATGATTATATCAATGCAAACGCTGAGCGTTTAAGTCTTTACCAAGAGTTGAGTGAAATCGAAAGCGCTGAAGCGTTGACCCGTTTTGCGAAGCAATTAAGGGACCGATTTGGGCCGCTTCCGCAGGCTGCAAATGATCTCATTCAGTCTATTTCAATGAAGTGGATCGCCAAGTCACTTGGTGTTGAAAAAATCGTATTCAAAAGAGAAACGCTGATCGGGTACTTCTTATCAGATAGCCAATCAGAATTCTATCAGAGTGCAGCCTTTCAGCATCTAATCAAGGCTTCGGCTACCTTGCCTTGTGCTCTTAAAGAAAAACCTTCAAAGAATGGTCCTCGATTACTGATTCGCTTCGATCAAATCAAATCTCTAGAAGAAGCAATAGACGCCCTCAAACAACTAAAGCTATAAGGCTTTTAACGCCTTGATTACGGTAAAAGCTTTATCTGCCTCAGGATCATCTACAATTATGGTAAATTCATTCGTAGTAGAAATCACCTCATGCAGCACAATACCTTCCCAAGCCAAACGTTGAAAGATAAAATAATAGACACCGGGGACAGTAACGTTCTCATGCGGTAGTTTAACCGTTACTGAAGCGAGATTAGTCACCTTTTGAGTCATGCGCTCACCACTAAATAGCTCTTCGATATACCGCTCT
>PZPI01000020.1 GCA_003045935.1 Bacteroidota bacterium | reverse complement strand
TTAGACTGAATCCAGACTTTGACCATTCTTTTACTCTAGAAACGACTCTTGAATTTGATAGAGAATGGGGGCTCGGTTCTTCATCTACACTAATTGCGGCACTGGCTCAATTTGCATCGGTAAACGCCTATGAACTTTTAGATCTAGGCTTTAAAGGAAGTGGATATGACATAGCTTGCGCAACCGCAGAGGGCCCTATTCGATTTCAACGTATCGGTAAAGAGGTGAGTGTCACCCCGGTTAACTGGAGGCCAACGTTTGCAGACGAATTACACCTTGTTTATCTCAATCAGAAGATGAACAGTAGGGAAGCGATAGCGCATTATAGAAAGGCCCAAAGCTCTGATCATTTCTTGAATGAACTTTCGAAATTAAGTACAGCCATAAGTGAAGAGGCTTTAGACATCAATCGCTTCGAAGAACTGCTATTAGAGCAAGAAAATCTATTATCCTCTCGATTAGGTATCACTACCATTGCTGATCAATTATTTGCTGATCGACCTGAGGGAATATTTACCTCACTAGGCGCATGGGGCGGAGACTTTGCCTTATTTACCGGCAAAAAAAATATCCCCTATCTAAAAGACAAGGGATATTCGACTATTCTGAAGCTCAAAGAGCTTTGTATCTACTAGTAAAAAATCGCGCGGTTATCTTTTATCTCAGCCTTTTCTTTAAGTGCATAGAAAGCATTTGCTGCCGCTTGATTCTGGCGCTGAGCAGCAATCGTCTCTGTAAACGGAGCATAAGTTGCAAGACTCATAGCTTCATTCTTTTCAGTGATTTTAAGTGCATAAACCCCGTACTCCCCTTCAATAAGTGAAGAAGTTTGACCTTCGTCTAATGCAAGTGCTTTTCCTACAACGTATGGCTCAGAACCGATTCCAGAAATCACACTTGAACGGGTAGTCATAGCTAAAGCAGATCCTGCGTTAGCGGCACTCTGACCTTTTAGGTTTTCAAAATCTGAAGATCCGTACTGATCTTTAAGCATGGCTGCTTTCTTCTGTTTTCTAAGAATAGGAAGTACTCTAGCTGAAGCTTGTTCTGGAGTTTGAACTCCTTCTTCGTACTTCTTGGTCATTTGAGCGATTACATATCCGCCAGCGATATCAAAACGACTAACATCACCAACTTTTCTGTCTGAATCAAAGGCCCAACGCACGATGTTTCGCTGCGCACCTAAGCCAGGGAGGTTCTCATCTAAAACTTTGAGTTGCGAGATAGGACGTACCGTATAGCCGCCTTCATTAGCAATCGTTGAGAATGCATTAGGTTCAGCATCTGACACCTTCATTTCGAATGAAGTAGCATCAGTAAATAAAGTATTGGTTGTAGTTTCAGAAGGTTCTATACGAAGCGTCACTGTAGCTACAGAATACACATCGCGCTTAGCTTCAACTTTAACCACATGGTAACCAAACTCAGTTTCAACTAAACCAATACGACCTACAGGGTTATCAAAAATGTAATCGTTGAAAGCATCTACCATCACACCTTCGTTTACGAAACCTAAATCTCCTCCTTGTGAACCTGTGGGACCGTCAGACCCTTCACGCGCTAGATCAGCAAAAGCCTCATTACCGCTTCGTGCTCTTCTAAGGTATTCTTGAGCTTTAGTTCTAGCCTCTTCTTTTGATCGCTCAACGGTAGATGCAGCTCTATCTGCTCCCTTATAAGCAACTAAGATGTGGCTTGAACGAACACTGCCATTCTTTTTAGAATCAACAAGTTTGCTAATCTTGTAGGTATTACCATCCTTGTAAGGCCCATAAACTGCTCCTTTTGCAAGAAGTGTTATCTGTACAGCTGCAACCGCAGGAAGTGTTTCTGCTGTACGATATTCTAAATTGCCAGCAACATCAGAGAAACGCTGAATGAAATCAGCTTCATCGGTTGTGTTTTTAAATCCTTGAACGATGACACTACCCTTAGTTTCTTCGTTATACTCTTCACGATCTTCTAAAAGTGAGGTGATTCGCGCTAATACAGCGTCCTCATCAGCCTTAGAAGGCTTCTCTTGAAAAAATACATATCGCAAATCTCTCGCTTCTTCTTGCTTGAATTGCTTTGAATTTTCTGCGACATAAGTAGCAATTTCCTCTTTCGAAACGCTTACTAAGCTATCTGTTATACTTGAATAAGGAAGCTGAACATAGTCAAAGCTTACCTTGTCATTTTGAAATTTGAAAGTACGTGCACCTTCTTGTAATGAAGTCGAAACTCCCGCCTTTACAAAATTGAAATATATCTGCTCTTTTGCCGCACTGATAATATTAGCCTCATCAATCAACCAAGCGTCGTACTGGGCTGGGTTAGTGGCTTTCCAGCTCGCAACCGTTGCCTTGAACACATATTCATCAAAAAATCCTTCATCATTTTGAAAGGCAGGAATGTTTGCGTAACCCGATGTACGAATAAAATCAACAATTTGATCTCCTTCAATATTCAACCCAAGCTTTTCGTGCTCTTGCTTCAATATTTCTTTACGAACTTCTTGATCGAAAACGATATTCACAAGTTGACTGTTTGAAAAACTTTGTCCGTAGGCATTTGAAGAGATTTCTAAACTCTGTCTGAAGTCTTCAATTGATAACGGAGTATCATTTACCTCAGCTACATTATTCGAGAAATCTCCCGACTGAAAGGCATTACTGGAAAAGATACCAGAAATAACAAAGGAGAATAGCGCAAGGCCAATTACAATAATAAGTACACTGGTACGTTTACGAATGGTATTTAAAATCGCCATGATCTTAAGTGTTTTAGGTCTGCGAAACTACTTAAATTATTCGATGTATCGAAATGTTTATAGCTACTCAGACGGCTTTATTTCAAGTCGTATTTGTTCGATTCGATTACTCGACACTTCTTCTACAGTGAGTCGATAACCTTCTACTTCTATTTGATGGCCCAAGTCGGGAATTGCCTCGGTATGATCCATAACCAATCCTCCGAGCGTTTCATATTGCTCCTCCTCGGGCAGGTTGAGTTTATACGTCTGGTTTAAATAGTCTACTTCAAGTCTTCCAGAAAACAGATAAACTCCCTCTTCTACCGTTTCTTCTATGAGCTCACTAACATCGTGCTCATCCTCGATTTCTCCAAATAATTCCTCAACGATATCCTCGATAGTAAGGATGCCAGAAGTGCCCCCATATTCATCTAGGACCACCGCCATACTTCTTCGTTTCTTGGTAAGCAAATTCAGAATATCGTGAATAGGCATAGTTTCTGGAACGTATTCGACAGGCTTCAAAAGGGTTCTAATACTTCTCGGACGTTTGAAAAGATCAAAAGAGTGAACATGTCCTACAATGTTGTCGATACGATCGCGATAAACTAATATTTTAGAGAATCCGGTCTCTACAAAAACAGATCTCAAAGATGCAATAGAGTCTCTTAATTCCACAGCGGTGATTTCTGTTCTAGGAATCATCACCTCCCTTGCTTTTACCTCTGCAAATTCAAGTGCGTTTTGAAAGATTTGAACTTCAGCATCAATTTCTTGATTATCAGCTGCAGACTCCATCTGTTGACTAATGTAATCCCCAATCTCTAATTTTGTGAAAGTAGCCTGCGGATTTTCAGCATCCGCTTTTACCAATCTAAGTACCCAATCAGAGATTTTTAATACCATCCAAGAGAAACCTGAGAAAAGATTGTAGAAAATATAAGCGGGGAGTGCCAAAGCCTTCATGAGCGTATTCGCGTAAATCTGAAAGATGGCCTTAGGTAAAAACTCCGCCGTAAGAAGGATGACAAGAGTTGAAATTAGCGTATGTGTTAGTAGTTGAAATTCGCCGAAAACTAAGGTTACTATCGCATTGCTTTGAGGGGTTACTATCGGTAACACTTCAAGAAGCAATTTCCCCATATAGTAACCATAGATCACCAATGCCAAATTATTACCGATAAGCATACTAGCTATAAACCGAGATGGTGAGGCAGTTAACTTAGAAAGTAATCGCGCTAAAAGCCCCTTCTGCTTTTTTTCGAGCTCTATATGAATTCGATTTGAAGACACATAAGCGATCTCCATTCCTGAAAAGAAAGCGGAAAGCACAAGTGCAATGAGAATAAGTAATAGATAATGGCTCAAAGCTTATTGCCCCTTTTCGTGCTTTTCAAATTTTTTACGATAGTTTCTTCGAAAGAAAAACATACCAATAGAAATAACAAAAAAGGCTCCGAACAATAGTCGTTGGTCACTTTCTGTTCCTAAAAGCTCAATTAGACGATAGCCTGAAAAAAAAGCAACCATCAAATACAAGTACTCCGTATAACGTAAGAGTTTTATCATACTCAAAAATAAACAAACTAAAACTTAATTCTCAGATTCTGATATTTGTAAAATACCTCGGGTCTTCATCGCTTGAAGGGAAGAAAAATCTCGGCTAAATTCCATTCCTTCACCGGTCATTACGGTACCCTCTTCAGGATTTTCAAATTCAAAAGTCTGTTCTGTAAATATCCAATTTCTAGATCTACTCCAATAAAGCTGACTAGTAGTGAGCTCTTTATGGTCATGGGTATTAATTCTGACATTCCCACGCAGATCTATAATACCTGTTAAAGAATAATAAATGGCTGAGTCTGCAAAAATCTCGGTAGGCTGATTATTATCATCAAAGAAAGTCAAGTGTAGACCTTCAGGAAAAAGCTGATAAGGAAACATGCGGTTCTCGTAATTCTCGTTGCGATCGGCCCTCAAAATAGCAATAACTCTTGTACTATCCGACTGAAGCACTGAAAGGGGTCTTATAGACTCTGTATAGAGCATTTCTAGATTTTCAACCACACCTTGAGGAAGCTTCTTTTCAGCTTCAGTGAGGCTTACCTGTTTAAATTCTTCGTTACAAGCCATAAACAGCATTGCCACAACAAGTGTTGTGGCAATGCTGATGATTTTAGTATGTAAACCTTCTGTATTCAGACAGAATTAATTTAAGTTAGGTACCGTTACGCTTCCTCCCATCCAACATGAAAAATTGATCGTCTCTCCTGCACGGCCTGAGTTAAAGATATCCGTCTTAGACGGGGCCTTCGCTTCGTAAGAAGCTACAGCCTTGCTCGCCGCACTCTTCAATGAAGGATCAACACGACCCGCTCTAGCTGCAGTCTTAGCTGCTAACCAGTATACTGCTCTTTTGTCAAATTGAGTTTCTCCACACTCGTTAGCACTGTCCGCATAAAGTGCCGCAAGAAGAATATATGCTCTACCGTTTGCAGGGTTAGCTGCAATTGCTTTGTTCAAGTAATTACGCGCCTGAACTTTGCTATTCTTACGAACGATAGTGGCGATTTTATAAAGGATATTTGACTTTTTCAGATTGTCCGTTTCTAATTCCACAGACTTATTAAAGTCAGCGATAGCGCCATTAGTATCTCCTGCCTTTTGCTTTAGGGTACCTCCATAAAGATAAGCGTCTGCAGAAGGCTCAAGCGCTAACTGTGCTTCAAATAACTTTTTGAACATCGGATCATCAGTACATTCTTTGCCGAACATACGACCTACTGCACTCTTTACCCATTTCACATCAGTCTTGCGCTCTTCGTAGCTTTTCTCATAAAGTGGAATCAGGTTCTCACAATCTGCCAGTGCACCTAATTTCGAGTCGATACTTGCGGCAATCTTACCAAATGAAGTAGAATTGGTGCTGTAAGCTTTCAATCTTCTTGCGTCCTTAGCACTAATAGTTCCAGCCTCCTCTAGAGGAAGTAACTTCGTGATTTGAGCCGTTAAGGCAGCATTTTCTTCTTCGACTTTCGCAACTACTTCATCGTAAACATCGAACACTTCTTGAACTTCCTTCTTACCGTCTGCCTGCAAGTCAACTAAAGAAGAAAAATAAAGATATAACGCCTGAGGGTTACTAAAATTTTTACGATCTGCAGCAAAAGCCTCACCTAGTTGAGTATAGATCTCCTCATCAGTAATCTTCTTCTCAGAACGCTTTAAAAGTACTTTGTCAATAGCGGTGTCAGCAACACTGTAATATTTTGGATAGTATTGTGCTGCTTTATCGTACAACTCTAAAAGTTGAACAACAAAAGCATCATGCTCTTCACCCGTTGACTTCTCAACCTTATACTTAAGAATACGCTCACCGTAGAGGTAGTTCGCACGGTTAATATCTGGACAAACTTCATAAACCATTTTCCATGGCTCATAAGCTGCATCATAATTTTTAACCTTAGCGCTCTTAACAAAAATTGAAAGATTCGTCAGACACTCTTGATTAGGTGCCTGAGCAACAGCTAATGAAAGACCATAAAGCCCAACAAAGAACGACATGAATAAATTCTTTTTCATAATACGTTTTTAGTTTAAGGGTTCGAAAATACTATTTTTTGGACTAATTAATTCTTCTTTTAACAAACCAACGATCATTTAACGATAAGCCAACATTCAATCCAAAATAATGCTCATCAACAAGTGTTGAAGTCGAAGTACCACGCTTACCTAACTCCAATCCAATGTTTAGATTTGAAAAACGATCATTAGCTGTACTACCAATTGGCATGCCAAAACCTAGCGAAACAACTTTATTCTGAAGTTCGTCTCCTTCGATTAAAAGCCCTGTATTCTCCATTCTAAATCCGGCGCGATACGTTATTCTGTTATAAATCCCGTTAATTGCTGCATAATCAGGGATATAATAACCACCAACTTTTAGAGTACTGGCAGCGGTGTAGGTCGCGTTATTAACCGCAAGAAAATCGTTTCTAAACTGGCTCATATCCTGACTACTGTACTCAAGACCCGCAAACCAGTTACGATCTTTTCCTATACCTAGACCTAAAGTTGTTTTAGACGGAACTTCTACCGTAGTCTCTGCAAGAGTCCCCAAATTCACATCGAGACGCTCCCTTGTAGCGCCATTAGCCGTTTGAAAAGTACCAAGCGTTTGGGTGTTAGATGCATTAAGATTCATTTGCAGCTCACGGTTAAACATGGCATGAAAACGATATTCTTTGGCTCCTAACTTCACCTTACGATCAGCTATAGCCGAGAGTGTAAAATCAAATCCTGAAATAGTCACTTCACGCTGGTCGAAAGTTCCTAGCTGAACGGCATCAATTGACTGATAGCGATCGTAAGCTAAATTTCCAAAATTATAATGAGCGGCAATACCAAAGCTCAATCCTTCTGTCGGTTGATATCCAGTCGCTAGGTAAACACGGTTGATACCTCCTGAGCCTCGGTAACTTGTACTAACCTCATCCTGGTTAGCATTCAGTGAGGTCTTAAACAGATCGTAACCTACATTACTAAAAGGCATAATACCGAAAGCAAAAGAAGACTTTGGACTTAAAGGAAAAGCCAGTACTAAATAATCTAGATTAGTCACTCGACCTCGATCACTAATCTCATCAGTAGCAGCTTCATTAGCCGCTTTAAAGCTATAATTCTTATTGTGAGCCCCAACCGCGTAAGTAGTGAGTCTCAGCGTGCCATAAGCGGCAGGATTTTGAAGATTAATGTGGATACTATCTCCTAACATAGAGAGTCCACCCATCATTCGATTCTCAACTGTTGATTTTGCTCTAAAATCGCCTAAACCAAAATAAGAGTAAGGTGAAACGGTTCCATTCTGTCCCCATAGAACTACCGATGTGAAGATCGCAAGTAAGGTAAGTCTTAATTTCATTGACTATAGATTGTGCTCTAAGAGCGCATTTAAACCTTCTAAAAGAAAATTAGAATGGGCAAATATGCGGTTTTTTAAGCGGACTGAAAAGACTGGAGCGTCTCCACCTGTTAAAATCACTGTTAAATCTGGAAATTCTGATTTGTAATATTCTATACGATGATCGATTTCAGCTATGAGTCCGAAAAAAGTAGAATTAGACATCGCCTCATGAGTGCTAGTTCCGGTAATTTCTTCTTTTTCAACGAGATTTTCTAGAGTCGATAATTTCGGAAGGCGACCTGTGAATGTATGCATCGCGTTTAGACGCATCTGCCAACCGGGACTTATCCCACCGCCATGATGTGTCCCGGAGCGATCTAATAGGTCGTAGGTTACACAGCTTCCCAGATCAATAACTAAAACGTTTTGAGACGGATAATTCACCACCGCTGCTGCGATTAATGCCTTTCGATCAGCCCCTAGCTTGCTAAGATCATCGTATCTAGATCTAAAATTCAGGGGTAAGTTGGCGTCTAAATGAAAAACCTGAACATTCTGAGGTAAAATACCAACGAGATCCTTGAACGACTCAGCTACCGATGAAATAATAGCTTTTTGAATATTCGGGTGACGGTTAAAAACTCCTCTCAACCCCTCCTCAAAGGCAGATTTGTCGAAAGCCCTAACTTCGGTGAGGTTTTTACCATCGAATACAGCAGATTTGAAACGCGTATTCCCTATGTCGATCGTCAAATTCACCGTTTAAAGATCGTGATTTAGGCGCTTAGGACCATTTTTTCTTCCTTTTATTTTTTAGTAGTAATTTTAAAATTATATTTGCACCCGCTTGCACGCAAGCAAGGTCGGTACCTTAGCTCAGTTGGTAGAGCAACGGACTGAAAATCCGTGTGTCCCTGGTTCGATTCCTGGAGGTACCACAAAAAGCGCAAAAGCCCATTCGATAGGATGGGCTTTTGTCATTTTAGAACACAAGTCGAGCAGAACAAAGTATCTCTTATTAACGATTCTAACGGAAACGTTTTAATCGACAAGGATCACCATATCGACTGCAAAGTAGATGGGTTCGGCTCTTTGGCTTTGAAATTAAAATTTGTTTGAAAGACCTAAATAGTTCAGGAGATTCTTGAATTCATCAGACTAAACCATAAAGGGGTTATCAAGGAAAGTACCATACAAGTAGTATATCCGAAGGGCAGTTGTGGGCTAGATTCAATACTTTCTAATATCTGATACTTTTTAGAAGCGCGATGGTGATGATCACTGTGACGTGTCAGCTCATATAGTACCATTCTGCCAATAACATGGTTTGAATTCCAAGAATGTGCAGGGGTTACTCGCTCATATCGATCATTCACTTTTTTACGAACTAGTCCATAATGTTCGATATAATTAATTGTTTCAAGTAAGAGTACTCCAACTAAAGCAATAAACACACCGAAAATTAAACCTTGAACTCCAAATGAAACAAACAACAAGGCTAAATAACCCAACTCTACGAAGAAGAAAAGCAGTAGCTCATTTTGCAAAGACCAAAAGCCTTTACCATTTTTCTCTAAAAGTCTTTTCTGAATTTGATGTGCGGAGCGAATTTGTCCAATAATCGAGGTAAACCAAAAGTGATAAACTGATTGATTTTTTCTAGCCGTAGCGGGGTCTTCAGGAGTACCGATATTTCGGTGATGTCCTAAATTGTGTTCTATAAAGAAGTGCATATAGAGCGAAGGCAATAACAATAACTTCGCTAGAAGCTGTTCAGTCTTAGTTTGCCTATGACCTAATTCATGAGCAACATTAATGCCATTAGTACCAGCTACAATTCCAATAGAAAACACAAGCCCTACCAATTCATAGCTAGCTAGATCTTGACTAGTGATTACCAATAAGCCATAAGCAAGGATTGCAAGGAGAATGGGTAGATTTAAGTATAGCATCCAATCAAATAACACATTCTTCAATCGGTTCGACTTAACTTCTTCTGCATAACTACTCTCAGATGACGAAAAAACGAGCTCAAGCAGTGGAATGAAACCAAAGGCGTATACGACTGTTAAAAAACTGAATAATCCTTTCAGCTCCAAAGCGATAAGACAACTTACCGGTATCGTATAGGCCAATAAGTACTTAATGTCTTTCATAATACTCGTCTAATTTTCATCCTAAAAATAAAAAATAAGCCCATCTAATTAAAGATGAGCTTAATAAGATATAACACTTAAGAAGTTTAATTCGAGAAAAAGTCTAATGCTGATTGAGGTAATAACACTTTGTCAATTAGATGAATCACTCCATTTGAAGCAATAATATCTGCCGCTTCAATAGTTGCATCTACTTCACTCGCATCTCCAATGACGAACCCGTCGCCTGAAGCAATTATTTCAATAGTATTATCTGCGAAAGCGGTTGCTACTTCTCCAGCTGTTAAATCAGTAGATTTTACCTCTGCAGGTATTACGTGATATAGAAGAATGTTCTTTAGCAGATCTAACTCCTCAGAAGTATCAAAATCATCAAGACCATTGTAATTATTCCCAAGAGCGTCTAATAAGGCTAGAAAAGCTGCATTAGTTGGTGCAAATACGGTAAATGGACCGTCTCCATTGAGGGTGTCAGCTAGGAATGTTTTAATGACAGCATCTCGCAAAATAGATACATCTTCGGTAGCAACAGCGATATCAACGATCGTATTTTGTGGCAACAACACATCTAGAACTTCTTGAGGAACTAAAACTTTATCGATAATATGAACGATACCATTTGAGGTAAGTACATCTGGCGTTATCACTCTAGCATCTTCAGAGGTAGCATCTGAAATTCTGACACCCCCTGCTAAGGAAAAAGTGAGTTCGCCCCCTTGAACTGTTTCAGCAGTCATTCCTTCCTGAATCATTGAGGATGATACCGCAGTGGGTAAAACATGATAAGATAAAATCTGTGCCAATAATCGTTTCTCAGTATCGGTATCGAAATCTTCTAACGAACTGTATCCGGGTAATGATTCTAATAGAGCGGCAAAGGCATCATTAGTTGGAGCAAAAACGGTGAAAGGTCCAGCTCCACTAAGAGTTTGGACAAGATTTGTTGAAGACTCTTCATCAGCCTTCATTAAGGCAGCAACGAGTGAATCTAGCAAATCAACTTCAACTGCCGTTTCGACAATATTCGGGATTTCTCCAGACGGATTAGCGGTATAACCGTCGTCGTCTGAACAATTGGTTAAAGAAAACAATGCGGATAAGGCAACAATACCAAAGAATAACTTTCTCATTTTTCTTTTAAAGGTAAACAAATAATGTTTAATTATTTGTAAAAAACGTTAAACAATATTTAGCGTCTGAGATTACTTTCAATAATCTCGAATAAAACCTTTGTATTTATTCTTAATAACTATAGCAATTATAATTGCTACGACTGTAATCTTTACACTCAGTATAATAGAAGGAAATTGTCCTTGATACACCCCTAGATGTTTAGAATGAATACCGTAGAGTGCCCAAATAATAGGTAATAAGTAAACCCAGCTCGTATGTTTAAAATAAACAACCAATGCAATCAGTACAATCACAGGAAATATCATGAGCATCCAGTTCTCTTGACTTATACCAAAAGCATTCCAATCAAAACCAACAAGTAAAGCAGTGAAGTTTGCTACGGTTGCAACAGTGATCCACCCTAAATAAACTTCAAAGACTGCACTAAAAAAACGAGTCTCCTTCGATGATGGAGTATAAGACTTTAATCGCTCTGTTAGAAATACAAGACTCATTAATAATACTAACATCAATACCATTGACAAGGTCACCAGTAAATAATGCCAAGCAAAAATCCATGCCATATTCGCTAGACTATTTATGGCAAACCAAGGAAATAATTTACTCACTAGTTGAGTATCAGAAGTGATTAAAATTCTTACCAAAAACGCTAACAGTCCAGAATAAATCAATCCCCAGATGCTAAACGCAAAACCGGCGGGCGTAAATAAATTCGGATAAAGATCAGAAACAGCACCCGTAGTTAGGCCATTTATTGGAAGAGCGTTTGCAGCTCCATTAACAGCAATAACTCCTATAAATAACAGCATATAAGCCGACCTCAAGAATAAAAGGTTTCTAAGCATAAATGGGTATTTCTTTTAAAACTAGTAGTTTTATTTCAAAGTAAATTAAAGATGTTGAGCTATTGGGAAAGAGTTTCGTTTGTCAGCTATGACTTGATCATAGTAGGGTCGGGAATCGTTGGTTTATCTACGGCTATCAAATACAAAAAAAAGCATCCCAATGCTACTATTGCTATTCTTGAACGGGGTGTTTTCCCGAGTGGTGCAAGTACGAAAAATGCAGGATTTGCCTGTTTCGGATCTATTTCTGAACTCGACGACGATCTCAAAGAATGCAGTGAAGACGAACTAGTAACGCTAACAGATAAGCGCTATCGCGGAATTAGAGAACTTAGAAAACTACTAGGGGATGATGCCCTACAGTTTGAACCTGTGGGAGGGTATGAATTAGGTTTTGACCAGTCAGCTTGTGATCGCATTGAATTTTATAATAATCTTTTAGATAAGGTCTTTCCGAGCGCACCCTTTTCAGAGGTAACCAAAGACCTTAAAAACTACCCGTTTTCAAAGAAAGTCACTCATCTCATTAAGCATCAGTTCGAGGGAACCATTCATACAGGGAAAATGATACTAAGCCTGATAGATTTAGCTCTTGAATTGGGAATTAGGGTTTATACCGGATGCGAAGTGACCCAGATGGAATCTGACACCTACCCCATCCGAGTTCATACCGTTTCGAATAAACAAACAGTAGAATTCAGAGCCACAAGAGTCGCATTATGCACCAACGCTTTTACCTCATTACTTCTCCCTGAATTAGATTTGAAACCAGGGAGGGGACAAGTGCTCATCACCAAGCCTATTCGCAACTTACATCTTAAAGGTTCTTTTCATTATCATCGCGGATATCACTATTTCAGAACAATCGACAACCGCATACTTCTTGGTGGTGGCAGGCAATTAGATAAAACAGGTGAAACGAGCCTAGCCTTTGAACCTAACGACACTATTCTAGATCAATTAAAAGAAGATCTACAAAGACTCATTTTACCGGGAATAGAGATAAGCATCGAATCCAATTGGTCGGGTATTATGGCATTTGGAAAATCAAAAAATCCGATTGTTAAAAAGGCCTCTGAAAATGTATTTGTAGCTGCGAGATTGGGCGGTATGGGAGTAGCTATTGGTGCTGGAGTAGCCGACGATTTAGTCGGGCTTTTAGAAACGCAGTAAAGCATATCCTTTAAGCTGATACATGGTTAAAGTGGTAAGGGCTGAAGTTGCCACCTCAAAACCGGGTAGCAACTGTGATTTATCTACCTTTCTCTTAAACATGCTTTGCGAGCAAACTACTATTTTAACTCCTTGATCGATAAGTTCCTTGTAGAGAGGAGCATGCGGATTGTCTACTCCAAATTTTTCACGATAAAACTCATTTCCTAAAGCAGTCCAAAGTGCCCCGCCGTGAACGGCTACCACTACATTCATATTTTCCTTAGGGACACCACCCATGACATGCAGATTCATTAACCGAGCCAATTGGTTGACTGAAAAGGCAACTACCTTTTTATCTTCTTCACCAGTCATCAGATCAACTACGATATTATAATCGAGTGATGAATCTGGCTTTAAATCGGCCAAAGGGGCATCGACAACTGTTCCGAAATTTTGAATGACAGGGTTTACTGGGGTCTGCCCAAATAAATTAGTGCAGACCGCCAGTGCTAATAAGCAAAAGTACTTCATTAGTTCAATTTCAATCCTGGGAGAGAAGCATCTGGTGCCTCCTGAGTCCAAGGATAAGTTTGTTTGATTGGTTGAGGTAAAATTTGATCTAGTGAGTCTCCGTCGTATAAGAAGCCGTTTTTCACTACCATCTTAACGGAGTTAGTGTTACGGATGTTTTCTAGCGGATTTTTATCAAGTACAACTAGGTCAGCTAATTTTCCAACTTCTATGCTTCCAAGATCTCTTGCAAGCCCGATTGCTTCAGCACCTAAAATAGTAGCAACTCGAAGTGCATCATAATTGGATAATCCTCCACTTTGCATACTCCAAAGCTCCCAGTGATAACCTAAACCTTGAAGCTGACCGTGTGAACCAACCCCTGCAAGACCTCCGGCCTCAACCAGGTCTTTCACAAAAACGGCGTGGTCTTCGAATACGTGCTCCTCGTCCATAAACCATCCGGCATTTCGGCGTCTTGATTTAGCGTCAAGTTCTGATTTTGGCGTGAATCGGTTCAGTTTTGGGTCCCCATTTACAGACTCAGTCGCATAGTAATAATTTTCAGCCCAAGGCCCACCATAAGCAACTAAAAGTGTGGGGGTGTAAGCAGTTCCTGAAAACTTTACAAAATCTACGAAGTCCCTGTAAAGCGGATAAATCGGAAAACTGTGCTCATGGCCCGGATACCCGTCTAAAATCTGAGTGACATTGAGCTTGAAATCTAATCCCCCTTCAGTAGTTGGCATTAATTCTTGCTCTTTGGCCGCTTGAATAATCCACTGGCGGTGCTTGCGATTACCTGTCAAATACATCTTGATGGTTTTAGTATTGTAGTACTTTGAGTACTGTTTTAACACCTCTCTTGCGTGATCTAAACTTTGAATATTATATCCCCAATAACCCACTCCCGGGCCTGTTGAGTAGATTCGAGGACCTGCTAGCATACCAGCCTCAACCATATCTGCATAGGTAAGCACATCGGTAGTACCGGTTTGTGGATCTCTGGTAGTGGTTACTCCATAAGCAAGATTTGCCGCATAGGCCCAAACGTGATTCTTGTGTAAGCCCCAACTTGGTCTAAGGTGTGCATGCGTATCTACAAAACCAGGAAGTAAATATTTCCCTTGAAGGTCAATCGTTTCTGCCCCTAAAGGAATCTCTATTTCTTCCTCTGAAGAATGAACTCCTGTGATGCGATTTCCTGCCACTACAACAGTTGCGTTTTCTATAACCTCATCTTCACCTGCCATTGGTATTACCGTCGCTCGGGTGTAAACGACCACTCCTTTTGGTAAGGCACGAGCCACCTCCACGGCAACGGTTGATTCAACTGCAGTATAGGCCTCTGGTGCTTTTGGTTTTTCTTCAGTCTCTTCGGTTTCTGTAGCCTCTTCAGACATATCGGCTTCATCCGATTTCTTCTCAGCCACTGCAACCTTAGCCTCCTTTTCGGCCTCTTTAAAATCTTCTATCTCTTTGTCTCGAGCCTCCGCTGCGGCGATATCGTATGTGAAGAGGGTATTACCTAACATCCAGTAAACCGTATTTCCATCTGAACCCCATGAAGGAAATTCGCCACCCATAGTCGTAAGCTTTCTTGATGGGAATGCCGCATTACTCGCATTCTTCACATTGATTTTGACTCCGTCTGGTCCGACTTTAGGAACGGTTACGATGTAAATGTCATTATTGATTTTGGCTAACGCATAGTTTCCTTTAGGTGCTCGTAACAAAGTGCTCGCTTTAGATGGCGGACGAGAAGGTGCTTCAGGCTCATCCGACAACAAATGGTTATCGGTATAAACCGAACCGTAAACGGTAATACCATCAACAGAAACGTATTTCTTCTCATCAGTTCCGTCATAGCGCACAGAAACTAAAGTTCCGTTTTGATTCAAATAGATTCGGCCATCATTTTGAGCAAAGTGTGCATTAGAATAACTGTCGGCCTTGATGATAAAATTCTCTTGACTCATTGCCTTTGGAGCAAACCAAACTAAGTCAGACTTAGACATAAATGCATAAGGACCATCTGAATCTTCGAATTGCTGACGTTGTCCCTTGAAGGCTACTATTCGATTTGTAGGGCTCCATACTGGGCTCTGGTACACTGCAGAAGAAGCAGAGACTCTTACCGGCTTTGAACGCTTTGATAGTCCTACCTTATACAGGTGTCCGCCATCAGTTTCATTCCAAGTAACAAAAGCAATTTCTTTGCTATCTGGGCTCCATGTCGGCATCGCCTCGGTGAAATCAAATGAAGTTAACCTTCTCGGTTTTTGATCAGCAAGACTCATTACGTATACTCTATTCAGCGCAGTAAAAGCAATCATTGATTGATCAGGTGAAACAACTGCATCGCGAATTTGTGTAACATTGAAAGTGGCAGTGTCCTCGATAGGATACTCAAATTTTAACTGAGCCCCCATAGCCACCTTTTCATTTACACTGAAGTCAATCTCGCTAACGCGATTATCTAAATAAATGCGCTTCAGCTTACCTCCATACGAGGCAATTATTGATTGGCTATCTGGCATAAATGACATTGCCGGTAACACTCCAAGCGGAGCGATCGACTCTTGTTCGTCACGTTGCACAGGATAAGCCAACCAGCGTTCATCACCCGAGTTTAAGTCGCGCAGAACTAGGCCCGTTTGATCGTTGTATCGTGAACCATAAACCAACCACTTGCCATCGGGAGATAAGGTTGGAGCAAATGCTGAACCATAGCGGCTCGTCATTGTCTTACGTTTCCCGTCAGTCAAATCATAAGTTCCTAATTGATATTGAGGAAGACTCGCATTATATTGCCAAGAATTCTGACGCTGTGAATACCAAATATGATTACCATCAGGACTGAAAGTAGGTTCTGAAATCTTCAAATTATCAGGCTTGTCAATTAGTTGGGTGCCTGAGCCACCCTCACGATGGTAGAGGTGTAATTTGAAATTTCTAGTGCCTTTAACTACGGCGACATAATCTCCATCTGGAGACCAATCCGCCGATTGCATATTAAAGGTATCCCCCTTTGTTACTTGTATAGTGTCTTGTTTTACACGATCAATGATCCAAGCATTATTGCCTCCGCTACGGTCAGAAATGAATAAGATTGAATTTCCATCAGGCGAATACTTCGGATGTGAATCAAAAGCCAGCCCTTCGGTCACTCGAGTAGCCTGACCACCATTAATCGGCAATTCGTAAATATCCCCCAATAAATCGAAGACCAATTTTTCTCCGGTCGGATGAACATCAACAGACATCCAAGAACCTTCGCTAGTATTTAATTCAAAAAAGCGTTCAGCCTCAAGAGGAAGTCCTTTTTTTTCTTTTTTTTCTTGTGCAAATGCAAGAATAGGTAGTGCGAGAAGAATCGCAAAAAGAGTGTTTTTCATATCAAACAAATTTGGCCATCTGAAGATAGCCAAATTGTTTATTAGTTCATGTTAAAAAAGTAGTTATACTAGGAGTAATACAACGGTCAACGCTGCACCTGCAATAGCGAAATACAACCCTTTTTTGTAGATAGGAGCGCCGGTATTGAACATGAAAAAAGCTGAAATCGAAAAGAAAAGTAATGACAAACCGAAGAATATAGCTAACCAGAATAACGGATTAGTGGTATTCATCAAGTGTAACTTATTCATTTTCTCTAATAGACGCGGATACCTAGTTTCTGAATACTTTGTCTCTCCAGTGGTAATATTATAAGTTCCTCCATTATTGAAAAATATCTGTATACCATTAGTATTCTCGACTCTAATTTTAGATTTTAGTGCCGGACCTAAAGTTTCAGGGGTTAATCCCGGCTCTAAAATTACCTCTATGACTTCCTTTTTCTTGAAGGTATCTGTATTTCTAAAGGTAAGTACGATACCGCTTAACGCATAGACAGCCATAATTCCAGCTAAAAAGAATCCGAGATAGCGGTGGAATTCTCTGAATTTTTCTTGTGATTTTCTACTCATTGTTAGGAATTAAGTCGGCAAACTAGTGAAATGTGTCGTAAGAAAAAAGTTAAAACTAGTTGTTGTCTCCAATCCTAGACAACTCTTCGGCTGAACCATTTCCACGTTGTTTATTTTTTCCAAAGTTCGATCCGAAATTATAAGTCACTTGAAGTTGTAGGGTCTGACGAGACCAATCGCTAATGACATCGGCATCTACGTCTGCATAATCAATACGACCATAAAACTTTCGATTCAGAATATCGCCCATTGAAGCATTGACTTTGATCGATTCTTCAGCGAAGGTTTTGCTCAGAGAGAAATTAAAATTGGCAATGTGATCAGTAACTATCACCCCTTCTAGACTTCCGCTATTATAGAAGGCTGACCAAGATGATGAAATCCCAAAAGGTAATTGCACATCGAGACTAGTAAACCACGTTGCACTCCAACGATTCAAATACAAAGGAGTTTCAAGACTTGGAGCGCTGTAGTCAGTGTAGTCTACAATAACACCTGTGAATCCGTCAAATGCCTTTCCGATAAAGCCAATCGGCGCAAAAAGCTGAAATTGATACGACTCATAATTGTCGAGATTAACCGTCGCGCGTGATATCTGAGCAGTGGCCTTGTCTTGAGTTACCAAAAGAAATAACTCGTCTTTTGCCGTTTGTCTACTTAAAGAAAAGAAGGGTTGACCTTCATAGGTAAGGCTCAATGAAAGATTATGAGTGAACGAAGGACGTAGGCTAGGATTTCCTCGCTCTGAAGTGTACGGGTCGTAATAACTTACAAAGGAGTTGAGCGATGAGTAATCAGGACGATTGATTCGATAACTATAAGAAGCAACCGCTGAAATTTCTTCGGTAATTTTACGTGTTAGACTCGCACTAGGAAATAAACGTTCAATATCTCTAACCAGGGTTTGATCAGTATTTGTAGAGGTTCCGGCCGTTCGACTATCCTCGTACCTCAAGCCAGCTGACAAGTTATAATGATCGAGCGAGGCACTCCATTTCAAATAAATAGCCGCTATCGTCTCGTCAATTAAAAATTGATTACTCTGTGCATCAACAAAAAGTGGATTATTTTGATCCCCTAAAGAATACGACCTAAGATCGCTATCTGTAGCTACATCTGCATATTTTAACCCCATCTGCCAAGAAGATTTTTCAGAAGGAGTATAGGTATAATCTAGACGAAATGTGTTCACGTCAAATGCACCATCTTGGTCAAATCGTTGAGGTTCAAAAGGCACCTGGTTCTGAAAAGTTGGAACGAGACTACTCTCGCTAATATCTGAGAATCGCACAAAATTGTAATCAGCGACTAACTTATTTTTCTCATCTTTAAACTCATAGTAAGGATTGATATTCGTCGTATTTCTTTGGCGATCAATCTGATTATCAGTTAAAAGATCGCTAGTAGAGCCATCGCTTTGAATACCAGTAATACTAGCTGAAATACGATCTGAATCGGTTTCTAAATAACTGGCATTCACTCCCAAGGAGTGTTTTTTAGCTAGGTAATAATCAATATTGAGACTAGACTGGTAGGTTCGCGGATCATAAGGAGAAACTGATGATTGGTTATAGTTAACCCCCTCCAATTCTCTTAAAATAGATAAATCTTCTCTCCAGGCTGACTTTCTAGCTCCGACATATACACGCCAATTTAATCGATTTACATAACGCGCGATAGAGGCTGAAGTACCGTACTCTGACTCATTATCATAGCCTGTTTGGACTCTTAAACTTCCTGTGGTACCTAGTTTAGCATTTCTTTTTAACACGACATTAATAAGCGGTCCGCCACCCTCAGCATCGAATTCAGCACCTGGCTGTTGGATTAGTTCAATACGCGAAATATTATCTGCTGGGAAATCTCTCAACAAAGTCTCGGTATCAATATAATCTGTTCGTTTACCATTAATAAGAATGGTCAAATTTCTACGACCCGCATAACTCAATTGTCCGTTGATGACAATTACCCCTGGGACATTTTTCATCACATCTTGAAGATTAGAACTGACTAGTTCTGAGTTCTCCAAGTCTAGAATTAACTTCTCCGCAGACTGACGAATCGTTGGTCTATTTCCTTGAACCACCACCTCATCAAGAGCTGTTGTTGACTCGCTCAAAACAATCCTTTGCGGAGTCGAGTCTTGCTCGACTATAAGACTAAACTCATAACTAGAAAAACCTAAAAGAGATGCTTTGAGATTATAATTTCCTTTTGGCACGTCAGAAATGAAGAACGCACCCTCTTCAGATGTTATTGCTCCATAGACTTCATTCAAATCCTGCGAATTTTGCAGTATCACACTTGCGAACGCTAGTGGCTCTCCGAACTCATCAACCACATCTCCCGACA
>PZPI01000113.1:3040-4451 GCA_003045935.1 Bacteroidota bacterium | reverse complement strand
AACTGTCAACTCTTAATTAAGAGTTTCATATCTTTAAATAAGCCTGTAAATACAGGCTTATTTTTTTATTAAACTTATTTGAAATGAAATATCTTTTTTACCTATTATTATTAGTTTCTTGCTCGATCAATTCTCAAAAAGCGGATCAAACTAAATTCTACGGAAAAGAACACTTTTTAATCGAAGGAACAATTATTCCTGAGCATCTAAAAGAAAGCCCCTATGATAGGCTTCCTTTTTCTTACAAGGAGCTGGTACGAACTCCTGTATGGGAGCTATCAAAATCTTCTGCTGGAATATCTATTCGATTTTCAACTAACTCTACTACCCTGAAAGTTAAATGGGAAGTCTTAAACAATCTCTCCATGGATCATATGCCCGATACTGGGATTAAAGGAGTGGATTTATATTTCAAAAATGGTCAAGAGTGGCTTTATATAAATACTGGTCGTCCTCAGGGCTTTTTTAATGAGTATACACTTATCGAAAATATGAGCGAAGAAATGAGAGAATTTAAAATTTTTCTTCCCCTTTATGATAGTGTAAAAAACATTGAAATTGGAATAGATTCAACGAGCAGCCTAATCAAGCCAAATAAAAATTTTAGTAAACCCATCATATTTTATGGCACGAGTATTACTCAAGGCGGATGCGCATCGAGACCTGGTATGGTTCATACTAATATTATGTCACGACAATTAGATGTCGATGTTGTTAATTTTGGATTTAGTGGTAATGGACGCATGGAGCAGCCTATCGCTGATATAATTTCCTCTGTGGAACCCGCTCTCTATATAGTCGAATGTATGCCTAATATGATTAAACCTGAATTTATCACAGAAAGAACAATACCCCTAGTGAATACCATACGAAAACAAAATCCAGACACTCCAATCGTCTTTGTTGATTTATTCAAATCCCCTATTACCCTTTTAAATCAGAAAGCAAGAAATGAGAACAAGGCGCTAGACGATGCCCTAAGAGTAGAATTTGAAAAAATGATTAAGAATGGATATGAAAACATTTACTTCATTGAAACACCTCAACTAGATCATATTGATCATGAAGGAACTGTAGATGCCATTCATTTTACAGATTTAGGTTTTCAAAATTATGCCGACTTTTTGATTTCACAACTCATGGATCGTGAATTGCTCAAACCTTAATTCACTAAAAAATTAAGTCGTGCTGCAACTTTGAACGATAGACGACGAAAATGAAAAAACAGTTACAGTTTAATGGTTATTGTATATTTTAAGGTAAAAATCTAAAAATCAACTATATGCGATTACTTTTTATAATGACTCTTATCATTGGTTTTACTTCATGTGACCAAAATCCTACTTTCTTAGATTATACCAATTCTGATTCACAACTTTCTGGTGGCACCAAAATAATTCCAATTCAAACA
>PZPI01000113.1:0-3030 GCA_003045935.1 Bacteroidota bacterium | reverse complement strand
CAAACAGAATTAGGAATATTTAATGTTTGGACAAAACAAGTAGGTAATAATCCCGAACTTAAAGTATTATTACTTCATGGTGGTCCAGGTGCAACTAGTGAATATTGGGAAGCTGCAGATTCTTATTTTCCAAATGCTGGTATTCAATATTATTATTATGACCAGTTGGGATCGGGTAAGAGTGATAATCCAAATGATGAACGATTATGGCAAATAGATAGGTTTGTTGAGGAGGTTGAACAGGTACGGATAGCTCTTGGATTAGACTCTTCTAATTTTATTATACTTGGACATTCCTGGGGAGGAATATTGGGATTAGAATATGCTCTTAAGTATCAAGAAAATCTAAAAGGGCTTATAATTTCTAATATGGTAAGTTCTATACCAGACTACATTGATTATGCAAATGAGATTTTAGGACCACAACTACCTGAAGAGGTATTAAAGAAGATTAAATCCTATGAGCAAATCGAAGATTATACAAATACAGAGTATTTAGGTTTAATTGAGGAATACTATTATCCTAAACACGTTTTGAGAATGGACCCTTCAAATTGGCCTAATCCCGTGCTTCGTTCATTCGCTAATTTAAATTATCCCCTTTATTTGAAAATGCAAGGCCCAAGTGAATTTGGTGTTGTTGGTGATGCAATCTTAAAAGATTGGGATAGAACGAATGACCTTTCATCTATTTCAATACCTACATTAACAATAGGGGCAGAATATGATACGATGGATCCAAAGGCTATGAAAGAAATGAGCACCTTAGTGAAGAACGGTAAATATCTACATTGTCCTAAGGGTAGCCATATGGCTATGTACGATGACCAGAAAACTTACTTTCAAGGCGTGATTAGCTTCTTAAATGACTTAAATTAATTTTTCTTGTGCTGCAACTTTGAATAATAGGAACGGCCGAGAGTAAAGAAAATGTCTAATGGACATTTTTTAGCGAAGGAGCGAGCTGGCGCGCAGGCTAAATGATAAAACCGTTATACTGTTATAGTGTAGCGGTTTTTTGTTTTTAAGAAGATATATTGGATCTCTCTATCCGTATAGCATTTGATAAATAATCATAATGCATAAAAGGATGTAAGAAATAGCAGGTAAAATATCAGAGATGTTGTCTTTAATTTGGACTCTAACAAGAATGGCAGTCAACATCATAACTATGATGAAAAAAGCACTTATAATTGCTACTGTGGAATACTCAAAACCAACAAGGATCCCTAAACCACCTATAAATTGACATACACCAATTTTTTTTCGTTTGTCTGCCAATCCCCAGCGTTTAAATTCACCGATCATCCTTTTTGAAATAAAAGAATTGATCCCGTAGGTAATAAAAGATATTCCAGTAAAGGCGGAAATTACAGTAATTAGCTCCATTGACTACAGTAAACCATAGTTAAAGGCAGCAATAAATAGTGACATCAATAGAAATATCAAAGAGGGAAGATATTGTTTGAAAGGATTTTTAACCCTATGATGCGTCAACTGTGCGCTTAACATAAAGAAGGCCATCCCAAGGGCAGCATAAAGTGTTATTTCATTGTACAACAGTCCTGTGATGAGTAGTGTTGAAATGGACATTTTAGCCGCCCCAACAAAATTTCTAAACACATCTGAATAACCAAACTGTTTGAATTCAGCGATCACATTGTGAAATCTAAAAATCCAAACATAGTATACAGAAATTGCTACCACGACCTGAAATATTAAAGAAATATTTTCCATTTTAATGTTTTACATAAGTTACAAATATTTTAGACTTTATAATTTAAACTTTCCTAACCCATCATCACATCTACTTTTGAAGTCCTGCTGCAACTTTGAATAACAGGGACGGCCGGGCGTGAAGAAAATGTTCAGTGGACATTTTTAGCGAAGGAGCGAACTGGCGCGCAGGCTAAATGATAAAACCGTTCTACTATTATAGTATAGCGGTTTTAAATTATACATCATTTAATTCCCTCTCACTTTTGAGAAAACATAAAACATTTCGCTTGCTATTTGTATAGACCGCTGGTCATACATTACTGACTCCTCGGCTGTATCATCGAATACCTTAGGATCTTCGTATCGAATAGGGATTCTCTCTTCTGTGCCAGGTATAAATGGACAATTCTCATCTGCATGAGAACAGGTCATTACAGCTGCAAATTGATCTGCTTTGTTAATAGGATCATCAAAGAGCTTTGAAAATGTAATTAAAGGGCTCCTATCATCCGAATGAAAAATAAAATATTCAGGATTAACATCACCTATAGCTGATACTCTGAAGCCACTTCTTTTGATCGATTCAACCGCTCTCTCATTAAATGCAGTAACCTCTACACCGCCAGAATAGCAATTGGCCTGAATACCATAATAATCAGCTGCTGTTTGTGCCCAGATTTGAGAAAATTGACTTCTACGCGAATTATGTGTACAAATGAAATTAAGGTTAATGTCTTTTCCTTGATCCAGTTTAGATTGAATGTACTGAACAAGCTTGTGAAGAATTAGCGTGCGTTCTTCTGGAATAGGCATTTGAAGGGCCCTGTCGATTGAATTCTGAAGTGTTGGAAATATTTTAACTTTTTGCGAATGCATCTTGTACTTCTCTAATTCGTTTAACAACAACCTAAACCTGGCTTACAAGTACTTTCTTCGGACTGCAGAGCAGAAAGTCTTATTCTTGGTTTTTCTTGAGGGATACCACATTTATCTTTTGCAAGGCAATCGGTTAAAGTGGAGGTAAGAATAAAAATACCCTCTTCAAAATCTAACCCATATTTACCGATTGTATCTCCCTGATACTCTACTTCTATTTCATGGTTTTCAAGACCAAGCTTTTCTTCTGACAATTCTATTATTGATAAAAGTTTCTTTGTACTTAATCTATGATCATAATCAGTCGCAGTAAATAATTGAAAATTGATCACATTCTCATGTCGAAGCGTCCCACTACAATCTATAAAATGCTTTTGAACGCTACCAACCTCTGTTACATGAAAGTGAGGCAGTACCAAATCACCATTTTGCAGA
>PZPI01000019.1 GCA_003045935.1 Bacteroidota bacterium | reverse complement strand
GTTTGAAGAAAATAGTCCCTTTCAAACTTTTGAAAAAATCAATGACAGTATTGCCCTTGCCCCTGGAGGAAATGACATGAAGGGTGGTGATGTAATGATTCTATACGCACTAAAAGCACTAAAAGAAACAGGTGTCTTAGAAAATGCCGATATCCAGGTAATCTTTACCGGAGATGAAGAAAGTACAGGCAAACCTTTATCTATTTCAAGGCATTCACTCATAGAGGCTGCAAAGCATGCTGATATCGCGTTGGGTTATGAAACTTCAACAGGTTTTGACTATGCTACTATTGCTCGAAGAGGAGCTTCTGGCTGGCATCTGACCACCACTGGTAAACGAGCACATTCTTCCGGAGTGTTTTCTGAACGCACAGGCGCCGGTGCAATTTTTGAAATGGGTCGTGTTTTGAATGCTTTCTACGAGGAAGTTCGTGGCGAGGACCTGCTCACTTTTAATCCTGGTATTATGTATGGCGGAACCTTTATGAATTACGATGCCTTAAGCGGACAAGCAGAGGTTTTTGGAAAAACCAATGTCGTCGCACAACAGGCAGAGGTTCGAGGAGGATTGCGCTTCATTACTGAAGATCAAAAAGAGCGAGCAAGAGCAAAAATGAGAGCAATTGTTGAACAAGGAAACCTGCCACAAACCTCAGCGACTATTGAATTTACAGACTCTTATCCAGCAATGCCCCCTACAGAAGGTAATCTTGAACTTCTTGAACTCCTTAGCGAAGTAAGTCAAGATCTCGGCCAAGGTGAGGTTAAGGCATACGACCCCGGTCGAAGAGGCGCTGCAGATATTTCTTTTGCAGCCTCTTATGTAGAGGCCGCATTAGGCGGACTAGGGAGCATGGGAAGTGGTGCGCATACTCTTAACGAAACAGTAAACCTGAAAACCTTCGAGGCGCTAACCAAGCGTACGGCAATTTTAATCTACCGCTTGATACAGTAATTTTATTCAATCGACAACACCTGTATCCCTCTAGTTGATGGAGTAATGGTGAGTATAAACAGATTTCCGTTAACTGTGTCCTCAATCCATTCAAAGCGTTCTTCTCCTAGCGCACGATTTACGAGCATCGGAGTCGTATTTGAATGACCCACAATCAAAATACGCTCCCCTTCGTGTAGGGTAGTTAAAGAATCTATGTCCAAATTATTGGGCTCATAGGTCTGAATTTCTAATCCATTACGAGTAGCGGTTGGAGCAGCAGTTTGCAGCGTTCTTTGATAATTAGTACTGTATACGGCATCTACTTTAGATAGCCCTAACACCTCAGCCCATCGCTCTGCACGTTTCTTTCCTTCCTCCGTTAATTCGGGGTTCTTATTCTCTTTATCGGAGCGATCTTTTTCAGCATGTCGAATCAAGTAAATCGTTGTAATGGATTCAGGAGCAGTTAAAGATTTTTCTGCGCTTTCGCATGCGATTAAGACAAAAACAAAGCTGAGAAGTAAAAAAGTCTTTTTCATCTGTAGGTTTTTTGCTAAAAATTAATGGCTAACTTTTCCAAAAATACCAAATATGAAATCGATTTTCTCGCTTATTTTTTCAGCCTTCAGCTTAGGCCTTATAGCACAACGCAATTTTGATGGAGTTCAAATTGAACCCGTTCAAGTCTCTGAAAACGTTTATGTCTTATTCGGAAGCGGCGGAAACATCGCCTTAGTCGCCGGTGAAAATCAGAATTATATCATCGACGATCAGTTTGCTCCTCTGAGCGATAAAATCAATTTTACTATTCAGCAGATTAACCCTAATCCCGTTGCTTATGTCCTAAATACCCATTGGCACGGAGATCACACAGGGGGTAATGCAAATTTTGCTATGAACGGGGCAACGATTATCGCCCACGACCGTGTTTATGATCGATTAAAAACAGGTCAACAATCGGCTCGAAGAAACATACCTCCTGCAGCAATCGAGGCACTCCCCACCATCAGCTTTTCAGATCAGCTAAAACTACGGTATCGGGAGGATGCAGAAATACATGCTTTTCATGTGAATGACGCACATACTGACGGGGATAGTTTCTACTATTTCGTAACTGAAAATGTTATTCATCTCGGTGATAACTTTTTTAATGAACGATACCCATATGTAGATATTTCCTCTGGTGGCGATATTGATGGTATGATCTCAAATCTATACATGGCTGCCAGTATGATTGATGATGAAACGGTAATCATTCCCGGACATGGAAAGGTCGCAAACAAAAGGCAACTCATCGATTATGCCAACCTTCTCGACCTATTTCGAGAGTTAGTCGTTGAATTACGAGAAGAAGGAAAAAGCATCGAAGAAATTATAGAGATCAGACCTTTAGCTGAATGGGACGATACCTACGGAAGCGGATTCATAGCCCCAGAAGCATTCCTCCGAGCTATTTTTGAGACTGCTGATTAATCGTATGAATTGTCTCAATTGCAACACACCACTAACCGGACGTTATTGTAGCGGATGCGGCCAAGAAAATCGCCCGAAAAAGTTAAGCGTCTGGCAGCTTTTAGGACAGTTTTTCAGCGGGCTTCTTAATTATGACGGTAGACTTATTCAATCGATTCGGTTGCTTTTCAGTAAGCCTTCAGCATTAACTATAGCCTACATGGAGGGTAAACGCAGCAGTTATGTTAATCCCGCACAGCTTTATCTTTTTACTTCAGCAATCTACTTCTTATTTAGTACTACGTTCAGTTCCCCAGACCTTATTGGCATTACAAATGGTGACAATAAAGAACCAATAGCTTCAGTTGGTTCTCCTGAGAAGACTTCAGATTCAATAGATACAAATTTCTCTAAAGAATTTAAAGAAGGTTCCCTCAAGGATAATCGATTGCAAGAAAACGATTCAATTCTAAGTCTTGAGAGCGAATTTGAGTCGTTCGAAGAATATCTAGGCAATCAAGAAACTTTAGACCCCGAAGATCGCAGCAGTACTTTTGAACTAAGATTCATCGAAAAATTTTATCAGATCAAAGACAAGTATGAAGGTCAAAAAGGGTTTGTTCAAGCCTTTGGAGAAGAGGTTCTAAATCGATTGCCACAAATACTTTTCATCACACTCCCACTTTTAGCTCTTATTCTAAAACTAGTTTTCATTAAGCGAAAGCACTATTGGTACATCGATCACTTGATTTTTATATTACATATTGCAACGAGCTTCTTCATCTTACTTTTTGTTCAGAAAGGCCTCGAATTATTGGCTTCGAGTACAGGTTGGTCTATTATCAGCTTTATCTCTGGGCTACTCGGGCTTAGCTGGATGATTTATTATCTAATCAGTTTCAAACGATTTTTTGAAAAAGGCTGGACGAAGACTTTATTGCTTTTCTTTTTATCAAGCTTTTTACAATCGATTCTGTTTATGGTGGTTTTTACCCTATTATTACTGGTATTTGCGTTTTTCAATCTATGATTCGTAAACACTATCTTGTAGCACCTTAATAATCATTTCCTTCAATGAAGTTGATCAAATTCATCATCAGTGCCGCTCTAACTATTCTCTTAGTTTATGCTGCAGATCGTGGGTCGGGAACCTTACCTCCCATAGGTCATTTTATGAGTCCGCAAACAGGATTCTGGCAAAATGATCATAGTGAATCTCCAGAGACCGAACTTAACTTAAGTGGTCTTCAATCTGAAGTAACGGTTCATTATGACTCAGAACTCATACCTCATATTTTCGCACAAAACGACAGCGATTTATATTATGCACAGGGGTATATTACCGCTAAGCATCGTTTATGGCAAATGGAATTTCAAACTTATGCCGCTGCTGGTAGGCTCTCTGAAATTATCGGAAAAAAAGCTATAGAATATGACAGAGGACAGCGAAGAAAAGGAATGGTATTTGGAGCACAGAACGCCATTAACGAAATGCTTAAAGACCCGATTTTAACCAAACGTTTAAATGCCTACAGTGATGGGGTTAACGCCTATATCGAGTCGTTAGATAGTGAAGAATATCCGGTTGAATACAAGCTTTTAGGTTATGCGCCTGAAAAATGGAAGCCTGAAAAATCAGCTCTTTTACTGATGTACATGACTGATATGCTTGCAGGACGTGACGAAGATCTAGAAAACACTAATTTCCTAAGCCTATTCGGACGTGAAACCTTCGATTTACTTTTTCCCGATTTCATTGCCGATCAAGACCCGGTGATTCCTAGAGAACGAGACTGGACTGATTTTGGAGCCGTTGAACGTCCTGAAAGCCCAGAAGGGGTCTTTAAAGCCATTGTGCAAACTACAGACGTACTTGACAAACCCGACCCTGATAATGGGAGTAACAACTGGGCTGTAAACGCTGAGCATTCAGAAAATGGAAATCCGTTACTTGCAAACGACCCTCATCTAGGATTAAATCTACCTTCAATCTGGTATGTAATGCAACTATCAGCACCCGATCATAATGTTATGGGAGCTACCCTACCGGGAGCCTTAGGCGTCATCATTGGGTTTAACGATCGCATCGCTTGGGGGGTGACCAATGCAACCCGAGATGTAAAAGATTGGTATCGTATTGAATTCGAAGATGAGACCAAAAAACGTTACCGCTATGGAAAGGGTTGGCGTGATATACGAGAAGTGATAGAAACCATCAAGGTAAAGGGCGGTCAAGCGGTTTTAGATACCGTACGTTACACACACTATGGCCCGATTACCTATGACGAAACTTTTAAAGGAAATGGTCGAGAAAATCTCGCAATGAAATGGATCGGACACCTTCCTAACTCTAACCAAAACACCTTTCTATCGCTAAATAGAGCAAAGAACTATGAGGAGTATGTGAAGGCTGTTTCTACCTACACAGCACCAGCGCAGAATTTTATTTTCGCATCTAAAGACAATGATATCGCATTATGGATTCAGGGGAAAATAGCTAACAAATTCAACGAGCAAGGAAAGTTTGTATTAGATGGTTCAAATCCATACAACGAATGGCAATCATTCATCCCGCAGGAGCACAATCCGCATGTACGCAATCCAGAAAGAGGTTTTGTGAGCTCGGCTAATCAGCATCCGACTGATGAGAATTACCCTTACTATGTTTATGACCCTACCTATGAGACTTATCGCAATAGAGTCATCAACGATTTTTTCAGGTCAAAAAAGACCTTCTCTGTTCAAGACTTCAAAGATTTGCATAACAACAACTACAACTTAAAGGCGGCAGAAGTCTTGCCTACCTTCTTGTCAATGATAGCGTCAGAGGTGAATTCGAATACTGAAGGCTACTTTACTACCTTATCGTCTTGGGACTATTACAATCATACTGACGCTATTGGAGCCTCTGTTTTTGAGGCTTTATGGAATGAATATTACACAATGGTATGGGATGAGTTAACCGAAAGTGATCTTGCTCTGCAATTACCCGATAGCTACCAAACTATTTGGCTTACTAAGTACCATTCTAATCATGAATTTTTTGATCTTCAGTCTAGCTCAGAAACCGAAGATGCAGCGGCAATCGCTCGCTTAGCTTTTAATGAAGCTGCTAAGAAATTGGATGCGTTTAAGAAATCAGGAAAATCACTCGGTTGGGCTTCGTATAAAGGCACTCAAGTCGGACACCTCTTACAAGCCCTACCCGCATTTTCTCGTTTCGAAATTCCTATCGGCGGTAATAAAAGTATCGTCAATGCGACAAGCAAAACTCACGGCCCTTCTTGGCGTATGATCGTTGAATTAGATTCAGAAACGAAAGCCCTCGGAGTTTATCCCGGCGGGCAGTCAGGCAACCCGGGTAGCCGCTATTACGACTCAATGATTGACACTTGGGCGGCTGGAGATTATTATGAACTCCTATACTTACCGAATTCTCAAGCCATTAGCGGTATCACTTCAACAACACAACTTAAACCATGAAACGCATTTTAATACATAGCATTTTAAGCATTAGCTTAGCGTTCCTGTTTCAACTTTTCACTCCATGGTGGGGAGTAGTTATCGCTACGGCTATAATCAGTTTTATTATCCGTCTAAAGGGGATTTCAGTTTTCTTTACACCTCTATTTAGTATCGGTCTCTTGTGGGGTATTCAAGCATACAGCATCTCCAATGCCAATGATTTTATTTTAGCAGAGAAGATAGCGGTGCTTCTACCCTTAAACGGAAGCGTAGGGGCATTAATCCTAGTTACCGGCCTTGTGGGTGGTATATTCGGTGCCTTAGGCTCTATTACCGGACGATCTTTAAAAGTCTTGGTATCCTAATTCGAGATTAAGTTTAAAAACAGCTTCAGGATCAAAGGCCTCCACAGCTACAATTTCTAATTGCTTATTCAGCAATTTAACCTTTCGGTCGTATTCCTCTTGCCACTGTTCCATAGAGAAGTTGGGGGTTGTTCTCATGGCCGAAGAAAGATCCCTCATCGCGCTCAAAACGGCCTTGATTTGATTGGGTATCCAAGAGGTGATAGGGGTGCCTCCTGTAGCCTTAGGATAGGCTGTATTCTGCATGATATATTTTTGAACAAACTGCCAATGTCCGTTACGAAACAGATAAATCTCCTCGTATACGCTCATGAGCGCTTGCATTCCTAGTTGATTGTCGGCAGCTATCAATCGTTTCGCAAGAGGCTTTTGTGACATCTGATTTGCTAGTTCTTTAAAGAAGTTTTGAATACACATCGGACGGTACTGACGCAAATCCATCAAATAAGAGGTCAATTGATTTTGAGGGTAGTAATGAATCACTCCACTTACAATATCAGCGGTAGGAATAATATTGTCTTGGGCGCCTGTTTGCCCTCGATAGGCTTTAGGTTCATCCCAAACACCTTCATATAATAAACCATTCGGGAATAAATCATCATTTCCCTTCACTCCCATAATAAAAACTCTGAAATCATTATAGTGCTTCCACCTTGAAGCCTCCCACATTAGCTTTCTACGATCATTCATTTTATTCATGGCGATCGCCAATAAGTCGATGGGCTTAGTTAAGCTTTCCTGATCATCTATAGCAGCTAAAATACCGTGAACTGCCCCTATCATATCAGGAGAGTATTGATTGATATCTACATGGAGCATGATGAAACCGCGCTCATCATCCATACCAGAAAATTTTGCCGCCATCGCAAGGTTAGTCCATTCAAAACCTTTCGACTTATCAATTTTCTGATAGTTACCAAGCGAATAAGCATAATGATAATCAATCCAAGGGTAAACCTCTAGCTTTTCGGCAACAGCGGCAAATGGCTGTGCAACATTCGAGGGAAGAGCACCATGGGCTTTTCCATACTTGCCGGTCTTTAGAAAACTATGATGTGAAGGCGCGAGGGTGTAGGCTGAAGTAACAAAGCCATAAGCTCTGAAAAGTGCAGCCAACACAAATGGGTCTTGCTCTGATTTTACTAAATCTACATAGTTCGGGAGATTCATTACCGCCTTCTCAAAAGCCCCCTCTACCGCTAATAAACCTGGTGAACCATTGTCTTTAACAATAGGCATCTGGTCTATTAGTTTTTGTAAACTAGTAAAAGACTCTGGTAGCTGGGCTAAAGGTTCGGCAATTGGCAAGAAGCCATGAGTAGGGTCCACAGAGAAGAATCCATCAGAGAATACAGGAAACATAATTATTGATTAAGTGTCAATAATATTACAATAAAAATATCACATTAATACATAACATAGTTATATTTATAACAAAATATAGACAATGAAAAAAATTGCAGTTTTAGGCTTAGGAAAGGTTGGAACCTTGGTAGCCACTCTTTTGTCAGAACGATTTGAAGTAACTGGTTTTGACAAACAACCTCCACATTACGACTATAAACATCCATTTGAAACAGCAACTCTCGATCTTTCAGACACCGCCAAAATTGAAACTGCACTAACTACTTTCGATGCGGTGGTTTCAGCGCTACCCTACTTCTTAAATAAACCGATTGCCAAATTCGCTCATGATAAGGGTCTGCATTATTTCGACTTAACAGAGGATGTGCCAACGACTAACTACATTCGCTCACTTTCTGAAACTGCAACAACCGCAATGGTACCTCAATGTGGTTTAGCCCCTGGTTTTATCGGAATTATGGGATTTGATCTTACCAAGGCCTTTACAAAGGTTCGTGACGTTGAGTTACGAGTAGGAGCATTACCAAGATATCCAAATGGCCTACTAGCCTATTCATTTACCTGGTCTTCTTACGGCGTTCTCAACGAATACTTGAACGATGCAGAGGTTATTCATAACGGAGTACGTAAAATGGTCCCTTCACTTGAAGGAACTGAATACATTTCAATCGAAGGTCAAGAATTTGAAGCCTTTTCTACTTCAGGAGGCCTAGGAACTCTTTGCGAAACACTCGAAGGTAAAGTAGATACACTCAACTATAAAACAATGCGTTATCCGGGACATGGTAAACTCATGCGCTTTCTAATGTACGAGCTGATCATGAAAGACGATTTTGAAACCCTAGAGAAAGTACTCACCAATGCAAAACCACCCGTCGAGGAAGATGTGGTTTACGTATACGCGGTGGTCGAGGGCTGGAAGGGCGACAAAATAGCAAGAGCTGAGTACTGGAAGGCCTTTTACCCCATAGAAATTGGAGGCCACAAGTGGAGAGCTATCTCATGGACAACAGCCGCAGCTATTGCCGCTACCGTTGAAATGGTTGCAGATGGTAAACTCCCACAAAAAGGATTCATTAAGCAAGAAGATATTGACTATAAAACCTTCTTAGAAACTCCTTCAGGCAAGCTTTACAATTCGTAATTTTAAGGTATGCATCTATCTAATAATTCTGCTATTTCAAAGATTCTACAGGGAGTCTTTGCTGTATATCGAGACCGAGTCCCAGATGTACAGAAGATTACTGATGCAATGGTATCGCAAGGCATCGTTGCTGGACAATCAGAAATCCTTAACGATCATATTGCATTTCGAACGATGGGGGTTGACCACCTTGGAATTGCATCCTTTGAAAAGATCTTCTTAGCTCATGGTTATGAGAAACGGGACTATTTTTTCTTTGAGGGTAAAAAATTGAATGCCTATTGGTATGCTCCGCCTGACGACGAATTGCCAAGAATATTCATCAGTGAATTACGAGTGAAAGACCTCTCTGAAAAAACCCAACAGATTATTTCAAAATATACGGGAGATCTCACCTCAGACCCAGTCGATGCGCTTGATTTAATAGATGTCGAGGCAGTAACAGAATTCTTTCATCGTCCACTCTGGCAGTTACCAACTCTCGAAGACTATCAAGCACTGCTTGAAGAGAGCGAATATGCTGCTTGGGTGATTTACAACCGTTACTATTTGAACCACTATACTATTAGTGTACACCAATTAGATGGCGAACATCGCACCCTAGAACAATTCAATGACTTTTTAAAATCTATCGGTATTACATTAAATAATGCCGGAGGAGAAATCAAGGTAAGCCCAGACGGCCTTCTGCGACAAAGTAGCTCTGTAGCTGAAAAGGTAGAAGCAGAATTTGCAGGTGGTGAAAAAAGCATCATTTCTGGCAGTTACGTAGAGTTCGCAGAACGTCTTCCCCTCCCAGAATTCGCTCATTTACCTTTTAACGAAATCAAACGACCTATGCGTCGAGACGGATTCGAATCAGGCAACGCAGATAAAATTTTTGAAAGCACTTTCACTACACAAACATCAAGAACATAAATCGAATTAAATGTCACATAATAACCTTCTTCAATCTCTAAATATTAACCCAAAAGAAAACGGGACAAGTTCGGGCCAGAACTGGTTCGGTAGTGGTAGTACCATAGCTTCACACACCCCTATTGATGGATCTTTTCTTGCTGAGGTCACAACCACAACAGTTACTGATTTCGAAAAGGTTATTGAAACGGCAGAGTCCGCCTTTCAGATCTGGCGTAAAGTTCCTGCTCCCAAAAGAGGAGAAATCGTAAGGCAGTTTGGAGATAAACTAAGAGAAAATAAGGAAGCTTTAGGGCAACTGGTTTCACTAGAGATGGGGAAATCGCTTCAAGAAGGGCTTGGCGAAGTTCAGGAGATGATCGACATCTGCGAATTCGCTGTAGGACTTTCTCGTCAATTACACGGATTTACCATGCACTCAGAACGCCCTAGGCATCGAATGTATGAGCAGTACCACCCGCTGGGATTAGTAGGTATCATCTCTGCCTTTAACTTCCCCGTTGCCGTTTGGAGCTGGAATACTGCCCTAGCCTGGATCTGTGGTGATGTTTGTATCTGGAAACCCAGTGAAAAGACTCCATTATGTGGGGTTGCCTGCCAAAAATTAATTGCCAGTGTACTCAAAGAAAACAACCTGCCTGAGGGTATCTCGTGTCTAGTTAATGGAGATGCTTCGGTCGGAAGGTGGATGTCTGAAGACCACCGAATTGCCCTAGTTTCTGCCACCGGATCGACCCGAATGGGTAAAGATGTAGCAGCTAAAGTCGCTGCTAGATTAGGAAAATCATTATTAGAATTAGGAGGTAACAACGCAGTAATCATTACTCCAGATGCAAATCTAGACATTGCCTTGAGAGCTGCTGTATTTGGGGCTATTGGAACATGCGGCCAACGTTGCACCTCAACTCGTAGACTCATCGTTCACAAAGACCTGTATGATACCATTAAAGAGCGCCTAGTCAAAGCCTATAGCCAGGTTAGAATCGGAAACCCTCTAGATGCCAATAACCATATGGGGCCACTTATCGATACCGACGCTGTTAATCAATACCTAAATGCACTCTCAGCGGCTAAAGAACAGGGAGGTAAGGCGCTCATCGAAGGTGGTAAAATCGAAGGCAAAGGCTTTGAAAGCGGATGCTATGTGAAACCAGCAATCATCGAAATCGATCATTCTGCTGATATCGTTCAAAACGAAACCTTCGCACCAATTCTTTATCTCATTCGCTATTCTGGAAACATCGAAAACGCCATTGAAATACAAAACGAGGTGCGTCAAGGATTGTCTTCTTCAATCATTTCAAACAATCTTCAAGAAACAGAAACGTTCTTATCTCATTGGGGTAGCGATTGCGGTATTGCTAACGTAAATATCGGTACTTCGGGAGCGGAGATTGGCGGTGCCTTCGGGGGCGAAAAAGAAACCGGTGGCGGCCGTGAAAGTGGCTCAGATGCATGGAAGGTATATATGCGCCGTCAGACTAACACCATCAACTTCTCGTCAGATTTACCGCTAGCACAGGGCATTAAGTTTGATTTCTAGTCCTCGGTGACACCACTTAAATAATTTGGTACCTTAGGCAATAACCTTGAATCCCGACCATGAAAAGTACTTCGAAATACACCGAGCTACTCATCCTAGTAATTATCATTATTCCTGTTGCTTATCTTTTAGCAATTTGGGCAGAACTACCCGAAGAAGTACCCATGCATTGGAATGCCAAAGGTCAAATCGATCGATATGGTAGTAAGAATGAATTGGTAGGCTTGTTATTCTTATTGAATCTTCCGCTCTATTTTATCTTGAAATACGCTCCTAAGATTGACCCTAAGAAGAAGATAAGCGAAAGTCAACTAGCAGGCCTTAGACTAGTAATGCACCTGTTCATGTCTGCACTCGCCTTGTTTATTCTCTATTCTACAAAACAAGCTGAAATGTCTAGCCCTTTTGGTATTATCAGCTTGGTTGGTTTACTGTTCGCTGGGCTTGGCTGGTACTTTACGAGGCTTAAGCCTAACTACTTCATTGGTATTCGCACACCTTGGACTCTCGAGAGTGAAGAAGTTTGGACTAGAACACACAAGGCAAGTGCCCCTGTTTGGATGATTGGCGGAATCTTAATGGCTATTGCCCCTTTAATCGTAGAATCGGCTTCGGTTTATATTGTAATAGGAACTACTCTTCTAATAACGATCTACTCGGTCGGCTATTCGTGGTGGGCTTTTAAGAATCTGATCCAGAAGACCGAAGACTAGGTTCTTCGTCTACAACACGCAACCCTGCTTCGGCACCTTCTGATTGTGCTTTACTTGTGAAGTACAGTGAAATCTCATTAAGTAGATTCGTACCAGTCATAGGCACTTCTAAATCAATAGTCTCCAAACGCTCCACTGCTCTATGAACCGCCGTTGGGCTGGGTATACGAATGGTACAATTGAGGTGTTCATTCGATTGATTTTCAAAAAGCTTGGCATAAATGTTACCGGTAACTTTAGCACCCTCATTCAAAAGCACCTTACCAGTACAGTAAACATCTCCTTTAATTTCCCCATCTACGGTTAATCCATTACAGATCAAATCTCCAACTACTTTCGCCTCAGATGAGACATAAATTTTTTCTGAAGAAACTACGGCTCCGAAATACTGACATTCAATTCTTAGGCCGCGATTGGTTTTAAATTGCCCATCAATAACCGATGGTGCCGACAAGATAATCGGAGAAGATTCATTCGTTACTTTCTTAGATTTAAGCATACCTAAAATTTTAAGGGAAAGCAATATAGGCATAGATCGGCCAAAGAAAAAATAATACTTTTGATTCTCAGACGCTTAGGTAGCCGCTACACCACTTTTGAAAACCAAAACTGCCCTATTCGAGGGCGGTCTTTTTTTGTGTTTATACTCCTACGATCTTCTTAATCTGCTCTACAATATCAGGATTCAATAGTGTCGATATATCACCTAGATTTGAAACATCGTTCGAAGCGATTTTTCTGAGAATTCGTCTCATAATTTTACCTGAACGTGTTTTGGGTAGACCCGGCACGAAGACAATTTTATCGAGTTTCGCTATTGGGCCTATCTTTTCTGAGATTAAGCGGTTGATTTCAACCCGTAGCTCATCTTGATCCCTACTGCTTGCCTCGTCTTTTAAGATGACGTATCCAAACAGTGCGTTTCCTTTGATGTCATGAGGGAATCCGACAATAGCTGATTCTGCTACTCCTTGATGTTCATTAATGGCATCTTCAATAGGAGCGGTCCCTAAATTGTGACCTGAAACGATGATTACATCATCGACTCGGCCGGTGATTCGATAGTATCCTACTGCATCTCGAGAGGCGCCATCTCCGGTAAAATACATGTTCTTATAGGTAGAAAAATAGGTTTCTCGATAACGCTCGTGGTTACCCCAAATGGTACGAGCAATTGAAGGCCATGGAAACTTAATACACAGTCGACCTTCAACTTGATTACCTTTCAATTCTTTTCCGGCTTCATCCATAAGTGCGGGCTGAACTCCTATGAAGGGAAGAGTGGCAAAGGTCGGCTTGGTAGGGGTGGAATAAGGAATCGGTGAAATCATGATTCCTCCTGTTTCGGTTTGCCACCAAGTATCGGCAATAGGGCTTTCTTTCTTACCTACATTATTATTATACCAGTGCCACGCCTCTTCGTTGATTGGCTCCCCAACTGATCCCAACACTTTAAGTGATGAGAGATCGTATTTCTCAACGAGTTCTAATGGCTCTTTTGCAAGGGCACGGATAGCTGTCGGAGCAGTATAAAACTGCGTGATTTTGTGCTTCTCTACGACTTCCCAGAAACGACCATAATCAGGGTATGAAGGCACTCCCTCGAACATAACGGTCGTCGCACCATTTGCCAGTGGGCCATATAAGATGTAGGAGTGTCCCGTGATCCATCCGATATCAGCCGTACACCAATACACGTCGTTTTCTCGGTACTGAAAGATGTTTTTAAACGTGTAGGCGGTATAAACCATGTATCCGGCACAAGTGTGTACCATCCCTTTAGGTTTGCCTGTAGAACCTGAAGTGTAGAGAATAAAAAGAGGGTCTTCAGCATCCATAACCTCAACTGCACACTCTTCACTAGCTCCCTTCATTAGTGGAGCAAGTAGGTGATCACGACCTGCAACTAAGTTCATTTTACCTCCAGTGCGTTCAGCCACCAAGACAGAATTTACCCCAGGACAATCATTCAACGCTTCATCCACAATCGATTTTAAATCGAGTGACTTTGCCCCTCGATAAGAACCGTCAGAGGTTACAACTACAGAAGCGTCACAATCATTAATACGGGTAGCTAAAGCCGTTGATGAAAAACCTGCAAAAACCACCGAGTGAATTGCTCCAATTCTAGCACAAGCAAGTACGGTATATGCAAGTTCTGGTATCATAGGTAAATAGATGCAGACTCGATCACCCTTTTTAACCCCTTGTGCTTTGAGCACATTTGACATTTTATTCACTTGGGCATACAACTGCTTGTAAGTGATGTGCTGAGCCGGTTCCTCAATACTGTTAGGCTCAAATAAAATTGCCGTTTTATCAGAGTACTTACTAAGGTGGCGGTCAATACAATTTTCAGTGATGTTCAATTGCGCTCCTTCAAACCACTTTACTTCGGGCTTTTCGAAATCCCAAGACAAGACATTACTCCATCGCTTGCGCCAAACAAAGTGTTCTTCAGCTATTTCTTCCCAAAACAATTCGGGATTACGCACCGATTTTCGATAAATCTGAAAGTATTCTTCAAGATTTTTAATGTGATAATTACTCATTGGTAGAAGTATTAAGGCCCGAATAATCGGTTGAAGTTATTTGGGCCTTTTAAATTAGTAAATTTTAATGGGTTGCCTCACCTGCGCCACTCGGAATTCGAATCGTTTCGACGATCTCTTGAACTTCTCCAGGCGGCTCAGGGGTAACCGCATTGATTGTGAGTGAAACTGCAAAATTGACAAGCATGGCGATGAAACCAAATCCCTCTGGAGAGATCCCAAACCACCAATCTTTAGATAAACCAGCAACGGCAGTCTTACCTCCATCAAAAATTCCAAATTTGAATTTGAGCATGTAGAAAAGCATTAATCCGATACCGACAATCATACCAGCAATTGCTCCTTCCTTATTCATTTTCTTATAGAAAATCCCCAAAATAATGGCAGGGAAGAAAGAGGCTGCTGCGAGACCAAAAGCTAAAGCTACCACGGCGGCGACGAAGCCTGGGGGGTTGATTCCGAAATATCCAGCAACCACTACGGCACCAACAGCTGAAAGTCGTGCAACCAATAGTTCTTGCTTATCTGAAATGTCTGGCTTGAAGACATTCTTAACTAAATCGTGAGAAACCGAAGATGAGATTACAAGCAGAAGTCCTGCAGCTGTCGATAGGGCTGCAGCTAGACCTCCAGCAGCTACTAATGCGATAACCCAAGCAGGCAGATTGGCAATTTCAGGATTCGCTAATACCATGATATCTCGATCAACCGTCAATTCATTGAGCATTGCATTCGCCGAATACTGAATTAAGCCATCTCCATTTTTGTCGTTAAAGCCTAAAAGGCCTGTCGACTCCCAATTTGAAAACCAACCTGGCATTTGAGCATAAGGTTGCCCACTTACCGTGTTTATAAGATTAAGGCGAGCAAAAACGGCTACTGCAGGAGCAGCAGTGTAAAGAATCGCGATAAGTAATAAAGCTAGGCCAGCCGACTTACGCGCATCTTTCACCTTCTTAACGGTAAAAAAGCGAACAATGACGTGAGGCAAACCGGCGGTACCAACCATTAGAGCTGCGGTAATAGCAAAAATATCCATCTTTGATTTAGACCCGCTCGTGTACTCAGCGAAACCTAGTTCTGTCGATAGTCCATTTAATTTCTCGAGAAGATACATACCGTCAGCGCCTTTACCTCCCATACCTAATTGCGGAATAGGATTTCCCGTCATCTGAAAAGAGATGAAAATCGCAGGAACCATAAAAGCAAAAATCAATACGCAGTACTGCGCAACTTGCGTATAGGTTATTCCTTTCATACCTCCGAGAACAGCATAGAATAGTACGATGATCATGCCGATAATGACACCTGTGGTTATATCTACTTCTAGAAACCGAGAAAATACTACCCCCACTCCACGCATCTGACCAGCCACATAAGTAAACGAAACTAATAAGGCACAGAAAACCGCAACTAATCGAGCGGTTTTTGAATAATAGCGTTCACCGATAAAGTCAGGAACGGTGAATTTTCCAAATTTTCTTAGGTATGGAGCAAGAAGTAAGGCGAGAAGAACATATCCGCCTGTCCAGCCCATAAGGTAAACAGAACCGTCATAACCTATAAACGAAATAAGCCCTGCCATCGAGATGAAAGAGGCTGCAGACATCCAGTCAGCAGCGGTTGCCATACCATTAGCCAAAGGTGAAACACCTCCTCCTGCAACGTAGAATTCTTTCGTAGATCCGGCTCTCGACCAAATCGCGATTCCGATGTAAAGTGCGAAAGTGAGAGCAACAATACTATAAGTCCAAATCTGTACAGTCATCTCCACTAGTCTTTATCGTAGTTATACTTCTTGTCTAGCTTATTCATCCATCGAACGTAAACGAAAATGAGAATTACAAAAACGTAGATTGAACCTTGTTGGGCAAACCAAAATCCTAGCGGAAACCCTCCAAAACTATACTGATCAAGAAAGTCTTTCAATACTACACCCGCCAAAAAAGAAACTGAAAACCAAATAGATAGCAGAATTGTTACATAACGAAGGTTCTCCTTCCAATATTTCTTCGCATTATCTGATTTACTCATTAGCTATAATTTGATAGAATATAAGGGAACCCTTAATAGAATCAAAATATGGAGAGGAAATGCAATTAAACTACCAAACAGTCTCTCTAACGAATGAGGACGTTTTGTTTAATTTTTAAATCGTGTTAAGAAAGCTAATTTTGACTATAGAGATTCAACAAAATCTTTGGACTGGGGTCCAAATGTTAGTACCATATAGTGTCCGTTAATTCTAGAAATAAGAACGTTTGTATCATGCAGAAACTCTCTGTCTTCAATAAGTTTGATCACGTCGTCATGAGCCAAAACATGACGATCAATCTGATGGCTTTGACCTGAAGGGCGCTGTATTTTATACTTCTTTACCCAATTCATTACGCTAACATGAGAAACCTCTATGAGCGATTCTATCTCGCGATAACTCAAACCTTCTAAATATAGTTGAAGGGCTCGTTTTACAATCTGAATATCTGTAGATTTTCCAGATTTAGCGACTGTGAAATGATAATTACACTCTTTGCATTTATATCGCTGACGATCATCGATAATTCCTGCCTTTGTAATGTCCTTCGAGTTACATTTAGGACAACTATTAAGCATTTTGTTTAACTATTGGTTTAATAGCAATAAATATAAAAAAGTTAAACAAAAATAAAAAGTGGTTTCATCTCATTGAAAAGTGTGCTACATTGATAAACTGAATATCTAACCTATGGAAATCATTTCTTCAAAGAAAGTTTACGACGTTATTATAGTCGGATCAGGTGCTGGCGGCGGCATGGCGACCAAAGTGTTATCTGAAGCGGGTCTTAAAGTAGCGGTCGTTGAAGCAGGAGATCACTTTGATCCTGCCAATCCTGAACAACAAACTCAACTCAAATGGCCCTATGAATCACCAAGGCGGGGATCTAGTATTCATCGTGCCTTCGGAGATTTCGATGCGCTTTATGGCGGATGGGACATTGAAGGTGAACCTTACACAAACGTTGAGGGTACGCAGTTTGACTGGTTCAGAGCTAGGATGTTGGGTGGGCGTACCAATCACTGGGGACGTATCTCTCTTCGCTTCGGACCTCTCGATTTTAAATCAAAATCTCGCGATGGCATCGGCGAAGACTGGCCTATCGGCTATGAAGATGTAAAACCTTATTACGATAAAGTAGACAAGCTCATCGGAATCTTTGGAAGTAAAGAAGGAATTTACAATGAGCCTGACGGATTTTTTCTTCCAGCTCCTAAACCGAGGCTTCACGAACTATACTACAAGAAAGGTGCAGAAATGGCAGGGGTCAAAGTAATGCCCTCAAGACTTTCTATTGTTACCAAACGTATTAACGACGAGCGGGGAGTTTGTTTCTACTGCAACCAGTGTAATCGCTCTTGCCAAGTATATGCCGATTTTTCAGCGGGGTCATGTCTGATCTTTCCGGCTCAGAAAAACGGAGGACAAATCGATCTGTATACTGGGGCAATGGTTCGCGAAGTAATGACCGATGGTAACGGACGTGCAACCGGAGTTAGTTATATTGATAAGGCCAGTGGCAAAGACTACGAACTTAAAGGCAAAGTAGTAGTACTTGCGGCTTCAGCATGTAGCTCGGCACGTATTCTGCTTAACTCTAAAAGTGCCGTGCATCCTGAGGGCCTAGGAAACAGCAGTGGCCTCATCGGAAAATACCTGCATGACTCGACAGGAGCAGATCGAATGGGGTTTGTCCCCGCACTTATGGATCGAGAAATTTATAACGAAGATGGCGTTGGCGGTATGCACCTCTACTCGCCCTGGTGGTTAGATAATAAAAACTTAGATTTTGCCCGTGGTTACCATATCGAGGTGTGGGGTGGCCTAGGAATGCCTAGCTATGGGTTCGGATTTAACCCTAACGATCTCAACCGATTCTTTGGAGAGCGCGTAGGCGGATACGGTGACCACTTGAGAAAAGACATTCGCAAATATTACGGCTCAATGGTTGGTATGTCAGGTAGAGGAGAGTCTATTGCTCGAAAAGAAAACTACTGTGAAATTGACCCTGAAAAGGTTGATCAGTGGGGTATTCCTGTTTTGCGTTTTCATTACAAGTGGAGTGATGAAGAACGTAAACAAGCGCGTCACATGCACGATACTTTTGAAGAGATCATCGTAAATATGGGAGGGATACCTCTTGGAGACAAGCCCGGAAAAGAAAGCGACTATGGTCTGCATAAACCGGGGCGAATCATTCACGAAGTTGGAACTACTCGAATGGGTAGTGACCCCAAACAATCAGTAGTAAATGAATTCGAACGTCTTCACGATGTGGATAATGTATTCGTGGTAGATGCCGGACCTTTTGTTTCACAGGCAGACAAAAACCCGACTTGGACCATATTGGCGCTCTCATGGAGAACCTCAGACTATATCGTTGATCAATTCAAACAGCAAAACTTTTAACTATGAATCGCAGAGAAAGTTTAAAATATTTAGCCGCAGGCTCAATCGCTTCAGGACTGCTTCTTTCAGGCTGTGATTGGTCTAACCCCGAAGAAGTTGAAAAAAGCCTTTGGAAATATAAATACGGTAGAACTGCCGATGAAATTGCTCACGATAACAGCCTTCTAGTTCAGCAATTTTTCACCCCAGTGGAACTGGCACTGATCACAAGATTAGCCCATTTAATATTACCTCCCAACGAAATCGGAGATATTGAAAAAGCTGAAGTCCCTGAACTCATTGAATTTATGGCTAAGGACTATTTGCCCTTTCAAGAGCCTTTGAGAAAGGGTTTGGCTACTCTCAATCAGCGCGCGACAGAGGGCTTTGGTAGCGACTTTTTAAGTCTTGAAGAGCCCAAGCAGCACGAGCTCCTGGAGCCCATCGCATACCCTAACGAAGTATCAGAAGAATTGAAAGAGCAAGCCTCGTTTTTCAATTTGATGCGCAATCTTACACTCACCGGCTACTATACCTCCGAAGTAGGGATCAAAGACTTAGGCTACCAAGGAAACCAGCCTAATGTTTGGAATGGAGTGCCTGATCATGTGCTTCAAAAACACGGTATGGATTATGACGAAAGTTGGATGCCGAAATTCCTCGATGTAAGTCGCCGAAATGACAAGGCTGAATGGGATGAAAATGGTAATCTATTGACTTAGAGTTATTTATAGGCAAGAAGGAATAAAGGCTTAACAACTACATAACATAAGGTTATTACTCGTTTAACATTGTATTAAAACAATAATAGGTTCTTTGCACAAATTTAACGTGAGCATGAACAAACTATTTCAGACCTTCGGTTTAGTATTATTTCTAATCACTCAAATTTCCTTTGCTCAGGACAATACAATTACTACCCCGTCTTTCGGAAAAGGACTCATTAATTATACAGCTGCAGACAGTACTTTCAGTACTAAAGTGTCTGCTCGTATACAGTCTAGATTCAATAGCACATGGAACTATGATAATAACGAGTACGGTAATGCGGAATACAACTTCATTATTAGACGTGCACGTCTAAAGTTTGACGGATGGGCCTACAGTCCAAAACTTAAATATAAGATTGAGCTAGGGCTTTCAAATAGAGATTTAGGTGGTATTAATAGTTTCACCAATAATGCTCCAAATCAAATTCTCGATGCTGTAATCATGTGGTCTTTCGCAAAAAATTGGGAATTGTGGGCAGGTCAAACCAAGCTTCCAGGTAACGTAGAGCGTGTAGTTTCTTCTGCAAACCTCCAATTTATCGATCGCTCTATATTAAATAGCAGATTTAACATTGACCGTGATCTAGGTTTTCAGATTCGTCACA
>PZPI01000112.1 GCA_003045935.1 Bacteroidota bacterium | reverse complement strand
GAGAATTACGAATTTAGACAAGCCTCAGAACAATTCAGCCTTGAAAAATTCGCTGCTGCCGTTCTTTTTTTCAAAGGATTTCTAGACTTAAGAGTAAGCTATAAAAGAACTGCCTTGAACCCGGCCCAACTATTCTTGATTAGTTTTGTCGTGATCATTCTAGGTGGCACATTATTATTGTCACTTCCCGGGGCTACTCATGAGGGCATTGGTCTACTTGATGCACTTTTCACTGCAACTAGTGCGGTTTGTGTTACGGGGCTAATTGTGGTAGACACGGCTACACATTTTACCTTTTTTGGACAATCAATCCTTCTTTTTTTGATCCAAATCGGAGGACTCGGAATACTAACTTTCGTCAGCTACTTTAGTTATTTCTTTAAAGGTGAAATAAGCTACGAGAAACAGATCGCCATCAATCAGATTAATAGTTCAGGGGCTATTGGTAAAGAATTAGGTCTATTAAAGAGTATCTTAATAATCACATTAAGTATTGAGGCCTTTTCGGCTTTACTTATCTTTTACAACACTGATCCGGCTGCTTTTACTAGTGTTTCTGAACGTGTATTTTTCTCTGTTTTTCACGCAGTCTCTGCCTTCTGTAATGCAGGTTTTTCTACCCTTAGTGATTCGCTGATGCAAGGTGGTTTTCAGTTTAATTATGGGCTACAACTCGCCATTATTTTGACCTTTGTTCTTGGGGGACTTGGTTTTCCGATCGTTTCTAATATCGTCTCTTATTTAAGCTACAAGGCAAAAGGGGTGTTTTCTTTCTTTGATAAGCCGAATTATCGTCCGTGGGTATTAACACTAAACAGTCGAATTGCACTAATTACCACTATTGTCTTAACCATCGGAGGAACACTCGTTTTTTTCGGGCTTGAAAAAGATGGTGTACTCTCTTCACACTCAGGTTTTGGCAAGCTGGTTACCGCAGTATTTGGTGCCACCACACCACGTACAGCAGGCTTCAATACGGTTGACGTCAGTCATTTCAGATTTCCGACTTTACTACTCACTATGTTTTTGATGTGGGTAGGAGCCTCTCCAAAGTCAACAGGAGGAGGTATTAAAACCAGTACACTAGCTATTGCCATATTAAACATCCTAAGCTTAGCAAGGGGTCGTGAAAGAATCGAATTATATCGCCGAGAAATCGTTGAAGTTACGGTCAAGAGAGCATTTGCAATGATCTCACTATCTATTATCGTTATTGCCATCGGGGTATTAGGTATATCCGCCTTTGAACCTGATCTTACGATGATTGAAATTGCCTTTGAAAGTGTTTCAGCCTACAGCACTTCTGGGCTTAGCATGGGGATCACATCAAGCCTTAGCCCTATTAGTAAATTCATTATCATTATATTAATGTTCGTTGGCCGCGTAAGTGCACTGACAGTACTCATTGCGATATTCCGCAATGTGATTAACCAAAACTATCGCTACCCGAAAGAAGAAATTACAATCCACTAGTTATGAAATACATCATCATCGGTCTTGGAAATTTTGGAGCTTCACTTGCTGAGAAACTAACCGCTCAGGGGAATGAAGTCTTCGCCGTAGATACAAGTAAAACGAAGGTTGATGCCTTTAAAGAAAAGATCACTTATACGGTTCAGCTTGATGCTACAGATGAGCTCGCAGTTGCAGGGCTTCCACTCAAAGAAACAGATATTGTAATCATCGCTATCGGAGAAGATCAGGGAGCCAATGTGATGGCAACTGCGCTATTCAAAAACATGCAGGTGAAACGGTTAGTGAGCCGTGCGATCAATCCGCTCCACGAAAAAGTATTACAAGCTATTGGGGTAGACGAGATCGTTCACCCTGAAGAGGAAACTGCAGAAAGATGGGCCAAAAAACTTTGCCTAGTAAACGTAGTAGACTCTTTTGAGCTAAGCGACGACTTCAGTATAATCGAGGCCACTGTGCCCAATGAATATGTAAGCAAAACACTTAAAGAGGTTGGATTCAGATCGAAATACAATCTACTTGTACTTACCATCATTAAACAGGTTACGGTTAACCCGCTACTAGGTAGTCCCAAAACTGAAAACCAAGTTCAAGGGGTTGCCTCTGCAGAACACGTGCTCGAACAGGGTGATATCCTAGTACTTTACGGTTCAAACAAGGACCTTCAGCACTTCCTTAAGCAAAAAGTGCGCTAAGATTCTCTGTTGATTACGTAAGCACTTGCCTGACGGGTCGGAAGAATTACAAGATCAGCAATAGTAACCGATTTAGGAGCTTCAACCATGTAAACGATTGCGTCAGCAACATCTTCAGCCCGAAGTGCATCTGCTCCTTGATAAACCGTTTTTGATCGGTCAGCATCTCCCTTAAAACGAACCATGGAAAACTCGGTTTCAACTAGACCTGGGTGAATCGCACTAACTCTTATTAATTCAGGGTTGAGATCAAGACGCAAGCCATCTGTGAAATACTGAACCGCTGCCTTTGAAGCACAATACACGCTGCCCTTTGGGTAAGCCTCTTTTCCTGCAATAGAGCCAACATTTATGATATGACCCCAACTACTCTCGCGAAGCAAAGGAAGAACAGCTTTGGTAACGTACATGAGTCCCTTGACATTTGCGTCAATCATGGCATCCCAGTCATCGAGGCTAGCTTCTTGAACGGTATCTAATCCGTGAGCATTTCCCGCATTATTAACCAGAACATTTAGTGATTTCCACTGCTCTGGAAGACCGTCAATAGCCTGAAATACAGCTTGTTTATCACGCACATCAAAAATAAGTCGATGGGTCTCAACCTTAACTGCATCTGAGAGTTGCTGGAGTCGCTCACTTCTTCGGCCGCAAAGGATTAGATCATAACCCTTTTTTGCAAGGGCTAAGGCCGTAGACCAGCCTATACCACTGCTTGCACCGGTTATCAGTGCAATTTTTCTTTCTTTCATAGCTTATTTGAATGTATTATAAAGTGCGGATAGTTCTTTGGCCAGTGCAAAATCTAATTCGGTAAGACCACCTACATCATGAGTCCAGAGTGTGATCATAACCTCATTGTATCGATTACACCAATCGGGATGATGATTAAGACGTTCAATAAAAGGAACCGCTTCGTGCATAAAATCAATGGCTCTTTCAAAGTTTTCGAATTCAAATCGAGCGACAATTCGATCAGATCGAAGCCCCCAATGGCTTTCTAAACTTTTATGTCGCGTTTGTGCCTCGCTAACCGTCAATCTTTTCATAACTTCAAGGTACTAAAATCAATCGAATGAAAAGAAGCCTATTCAGTCTAGCAGCGATCGTACTATTTTATTCGGGGATCGCACAAATCGACCCGGCAAATATCCAAATCATTAGAGATTCCTACGGAGTACCACATATTTATGCCCCTACTGACGCAGAAGTAGCTTATGGCCTTGCCTGGGCACATGCCGAAGATGACTTTGAAACGATTCAATTAGGCTACCTCGCCGGAGATGCTAAGCTTTCTAGATATATGGGTTTAAAAGGAGCAGGCGCTGATTTCCTCGCTCAACTTATTGAAGCAGAACGTACGGCATCCGAGCAATTTGACACTCTTAGTGATGAATTTGTAGCGGTAATTGAAGGGTATGCGGCTGGTCTGAATGCTTATGCTGAAAGAAATCCTGAAGAAGTATTAGAGAAGAGTCTATTCCCTGTCACTCCTGTAAAAATGGTGGCATACTCCCAATTACAACTCTTCGTATCTAACGCGGCAGATCAGCTAGTGAAGCAAATTGTATCCAATAAAACCCCAGAAATCGCGACACCAAAAGACGACTCTAGTGGTTCAAACCTCATCGCATTATCGAGCATAAAAACAGGGCAAGAGGCAAGTTTCTTAACCATTAATACGCACCAACCTTTAGAAGGACCAACGTCGTGGTATGAGGCTCATCTGGTAAGTGAAGAAGGAACGAATATTATCGGAACATTATTTCCCGGAGCTCCATGTATTTTAACCGGTGCTAACGAAAACCTAGGATGGACACATACTGTGAATTTTCAAGACAAGGCAGATGTGTTCCAACTCGAAATGGTCGATCCAAAACTACTCACCTACCAGTTCGACGACGAGGTATTAATGCTCGAAGAAAAACGAGCTAAGGTTTATCTGAAACTTCTCGGATTTAAAATTGGGATTAATAAGAAGTATTACACCAGTGTTTACGGACCTACTCTAAAAAATAGAAGCGGATTTTATTCAGTCAGAACTCCCAGTACAACCACGATTAAAGCACTTGAACAGTGGTGGAGAATGAATAAAGCCAACAATTTCAATGAATTCTATTCGGCTCTTCAAATGAATGCCTTACCTGGTTATAATATTGGATATGCCGATAAGTACGATACCATATTTTATATCTCAAATGGTAAGATGCCTAAGCGAAATCCGGCCTATGATTGGACCAAAACAGTACCTGGAAATTCTAGTGAGACCCTTTGGGAGACCTACTACAAAACAGAGGAGCTTCCTCAAGTGATTAGTCCAGCTTCTGGATTTATTTACAACGCTAATCA
>PZPI01000111.1 GCA_003045935.1 Bacteroidota bacterium | reverse complement strand
TCCTAAGGTGCTAGGTAAAAATATACCCATAGTTACAAACCAGCCACCCCAGATGAAAAATTCTAGAAACATCATTAGCGATAGTTGAACGCGCGTACTTGTCTTCATAATTGATTATTGTGTAAGGATTAGTGTTGTTATCTTGTTAAAGTTTGCCTCAAAAGGCCACTAAATGTAGAAAAATATCATTGGTTTCTCTAAATTGTGCCAACTAAACTATTGACAACGATGAGTAAATTTTATTTCAACGAAGAGCAAGAATCGTATGACGCGATTGTCGTTGGTACCGGTATTAGCGGTGGCTGGGCGGCAAAGGAGTTATGCGAAAATGGCTTGAAGACCCTAGTTCTCGAAAGAGGACCTATGAAAAAACACCGCGAAGATTATCCAACCGCTAACCTAGACAAGTGGGATTTGCCTAATGGTGATCGTCAAACGGTTGAGGAGGCTGCGAGACAGCAAAAGCAGTCACGTACGGGTTACACCACACGTAAATCTTCTTCGCACTGGTTTGTAGATGACGTTGATCATCCTTACAACGAAACAGAACGTTTTGACTGGATGCGTGGATATCACGTTGGTGGACGTTCAATCATGTGGGGAAGACACTCATATCGTTGGAGTGATATAAGTTTTGAGTCAAATGCTCGTAATGGAGTTGCCGTTGATTGGCCGGTTCGATATAAGGACATTGCCCCTTGGTATTCTCATGTTGAGAAGTTTATTGGGGTTTCTGGTGAGTCGCTAGGATTATCTCAATTACCTGATAGTGAATTTGAGCCTCCGATGCAGTTTAACTGTGCTGAGGAGAAAATCAAGGATAAAGTTGCTGAGCATTTTGATGGTCGTGTACTTACACCAGGTCGTGTGGCGCACATCACAAGTGATAAGCAATTTGATGGTGATGGACGTATTCGTTGTCAATACAGAAACCGCTGTATCAGAGGGTGTCCTTTCGGGTCATACTTCAGCAGCCTTTCGTCAACACTTCCTGTTGCTGAACGCACAGGCAACCTAACCCTTCGTCCTGATTCTATCGTTACCGAGGTGATTTACGATGCAGATACTCAAAAGGCTACTGGTGTTAAAGTAATCGATCGTGTAACTAAAGAAGAGTTTGAATTCAAGGCTAAAGTCGTATTCTTATGTGCTTCTGCAATTGCCTCAACTTCGATTCTAATGCAATCGCGATCTGATCGTTTCCCTAATGGATTAGGAAATGATAGTGATCAACTAGGACGTAACATCATGGACCACCACTTAAATGTTGGTGCTGTTGGTATTATGGAAGGTTTAGAAGATAAATACTACAAAGGCCGTAAGGTTGCTGGTTGGTATGTGCCTTCATTTAGAAATATTGGAGGTTCTACCAATCGTAAAGATTTCAAAGGCCTTTACGGATATCAGGGTGGAGCTAGCAGAAGTAATTATAATGATTTAATTGCTGAAGCTAAGTTCGGGCCACAGCTAAAGGAGAACATCCTAGAGCCTGGTCAATGGAGTGCCACATTCTACGGATTCGGTGAAATTCTGCCCTATGAGGATAACCGATTTACCCTAGACTACGATAAGCTAGATCAGTGGGGATTACCTACACAGACTTTTAATGCAACTATTAAAGAGAATGAGATCGCGATGCGCAAAGATATGCGAGATCAAGCCGAACAGATGCTTGAGAAAGCAGGGGCGAAGGATATCTACTCTTTTAACGGAAGCTATGCAATCGGTCTGGGTATCCACGAAATGGGTACTGCTCGTATGGGACGTGATCCTAAGACTTCGGTACTTAACGGGTACAACCAAGTACACGCTTGTAAAAATGTTTATGTAACTGACGGTTCTTTCATGACTTCAGCAAATTGTGTAAATCCATCGCTTACTTACATGGCGTTTACAGCACGTGCAGCTAATCATGCAGTTCAAGAACTTAAAAACGGAAATATCTAATGGAAAGAAGAGACGCACTTAAGAATTTAGGAAAGGCTTTCGGTTTTGCCGTTGCCACTCCTACGGTATTATCCATTCTGCAGAGTTGTAGCTCTTCAGACGGATTGGCATGGGCGCCACAATTCTTCTCAAGTGAAGAAGGTTCATTTTTAGTTAAGGCAATTGATGTGATTTTGCCGACTACAGATACTCCTTCAGCTTCTGAAGTGAATGTTCATGTATTCATCGATAAATTGATCGCGGAATGTTATGACGCTCAGGCTCAGGATCGAGTTAAGAGTCAATTAACAGCTTTCGCAAGCTTTATAACTGAATCGACAGGAGCTAGTTCGCTGGCAGCGGTTAGTGAAGCAAATCTTGTAGATAGCTTCACTACTTTGTTCGGTGATAGAGATGAGTCTATTTCTTCAGATGCTTATGCATTTGCCGGAGATTTAAGAAGTATGACCATTAGCGCCTACAAAGAGTCTGAGTATATTGGTGAAAATGTTCTTGCATATTTACCAGTACCAGGCGAGTATATCGCTTGTGATGATGTACAAACGCTTACTGGTGGTAAAGCTTGGTCTGAATAAGACTTCAATAGTTTAATTAAAAAAGCCCGCACCATTGGTGCGGGCTTTTTTTGTGTTTCTTAATTACTTATGGCAGTGAGTAATCAAGATCCACACATTAAACAGTCGTCATCTCCTTGACCCTCTTTTGATCTTTTGATGAGCTCCTTCATCTCTTCAGGGCTCATCGGTTCGATATCTACTTCTTTCTCGCGGATGCTTGCGGCGTCTTGTTCAGCCAGCTTGATTTCAGCCTCTGCGGATACTGCTACTGGAGCAGCTTTCTTAGTGTTATCTACTGTGAATTTAATAGCGTCTGTAGCTGCTTTTGTTCTTAGGTAGTACATACCTGTTTTTAACCCACTCTTCCAAGCATAGAAGTGCATTGAGGTCAATTTGCTGAAGCTCGCATTTTCCATGAAAAGGTTGAGCGATTGAGACTGATCGATAAAATAACCTCTGTGACGGCTCATATCAATAATGTCTTTCATACTCAACTCCCATGCAGTTTTATAAAGCTCTTTGATATCCTCTGGAATTCCGTCAATATGCTGCACAGATCCGTTGGCTCTCATGAGCTCTTGCTTCATGCTTTCATTCCATAAGCCAAGACGAACTAGATCTTTAAGTAGGTGCTTATTTACTACAATAAATTCCCCTGATAGTACACGGCGAGTATATAGGTTTGAGGTGTATGGCTCAAAACACTCATTATTACCTAAGATTTGAGAAGTAGAGGCAGTTGGCATCGGTGCAACAAGAAGTGAGTTTCTAACACCGTGTTTTAGTACTTGCTTGCGTAGTGCTTCCCAATCCCAGCGACCAGATAGTTCGTCATCCTTGATTCCCCAAAGTTCGTATTGGAATTTACCTTCAGAAATTGGAGAACCTTTATAGCTGCTGTAAGGTCCTTCTTCAATCGCCATTTCCATTGATGCGGTTACGGCAGCGAAATAAAGCGTTTCAAAAATCTCTTGATTTAGTTTTTTCGCTTCATCTGAGGTAAACGGTAGACGCATCATGATGAACGCATCGGCAAGTCCCTGAACTCCTAATCCGACAGGGCGATGGCGCATGTTTGAGTTCTCGGCTTCTACAACCGGATAGTAGTTGCGATCGATTACCGTGTTGAGGTTGCGTGTTACTCGTTTGGTGACATCAAAAAGCTCTTGATGGTCAAATTTGCCATCCTTTACAAACATTGGAAGTGCAATTGACGCAAGGTTACAAACAGCAACTTCGTCTTCTGAAGTATATTCTAGGATCTCAGTACAAAGATTTGAGGATCTGATGGTCCCTAAATTTTTTTGGTTACTCTTGCGGTTTGCTGCGTCCTTATATAACATATAAGGAGTACCTGTCTCGATTTGAGATTCTAAGATTTTCTCCCAAAGCTCACGTGCTTTTACGGTTTTGCGTCCTCTATTTTCAGCTTCGTACTGAAGGTATAACTTGTCGAACTCTTCGCTGTGGTTATCGAATAATCCCGGGCACTCGTTAGGACACATAAGTGTCCAATCTTCGTTTGCCTCAACGCGCTTCATAAATAGATCGGGTATCCACATTGCGTAGAAAAGGTCGCGCGCACGCATTTCCTCTTTACCGTGATTCTTTTTAAGATCAAGGAAGTCAAAAATGTCTGCATGCCATGGTTCGATATACATCGCGAAACTCCCTTTTCTCTTTCCGCCACCTTGATCTACATAACGAGCGGTGTCGTTGTATACTCGAAGCATAGGAACAATACCATTAGAGGTACCGTTGGTTCCTGAGATATAAGACCCTGTAGCTCTGATATTGTGAATTGATAGACCGATACCGCCTGCAGACTGCGAGATTTTGGCGGTCTGTTTTAAGGTGTCATAAATACCATCAATACTGTCGTCTTTCATGGTTAGTAGAAAGCAAGATGACATTTGAGGTTTTGGAGTTCCTGAATTAAATAGGGTTGGGGTGGCGTGTGTAAAGTAACGCTTAGACATTAAGTCATAAGTCTCGATAGCAGCATCTAAGTCGGTCGGATGAATACCAACCGAAACTCTCATCAGCATGTGCTGAGGTCTTTCTACGATCTTACCATTGATCTTCAAAAGATAGGAGCGCTCTAAGGTTTT
>PZPI01000110.1 GCA_003045935.1 Bacteroidota bacterium | reverse complement strand
GCGATGATTATAGCATTTTCTATACCTCCGATAAGAAGAGTGATGCTATAAACAATAAAAAGAATAATTATTTGCAAAAGGATGCCAGAAAAGTAGCGAGACAATAAGTAACTGATTTTTCCAAAGGAGTGAACTGCCTTTTCCTCCTCATTGTCAGGTATGAATACGAGTATTCCACGCTGTAGTAATTTTTGATCTTTCAAGAAGAAGAAAGTAATAAAAACAACAGAGAAAAACCCGATGCTCAGTGCTCCTAGGGCATCTAAAACCCCACTTAAAAGATTAGGAATGAAATTTAAATCAATACTATTAATGAATTGATTTTCAATTGACAAGTCGCTAAGATAACTTTTTAAAGGAGGAATGTGTGTTGCGATGGTTTCACTAATTAGACTAAGTGAATCGGTTACGTTTTTTTCTAAGCTTTCAATATCAAGTAGCGAAAGATTATCACTCTGAGTAATAACTACAGGAATGATTAGGCCGGCAAAACCCAAAACAGCGGTAATTTGAAGAAGAATAGTTAAAACGACCGCTAAAGTCGTTGGAATTGAAAGTTTCTCATGAAAAAACGAAACCACCGGTTTACCAAGTAAAGCGAGTACTCCAGCTAAGATTAGGTAAAGAATTACGGATGCTAGACTATAAAGAAGATAAATGATGATTCCTCCGATAATTAACGTAATGGTCCATTTAATAAGCGCTTGGTAGGTTGTATTATTCATAGGTTATTCCTTCAAAATCATTCTTGCTAGAGCCATTAAACCTGCCGTTTCTGTCCTTAATCTACTAGATCCTAGGGATACTTCTTCATATCCTAAATCTAACGCTTGATTCACTTCTTCTTCACTAAAATCCCCTTCAGGTCCAATAAGCATCAATTTACTTTTTTTTGAATCACAGTGTTCTATTAAATCTGTTTTATCTCCAGGATAACAGTGTCCAATAAACTTCTGTTCCCACTCTCCACCCTTTTCAAAATGAGTTGTAATTGGAGTTAAATCATCTAAAATTGGACGATGAAGCCTTAACGATTGTTTGAAAGCACTGTCTAAGATGCGCTCAGCTCTCTCCTTATTTAAATTTTTTCGTTCAGAAAATCGACTAGTTAGCGGGATAATTCTTGCGATTCCAATCTCAGTGGCCTTCTCAATAAACCATTCGAAACGATCCATAGACTTAGGAAGGGCCATCGCGATAGTAATTTGATTTTCTGTAAGAGCTTCACTTAGGAGATAGGAGAGTTCTACCTCTGACTTTTTTGGGTGTGCCAGGCTTACGGTAGCAGAAAATAAATCACCCTTACCATTAGTGAATTCTACCTTATCGCCCACTGATTTTCTAAGAACCTTATACAAGTGACCACTCTGAATGGCGTCTAGCTTACAGAAAGTTGAGTATTTGTCTAATGTTGGATCATAGAAACGTTGACTCATAGCTGGCTTAGGTTATATCGGGCGGTTGAGGAATGTGATAATTCACTATAATCACCCATTTCGAATTTTAATGTTCCCACAATTCCTATCATTGCTGCATTATCGGTGCAATACTCAAAAGGTGGCAAGTGTAGTTTAAAATGGTGCTTTTTAGAAAGTTCTTTAAGACGATTTCTTATTCCGCTATTAGCTGCGACACCTCCCGAAAGGACGAGATGTTTTACTCCAGTAGTTTTTAGGGCTGCGAGTAATTTTTTTTGAAGAACTTCTATGATTGCCTCTTGAATGCTCGCGCACAAGTCTGCCTTATTATTGGAAATAAATTCTGAATCATTTCTTAAGCCTTGCTGTATTACTCTTGCAATTCCAGTTTTTAAGCCGCTAAAACTAAAGTCTAGATGGGGAACCTTGGGTAAACCGAATTGAAAGGCTTTAGGATTTCCTTCCTGAGACCACCGATCAATCTGAGGCCCTCCCGGGTAATCAAACCCTAAAAGTTTTGCACTTTTATCAAAGCACTCTCCGACAGCATCGTCTAAAGTTTCCCCCAAAACTTCTAATTCGAAATAGTCTTTTACCAGTACAAGTTGAGTATGACCACCACTGACAGTTAAACTTAATAAGGGGAATTCGGGAGTCTCTTGTCGTTTATCTTCAATAAAATGTGCTAGAATATGCGCCTGCATATGATTGACATCAATGAGCGGAATGTTTAAAGCAATCGAAAGTGATTTGGCAAATGATCCACCAACAAGTAACGAGCCTAATAACCCTGGACCACGAGTATAGGCAATGGCATCAAGCTCCTTTTTTTCGATATTTGCCTCTGTAAGTGCACGGTGTATTACAGGAACAATACTTTTTTGATGGGCTCTTGAAGCTAATTCAGGTACTACCCCACCGTAACTTTCATGAATTTCTTGAGTATTAACGACGTTTGACAAAACTCTTCTACCTTGCATTACGGCAGCAGAGGTGTCATCGCAAGAAGACTCAATAGCTAAAATTAAAGGCTCTTTTTTCAAGGTCATATGTTAAACAAAGATAACGGCTTAACTCCAATTCGAAAACGACTCTCTCTAGGCGTTAAGATTATACTGGTTGTTGGTCTTTTTCTTTTCGGTTTGACGATTATGGGATCCCTTGCACCCGTTCAAACCTATGTTGCCAAACGCCTTGTAAAACAACTGACTCAAGAATTGGGTTTAGAAGCGAATGTAGGTGGTGTACGCGTAAACCCCTTAGAACTCAATTCTCAGTTAACCGATCTTTATTTTGAGGATAATAGGGGAGATACTTTGCTCTATATAAGTTCAATCCGTGCATCACTGCTTTCCCTCTCTGATTGGTCCTCGAGTAAAGGAGGTAATTACAGGGTAGGTGCCTCGGTATTGTACTACCGTATTCCTAAAGGTGACTCTGTAGCGACGTTGAATCGTTTCCTTGAGGCTTTGCCTTTGAATGCTAATCAACAGAAAGATTGGAGTTCAAAGCGAATTGAGGCTAGAAATCTCAGTGTTCGATACATTGATGAAAATCGCAGTACCCTTCCTGTTAAGCTAGACGTAAATCAATTGGTGGTTGAAGATTTAAAACGTTTAAACGGACTTTTCTCCGGAAAGGTGACGACTTCGATTAAGGATGTACCCACATTAGGATCTTCAACATTGTCAGCACGAATCAGACAGGTAGGAGGAAGATGGGAAGCGCTCGATTTAAATCTTCGAACTTCTAAGGATGAACTGAATTTGCCATGGGTAGGTGTCCAGACAAATCCTTTCAATATATCTGCAGAAATGGCTCCTTCTTTCATTAGTCCCGAGCTCATGAAAGCGATAATCCCAACCGTGCAGACTGAAAGTTCCATGTATATTCAAGGGGAGGTTCAGGCAACCTCCGACTATATAAGTCTAAACCGTGCATATGTAGAGCTTGGAGATTCAAATGCAGAGGTTTCCTTAGATCTATCTACAAATAATGGTATAGGTATTCGAGAATTAAGTCTTACGAATGCAAAACTGCAGGTTAATACTCTGGCTAGGCAACTTGCACCTAAAAGAACCTCTTTTTTAAATAACCCAGACTTAAATGAAAGTCAATTTCACGGATTAATTCGATGGTCCTCGATTAAAGATTCTATGGAGATTGATGTTGTTGGGCTTTGGGATCAGTCAGAAGTAAATCTGCAGTACACTAAAAATATAAGGGAAGAGATCGTGGTTGCAGACCTTGATAATTACCCACTTGATTTGATTCAACCGGGTGCAAAAGAAACGCTAAGAGGACAAGCCGTTCTTCAAAAATCGAGTACTAGGAATTTTTGGAGTGTAGAGGGCTTAATTGAAGAGGTGTTTTCAAATTCTTATCAATTACACGAAATAACACTAAAGGGATCTATAAAATCTACCCTTTTTACGGGCCAATTAAGCAGTCGATCTCCTAAAGCCTCTTTTTTTTGGGATGGATATCTAGACTTGTCTTCTGGTTTTCGCTCAAAATCAGTTTTGACCTTAAATGGTTTCGATACCTCGGTTTTTAATAGTACTTATTTAGAGGTTCTTCTTAATGGTCGGATAGAATCAGAGCTATGGGGCACGAAATTTTCAGATATTCAAGGAAGTATTTCTTCGTCGGGAATCTCTGCAAAGACCCCTAATGGTCAATCTATTGCCTTAGGCTCCTTTCAGTTCGGTGCATCACTTATTAGTAATGACACTCACCAAATTCAGTTTCAATCAACAGATTTGATCAATGGATCTATTCGAGGAAACTACCATTTGATAGATTGGTCGACTTTAAAAGAATTTAAACTTCCTGAAGACCTCGTTTTAAGAGCAGATGTCAATACTGGAGATTCATGGAGGGAACTGTTTAAACAGTCTTTGATTATTCCTGCGATTAGTGGATTTCTAGATTATAGGCCTGATTACTACAAAACATCGCTTTCGCTTTCCTCTGTAAGGTATCAATCTACACTGATGGAGGCTTTCAAAATAGAGGGTAATACTGGAGGTCCTTTAAATATTGAGGCCGATCGCTTTTCGAATCCCCTTTTAAACGTTAAAGATGTTCGTTTAGTTCTTACCGAGTCTGAGGGGATCCTTTCGTTCACATCACTGAATCGTTTTTCAGACCGTTTAGATCTTAGAGCTCGAGTTGAAAGACCTTCAAATGGCGTATATGCCTTTGACTTTAGTAACACTGATTTTACACTTAAAGGTGCAGATTGGCAGCT
>PZPI01000018.1 GCA_003045935.1 Bacteroidota bacterium | reverse complement strand
CTTTTTCGTGATGCTGATAAATATTTTCGGCAATTACAATACCGTCATCTACCAATATTCCAATCACAATGATCATTCCAAAGAGTGAAAGTACATTGATTGTAACCCCTGCGAATGGAGCAACTACAAACATCCCTAAGAATGCGACAGGTAAGCCAAATGCCACCCAGAATGCCAAACGCGTATTTAGAAATAATGATAGAAATACTAAGACGAGAATCATCCCCATAATCGCATTCTCGGTAAGTAATTCAGTACGCTGCGTAAGTGTGGTTGAAAGGTCACTTACCACAGTAAGTTTCACATTCGAAGCCTTTTGGTTAAAGGCTTTTATATATTCCTTTACCGCCTCTGCAGCACCGATAAGGTCCTCGGTATTAGTAGAGGTAATGGTTACGGTAATTGCTCGTTCTCCATCAAAATAAGTGGCATTTGGAGATTCTGCGAATCGATCACGAACCGTAGCAACATCAGACAGGCGTAACATTCGCCCATCAGGTAGCGCTTTAATTACAATAGTAGCAAGTTCGTCGGCATAGTACTGACGATTATTCGCTCGAATCAGGTATTCTTCAGCATCGGCCTTTACCGTACCCCCGGTTATTAAAAGGTTACTCGCCGCAATCTTTTGGGCTACTTCTGAGAAGCTCAAATCGTAAGCAAGTAATTGGTCTTCGATCAGTGCAATTTCAATTTCTTCTTCAGGATAACCGCTAATTGAAATCTGAGAAATCCCCTCGATAGCTCTGAGTTCGTTTTCAACTTGACGCCCAACCTGTTTGAGAACCGATAGCGGAATGTCTTCACCAGAAATGGCAAAACTAATCGTTTGGCGCACCACCTCTTGCTTAGCAACAACTAGGGGCTCCATGCCTGTCGGATAGTTCGGTACCCGATCTACCGCATTTTTAACTTCGAGAAGCATAAAGTCAATATCTCGACCCTTTTCAATCTCGACGTTGATAGTACCACTATTCTCCCGAGAAGTAGAAGTTACTCGGTCTATTCCTTGAAGTCCCTTTAAATTATCCTCGATTTTAAGAACAACTCCCTCTTCTATTTCTTGAGGAGATGCCCCGGGATAAACTACAGAAATCAAAATATTTTTTGAGTCAGAGAGCGGAAAATAGGATGAGTTTAAAGAAAAGGCTCCAACGAGACCGAAAATCACAAATGAGAGGATCACGATGTTTACCGCGACCTCATATTTTATAAAGTAGGAGATTAATTTTCTCATCTGCCTAGTCTTCAATAATTTTCACCGGCTGGGCCTTGAACGCTCCAGGCAAAGTTTTTGATAGCACCTTTTCCCCATTTGCCACTCCACTTACAATTGCCGTATTCTCAGTGTAATGAATCACCTCAACAGGAACTAGAGCCAACAAACCTTCTCTAACCACAAAAACCTCTTGTGAGTCAAGAACCAGAGAACGATCAATTTCTATCACATTATTAATGGTTTCCATTTCAATTTCAGCAGTTAGATATTGGCCTTCGCGCAATCTTTGACCCTTAACCGAAAGAGTAACTTCGATCGTTTGAGTGGTTTGATCAATCGACGGGTTAATTCGAACTAGTGTACCCTTGTATTCTGTTTCAGATTCAAGACTATATAGCACAACTTCTTTACCGGTTCGCAAACTCTCTGCATAAGTAGCAGGAACAGAAACGGGCATTTCATAGACTCCTTTCTCAATAAATGTACCTAATGGCTGAGCAGCTCTAACTAAACTTCCTTCGGTTACATTCGCTAGTGAAAGGGCTCCGTCAAAAGGTGCAATAATGGTGTATTTGGCAAGCCTAGCTTCAAGGTTCAAGACGTTGTAGTAGGCGTTCAGAATTCCTCTTCCGCTAATAAAGAATCGCTCCTTCTCTGATTCGAAGGTTGGCAATTCAGCAGTAGGTTCGTCGATATTGTAAGCCGTTACATAGGCTTCCCACTTAGGATAAATCGAAGAGAAATCGAATTCAATATCTGCGAGAGACGTACTGAGGGTATTCAAAAAACTACTTTTAGCCGAACGAACCGAAGCTGCAAATTCTGAATCGTCTAGGGCTAAAATCACCTCTCCCTTTTTATAAGTTTGACCCGATCTAAATGCCTTTCCAGTGAACTTAAGTACACCCTGAACCTCTGAAAATAATTCGACGCGTTGTCTAGCAACAAGCCTTCCGTTTGAAGAAACCACAAGTGGAATCGAAGTGTTTTCAGCAGGATGTACAAATACTGATTTAACCGTTTTAGCTACAACACGCTGGGGAGTTTTATTTGAAGACACCAATTGATTTGCTAAGAAAACAGCAAGAATTAGCGCTGACACCCCAATGATAGGTAAAAGTATGGATCGTTTCATGCATTAAAAGAATTGTGGAGTAGATGTACTCTTTTTTCAAGCCGAACATGCCAAAAACCGTGCCGAAAAGAAGATATTGTCTTATTCGATTAAGACCTTAAAGGGAATAACTCAGATTTAGTCCAAGATTCCTACTGGGCATCGGGATAAAACTAGTCTCCCAATAGGACTGATTTAGCACGTTGAAGGCACCAAGTTGAAGGTTAAAATTCGAAAGTGATTGATTGAGTGTTGCATCAATAACCGTGTAGGTTCTTCCTGTTGCGCGCTCAATCCATTTAACATTCAAACTACCTAAAGTGGATTCAAATAATTGACCTGAAAGCTGAGCAGTAAAATGGTGTTTGAGATCGTTGTCAATGGTATATCTTGAGAAGGCAAAAACCTCTTCTCCAAAGTTTTGCGTCATATAAGTATAGGATAACGAAAGCATAGGAGCTGTGGATGAACCAAAACGATAACGGTAATTTAAATCGATCCCTTCTGTGGTAAGATCTGCAATATTTTGCGCAACAAACAACGCCTCCTCATCTTGCTTCACATAGTCGATTAGGTTCGATGAGTTACGCTTGAAATAAGCGATAGACCATTGTTTATTCGAGGTTACTTTGCGTAGTCCAACTTCAATAGCATTCGAAGTTTCTGGAAGTAAATTTTCATTACCCAAAGTCGTTCGATCACTATAGTGTAAATCGGTAAACGTAGGCACTCTAAAAGTTTTTCCATAGTTCAGATACCCTCTAAGATTGGAGTTAATTTGCCAACCTAAATCTAGCCCTGGATAAAGTTTAGTACCTACTGCAGAAAAATAGTTAACCACTACTCCTGGAGTGATATCTAATCGACGATTCATTATCAAAATGCGCTGCTCGATAAATAGGTTGGCTAATCTTCTATTGCGTTCTCCAAGATTATTACTCTGTATACTTATCGATGCCACTTCTCCCCCAAACCCAAGGCCCCCTAGGGCATTGTCTATAGATCCATCTACTGCTGCACCTAGTTTGTGAGCGATATGTAAATTGCGATAAATCTCTGGGCGATTACGAATATACTCGTACATATCTTGACCTCTCCTCCAATAAACTCTTGGGGTAAGGCTCCAATTCGAGCCACTCAATTTGTGAGTTATCGCAATTAAACTTGCCTGAGTCTCTTCATATTGATCAGTTGCCGAAGGAGTTGCATAAAACCCATTAGCACCAAATTTTCGATCATTGAAGAACCCAAGAATCTCCGTCGGGTGGTTTGAATCAAAAACACTTTTCAAAGCGACTGTTCTAGACTTGAAATCAGTATTATAACGATAGCCGTCACTATTGGCAAAAGAGGCGTGTGCGATAAGGGAGGCTTTGTCACCAGAAGTACCAGCAGTTAATCTTGCTCCGTTCTGACCAAAAGAACCATAATCTAAAGCAACCATTCCCTTGTTTTGAATCGAAGATTTAGTTACGATATTAATGGCTCCAACAAATGCGTTAGGGCCATATATTCTAGCTGCAGGGCCTCGTATAATTTCGATACGCTCAATCATCTCAATCGGCAATAAAAAATTTGAAAGATGATGACCGGTTTGAGCATCTTCGAGTCTAATACCATCTATGAGCAGTAAAGTCTGGTCAAAAGTTCCTCCTCTCAAATTCATATCGGCCTGAGTAGGCCCAACTCCTCTTCGACGAATGTCTAGGCCTCCTACTTGCTGTAATGCTTCGACGACATTTGTATATCCAGATCGCTGAAGGTCTATCGCAGAAATCACCTCTACCGTTTTTGATTGCTTCGAGATAACCTGACCTAGTCGCCCATCAAGAACGACCTCATCTAATTCATTGATGACCAATGAGTCTTTTTGAAACGCATAACCCTTTGAGAAGATCAGTAAAAAACCAATGAATAAGACTTTAATAATGCCTCGATTTGATGCTTGCATAATTGTTTATGTCGGTTTGCAAAGCTACGAAGCCATGATTAAATCTCTACAATAAGTAACTCATAACATAATCATCCATATAGAACCCGTTGCCGATAGCAACTTTTTGTGCCTTGATAGTTTGAAATCCGTTGGAGAGATAGAACTGAATACTATCCACATTGTCTTTGTTGACTGATAGTTTCACCCATTGAAAGCCTTGCTCCTTGGCTTGTTTAGAGATAAAATCAAGTATTTTTTTACCTATACCTTTTCGTCTAAAGTCTATGTGAATGTATAGCTTACTAATAAAAACTTCCTCTTCAGATTCGCTGACATACGCAAAATACCCAGCTCTTTGACCTTCATATAGCACTAAAGCATAGGTGTAACCTTTAGAAAATTGGTCATACATAGCTTCAGCACTTTGATATTTCTTAAGCATAAAGGAAACCTGATCAGAACCTATAATAGGAGCGTAATGCTGCTCCCATATAGAAGCAGCAAAAGGCTGTAATTCTTCGAAGTCACTTTTTTTATTTAGAAAACGAAAATCAAGAGGGTGTGTCAAAATCGAATTAAAAGACTTCATCATTAGCCCACTTAATTAAACGATCTATTTCACGAATCGCCTCTTTCCTTTTTTCAATCGCGAGATCGATTTCCACAGAAGATCTTTTTGGGTCATTTATGATGTTGGTAAAATAATTTACCAATGTATTTAACCCACTTAAACGTGCAGTATTTTGCATTTGAGTTACTTGAGCCTCAATAGCTTTTTCTGTTTTTTCTTGAATCTTTCGAGCTTTCAGTAATTCCTTACGATTGATCAATAATTCTTCTTGTTGTGAAGAAATTTGCTTTCGGTTCTCAATAAGTGAAAAAAGTAACCCAGCAAACGCCAAGCCTGAAAATAAAGCATTCACAGCTCCAAAGAGGTCACCAAAAGTTCCACGATCAGACCAGTCATCCAGGAAAAACATAATGCCAACGGCAGACAGAAACCACAGTAAAATAGTGAAAATGATTAAAGCGGTGAACGAATTTAGAATCTGTTTCATATCCTCAAAATAATTCTTCATCCCGCTCAATCATTAAAACAGCTGATTGTGGCACGATGAAATACTTTTCATTTTTATACTGAACCTCGTAGGCTGAGTGTTGAAGAAATACGGCTAAGTCTCCTTCTCTTACTTGAAGTGGCACGTAGTTTACTCTTTGTTCAGTAACTTTCCATGGCTCATCTTCTTCGGTAGCATTAGGAATAGGATATCCCGGGCCAGATTTTACGATATAACCGTATTGAATCTTCTCCTTCTCCTTGACTCCTGGCGGAAGGTAAAGCCCACTAGCCGTGCGCTCAGATTCTTTCCTAGGTTTAACTAACACACGGTCACCAATTACTTGAATACGATCTAAGGCTGATAAGCTTTCTGTATTTCGCATAGTAAATCCTTACTTTTAGTTGTAACTCAAAGATAATGGCAAAACCTATTTTATCCGTCTTCATTATTTCGCTAGGCATTTTTATGTTTTCATGCACAGAAAGCACACCTCTCGAACAAGCACTAACCGATGCTGAGTTAGAAGTGAAAAAGGTGCTCGATTTCGCAGATGAGCACGAAATTCAAATTAGATACACTCAAATAAAAAGAGGAGAAAACAACCTCCCCGAATTTTCAAGTTATAGCCTGTTTGAGGATAGTGAAGCTTACTTCTATCCTGCTTCAACCGCTAAACTTCCTATAGCTGCCTTAGCACTTCAACGTATTCGAGAATTACAAGCTGAGAGAATAAATATCGATAGCAACACCCCATTTCATATTAGAGATCGATATAACCATCCCATTGCACTGAAGGACAGTACCGCATTGAACGAAAACTTAAGTGTTGCTCACCTGATCAAAAAAATATTTCTTGTTAGTGATAATGATTCCTATAACTTTCTCTTTGATTTTTTAGGTAGCGATTATATCAACAGCGAGCTTAGAAAGAAAGGATTAAGTGAAACTTCCATTCACCATAAATTTTTGTTTGGGGCAGATAATCAAAAGACTTGGGAATACCATTTCATAGACCATTTAGACACTCTTTACTACCAGCCTAGTATTCGCGCTAAACAAATAATCAGTAATGGAAATTTAAAAGCGATGATCAAAGGTATCGGATACATAGACGGCGACAAACTAGTTAATCGACCCTTCGATTTCAGATCGAAAAATAGAATCAGCATTAATGATCTGGAGGGAATTTTAAAGCGAATCCTATTCCCAGATGTTTTTGATTCGAGCGAGCGTTTTGATCTACTTGAAGAGGACTACAAGTTTCTGAAGTTTTGGATGAGCCGAAATACTCTCGAAAGCAGCGATCCTGATTACAGCAACAATCCTGATCTTTATGATAGCTACGTTAAGTTCTTTGTTTACGGGGACCAAAAAGGGGCAATGACCGATAACGTAAGAATCTTCAATAAAGTTGGAGATGCCTACGGAACTTTAACAGAAACAGCATATATCCAAGACCGAGCATCAGCTATTGAGTTTTTGCTCACAGCCACTGTTCATGTCAATGAAAATCAAATCTTCAATGACAATATTTATGAGTACGATTCGATCGGATTTCCATTTATGGCAGGTCTAGGTCGAGCTATCCTAAACTATGAGAAAAATAAACGCTAGTGGGGTTCTACTGTGCGATACTTACAGCACATAGGAAGTGATTCATAAGCCTCTTCGGTTGCTTTAAAAAGTGGCGTATTATGACCTACTTTCGCTATACTACTTTGAATGGAATCTAAGGATATTTTTGAAGCGTCAAAAATCAAGGTGAGTTCATGGGTATCAATACTCCATGACGCCGACTTTACACCTTTATTTTTAAAAGAGACTTTTTCAATGCGTGCCTGACACATACCGCAAACGCCATCAACCTCAATCGTTTGTCTTTCAATCGACTGCTGCGAATAAATAGTCATCGTACAAAGTAGGGCAATTAAAACCGTGATTGACTTTTTCATAATGTCTAATTTTTTGAATTCCATCTAAGACCAAGATAAGACATTCGTCCAAAAACAGGCGCATATATGAGGCTAGCATCAAAGTTTGAACCAAACGGATCGTCAGAGGCAACTATAGGATTCTCTTGCTTGAAATTAGTCATATTCTCAAATCCCATATAAACCTCAAAGTTCGTTTTAAAAGCTCTAGTTAATTGGCTATTCCACAACCCGTAGCCTTGAGCGAAATAGTTATTTCCATCTCTGCTATTTGAAGGTAAACGCTGACTTCCTATGTGATGATAAGTAAGATCGAATCGCCATTGGTTCTCAGGATTTTTTAACGATTTAATCTTATAATCAAGATTAGCAAAAAATCTATTTTTAGGGGTTAACGGACGTTCAAGTCGACCAGAGATATAATCTGTTTCTACGCGATAAGTTTTATATGCCCAGCGAAGATTTAGATCTTTGGACAATTCATAATTCATCTCGATCTGTAAATTCTCTGCAATACTGCGGCCCTCAAGATTGTAAAAACGCAGCTGACCAATAGTCTCCCAATCAACGACAACCTGATCAATAAACTGCGTGCGGTAAAAATCGAATGTCAAATCTCCTTGACGATTAAAAAGACTAAATCCTTGAAGAAAACTCAATCCATAATTGGTTGCTCTCTCTGGACCTAATCCATAAAACTCTCCGTTGTTTGACTCTATAGAAATAGAACGTCCGGTAAAAAATAACGATTGATTTTCAGCAAAGATATTTGAAGCCTTACGTCCTTGCCCTGCACTAAAACGTAAAGCCGATCTCTCCCAAGGAGTATAGCGAATATTCACTCGTGGGGTAAAAAATGCACCTAAACGATTATGACTATCTACTCGACCTCCCAAAACTAAAGACCAAGTGTCGATATCATTGTAGGTGTATTCGAAAAAGGCTCCGATTGAATGATCTATCCGAGAATAGCTAGAACCATCGACTACCTCCTCAAATCGATCGTAAGCTCCCGTAATTCCTGTCTTAAAAACATTTAAGGTATTTCCAAAAATGGAATTAAATAATAGGTTACCATAGAAGCTATCATGTTCAATATCATATACTCGATTACCATAATTGGATTGCTGCGAATGGTCTGAATAAGAAAGTTGAAGCCCAAAACTTTGATAGGTTCTTAAAGGAAAAACATAACCTGTTTTTAGGCTCGCGTCAAACCGATTGGTTATCCATTGACTCAACCAAGGGGCGTTAATTCTTAACTCGTTAGGTGCTTGGACACGAATCTCTCCAGACTCTCTATCTTCTTCAAGATATCGAAGGGTAAGAAAACCCACCCAACCCGATTGCGCATTGGTGTATTGCAATCGTCCAAGTAAATTGAGTTGCTCGCCGGTAGGCGCATCTAGAAACCCGTCGCCATTTCGATCATTCTCTCGACTGCGCTGATTAGCGTGAGCAAAGACACTGGCACTCCAATTTTCGTTGAGTACGGTATTCAATCTCAGGTTAAATTCATTACGACCATCTAAAGAGCGATAGAGGTTAAAATAGCGACGATCTGAAGTTGTCGGCTTAAACAATTCAGTGTTGATTTGGCCTGTAATACTTTCAAATCCGTTAGTTACGCTACCTGCTCCTTTAGTAATTTGAATACTTTCTACCCATGGTCCTGGAGTGAAAGTAAGACCGTAAGCCTGTGACGCCCCTCGCACCATAGGTATATTTTCTTGGGTGATGAGAAGATAAGGACTAGAAAGTCCTAGCATTTTTATCTGCTTTGTACCTGTAATGGCATCCGAAAAATTTACGTCTATAGCAGGGTTCGTCTCAAAGCTTTCAGAAAGATTACAACAAGCCGCCTTCAATAATTCGTCGCTACTAATTGAAACCACATTACGTGGTTTGAAATACGTCTTTTGAATCGAAGCTTTTGTCTTAGAAACCACCACTTCATCCAGAGCTTCTACTTGGATTTCTCGCAGCTTATGATCGACGAATCTTGGCTCCCTAATAGTTAAAGTATCGGTCTGATACCCTAAGTATTGAAAGACCAATTGTGCCGGTAATTTTATAAGTGGTATCTCAAAATCACCATTGACGTCAGAGACGGTGCCCAGAGTAGTCTCCTTCCAATAAATAGCTACACCTTCTGCAGGGTTACCAGTCTCTAAAGAAGAGACGTTGCCCGAAAGAACTTCCTGGGAATAACCTCTAAGCGCTGTAATAGTAAATAGAAAAAGAAGGAAATGTTTCACTTAACGAAATTAAGCATTAACTCGATTCTTTTTATATTGATGGCATTAATAACTTGTTTTATGAAGCGTTTATTTATCCTTGGTTTTTCTTTAATTTTTTCGATCACCCTTGCCCAAAAAAAGCAACCCATTGATTCATTAGTAACGAACGCCGAATTTTCAAAGGGTATGCTCAGCACCTATTTTGACGATGAAAATCAAAAGTTATTTCTTCAGTTTAACGACTCGGTGTTTGAGAAACCGTTACTAATGGTTAGCCGATATGTGCAATTGCCTTCGGGATATTCAGCCTATCGAAATGCAGGATCAAAAACTGCAGAACAAGTCATTCAATTCGAAAAACAAGGAAATCGAATTTTGCTAAAACAGGTTTCCTACGTTAATAATGCAGATACCTCAGACCCGATATATCAGAGTGTAATTAACAACCATCTAAATCCTATACTAGCCAGCTTTGAGAAAGAGAAGATTGAAGAAGGGGAAAATCTCATAGATGTCAGTGAATTTTTCTCTAAAGACTCTCCAAGTTTTAATGTGGTGGGTGAAACCCAAAAGAAATCGTTTAAAATCGCAGGTTTAGATAAAAAACGATCGTTTATCGACAAGGTTAAAAGCTATCCGAGAAATACAGAAATCACACATACACTAACCTACCCAGCAGGTAGTCCGCCTCGAGGCAATCAATCTGAAACCCTAACGTTTCAAATGAATCATTCAATCATTGCGCTTCCCGAAAATCCAATGCCTGTTCGATATACTGATCACAGAGTAGGCTGGTTTTCACTGGAGAAATACAATTATTCTTCGAAGGCCTTAAAATCTGACAACTATCGTGTTGCAGTGCGTTGGAGAATGGAGCCTAAAGATGAGGCTGCCTATCTACGTGGTGAACTCGTTGAACCTAAGAAACCAATTGTATTCTATCTTGATCCCGCTACACCCCTAAAATGGAGACCCTATTTTAAAAAAGGTATTGAAGATTGGAACCAAGCCTTTGAAAAAGCTGGGTTCAAAAATGCTGTTATAGCTAAAGACCCACCGACCCAAGAGGAAGATCCTGACTTTAGCCCTGAGGATGTAAGATATTCAGTAGTTCGTTACGTAGCGTCAACCACCCGAAACGCAACTGGACCTAGTGTAAAAGATCCCCGCACTGGAGAGATTCTAGAAAGTGATGTCATCTGGTATCACAACCACTTACGTTCGTATCGAAACAGGTACCTGCTTGAAACAGGAGCAGCAAACCCTAAGGCTCGTACCTTAAACACACCTGAAGAGGAAATTGGTGAAATGATGCGTCGCGTTATTGCACATGAGGTCGGTCATGCACTTGGTTTACCCCACAACATGAAGGCAAGCTCTGCCTATCCTGTAGATTCTCTGCGATCAGGAAGTTTCACTCAAAAGATGGGGATCGCAGCTACCATCATGGATTATGCTCGTTATAATTATGTCGCTCAACCCGGAGATGAGAATATTCGATTCGTTCGCCAAATGGGGCCCTATGATGATTACGCTATCGAATGGGGGTATCGTTACTTCCCTGACCAAGAACCTAACGAAATCAAATCAAGGTTAGCAGTCTTTGTGAGTGAACGTAACCTCAACCCGATTTATCAATTTGGAAGCGGCGGAACCGACCCCGATTCACAGACTGAAAATATTGGGGATGATCCAATCAAAGCAACAACTTACGGACTTTCAAACCTCAAAATTGTTGCAAAAAATCTAGAGGAATGGACCACGGCAGAAGGACAAAACTTCGATGATCTTAAAGAGCTCTATTTAGAAATGGTAAGCGTTTACCGCCGATATATTTATCATGTCGCCAATTTGGTAGGTGGGGTTCGTGAAACCCGATCAGTGAAAGGCCAAATCGAACAGGTATATGAAAATGTCCCTAGATCAGAACAGTTAACGGCGCTCAGCACTATCCAAAAAGAAGTCTGGAGTAGCCCTACATGGCTCCTAGAACCTTCTCTTATTTCACAGTTCGAAGACGAAGGCCGTCTGCCTCTAATCGGAAACTTACAAAAGGCTCTCGTTTATCGATTGCTTAGTACCGATAAACTCAATCAAATGATTTCAAGCGCGGAAAGTGTTAAAGGGAATCCTCTTAGCACCAAAGAGCTAATGAGCACTATTGCAACTCAAATCGTTAAAAACACAGAATCTTTAGATGCACTTAAAAAGGGCTTACAGATATCTCTAGTTGAACGGCTCATCGAGTTAAAAGAAGATGAAAAGGCCAACCCTGTAGTTAGGGCTGAAGCCTTCGATACCCTCAGTGAACTTAAAGCTTACTTTAAATCAAAACAAAAAAGTAGCGATCATTACCGCTTTGCATTTTATCTAGCGGAGAACGCTCTGAAGTGATTCTAAAATAATAGGCTCTAGCACCTGATAACCTTTATCATTGGGATGCACGGTGTCATATCCTAGATCATTTTTTAGCCCACCTTCATTGTCAACTGTTGAAACATAGTAATCGACATAAGTTACTTGATGTTTTTCAGTGATTTCTAGCAATAGTTCATTGAGCTTGATTACTTTTTCTCGGGGTAATATCTCGGGCCTCCAGGGAAAATTGTTGGCAGGGAGCACCGAACACACCAGTGGATGTATTCCATTAGTCACTGCCAGTTCAACCATCGATTCAATGTTGGCTGCTATCTCCTCCAAAGAGATAGGACCCGTGTTTTCGGCGATATCATTAATACCTGCGAGAATAACCACCGCCTTAGGTTTTAAATCAATGACATCTTGCCTGAATCGCAGTAACATTTGTGGGGTGGTTTGTCCACCAATACCACGATTGATAAAAGAATTCGCAGCGAAAAAATCAGGTCGCATATCTACCCACCCTTGAGTGATTGAATTCCCCATAAAGACTGCTTCTACCACCTTACCTTCTAAAATTACTTGCTCATTCTTTTCTTTGAAGAAATTCATATTTGGCCAATCTTGTGAGTAGGCCAATAAAGAACTCGCCAAACAAATACATAGAAAAACGTTCTTCATCTAAAAGTCTCTATAGTTTCCGAACAAGAATTCATTCACCTCAGCCTCTTCAAAAGCAGAATTCACTTTATCATAGTGAAGGGTGCGTCCCGGGAATCGTCCTGCAATTACTCCAAGTAAAATGGTTTCTGTCAGTCTTGCCCCATACTCAAAAGGTGCGGTACACTCGGTTTTACCTAAACAAGCATCGATGAACTGACGATAGTGAAGCGGTGACTCTTCAGTATAGTTGCGAATCGGTTCTCCCAAACTATTTTCAGGATCGTACTGAGCGGTATCATATTCTTTGTATGCGCCTTTGATAATCCAACGAGGTAACTCCATGAAGTGTGGCAGCAATAATCGTTCACCATTCTCACCGATGAACATAGCCCCTTGGTCGGGTAATTGATCGCCGTTGGGTAGTTCAAGAAGTTCAGAAGCTTCAGGACCTTCAACTCCGTCATACCAAACCCATTCGAATGAAGGTGTGGTATAATTCGTCCCTTCGAACGTATAGTGAACGATGTTTCGTTCTGGATATCCGTACCCGTTCGATGGTCTGCAATTATTGGTAATCGTTGAAGGAACTCCTAGTTCTAGAGCATTATATGGAGTATCGAAAATGTGGACACCCATATCTCCTAGGGTGGCACATCCGTAATCCATGAGTTTTCTCCAATTCATTGGATGGTAATACCCCTCCTTAAATTCTCGCTGCTTCGAAGTCCCGAGCCACAGGTTCCAATCTAAATTTGCCGGAACTGGATCAGAGCCTTCTGGAATTGTTCCATCATATCCCCAGTTCTTATTAGACCAGGCGATCACTTTTGACACTTTCCCAATAATACCTCCGCGAATAAGCATGGTTGCCAATTTGTAATCATAGAAAGAGTGTACCTGAATTCCCATCTGAGTAACTAACCCCTTCTCTGAAGCCACCTTACTCATTTCTCTTGATTCAGAAACATAATGTGATAAAGGCTTTTGGCAATATACCGACTTGTTGTTCTCCATAGCTAAAAGAGAAGCAGGAGCATGTGTGTGATCGGGGGTAGATACAACCACAGCATCAAACCCATCAGAAAACTCCTTCATCATTTGTCTGTAATCAGAAAATAATTTCGCCTTCGGAAAAAGCTCAGCCGCAGCTTTAAGATTATCCTCATCAACGTCACATAAAGCAGAGACTACTACTTGTGGATGTGTAGCAATTGCCTTCAGGTCTTCAAACCCCATATTTCCGACCCCAATATGTGCCGTTCTAATTTGTCTTTCTGCCCCAACACAAGACCACATAGGTAATACTGCAGCACCAGCAAGTAGGGTTGATGTTTTTAAAAATGTTCGTTTATCCATGGTTATAATTCTTTAATTTTTACTGTTTTGAACCAAAGTTCACTTCCATGATCTTGAAGCCCAACAAACCCCTTTTTGAATTTTCCGTAATCTTTGGCCATTCCCCATTTACCGTCATTCTTTCTCTCTTTCCAATCCTCTGACCAAGGAACAAACTCGAGCATTACCTTTCCGTTCAAATAATAGGTTACCTTTTCAGGGGTAAATCGGATGGTGGTGTTATTCCATTCTCCAGCAGGATTTAACACTTTGTCTTCAGCCGGGATATACATCCCATAATCAGCAGCTGTAGATTGAATAGGCTGTAACTTTTCGGGATGATCGGTGATCCCTATACTTCGATTATAGTCTTCTATATCATGAAAATCGGTGTAATGCAAATCATCAATCAACTGGTATTCAGGAGCAACTTCAGGAATTCCAGAATACCCCTCTTTGATATGGTAGAAAATTCCACTGTTTCCGCCAGGAGGAATTTTCCACTCTACATAGAGCTCGAAATTTTCGAACTCTTTGGCGCCGTAGATTAAATCTCTACTCCCCTTGTAGTCATAGTCTGATTCAGAGATAAACTCAGTTTTAAAAGTCATTAATGAATCTACCACGCCCCATCCTGGAGGTAAACCTTCTCCATTATAAGCCCGCCAACCATCGAGGCTAGTTCCATCAAATAGATAAGCCCAATCAGCCGTTTTTATAGGCTCTTGACATGAGTACAACAACCCAATACATAAAAGTGCGATTATCTTTCTCATAGTTCAGTGATTTTAAGGTTCTTCCAAAGCACTTTAATTCCTCCTCCAGAGTGTATTTGAAGTGCAATACCTCCGTTACCATCTCCAATTTTTCCATCGGTGATATCAACCATTTCGTGTCCATTCAAAAAAGTCTGAACTCGATCTCCAATACACAGAATCTTCATGGTGTTCCACTCTCCCATTTTTAAATACTTATCCTTTTCAGGGTCAGGTTTAATGAGCCAACCTCTACCATAAGATTCATAGATACCTCCCGTATCACTCCCGGGTGGTGCAACCTCAACCTGCCAACCATTAACGATAGTTCCATCAACCGTTGATCGAAAAAAGACCCCGCTATTACCATCAGCCTCTTGTTTAAACTCTAGCTCTAACAAAAAATCGTCATAATGGGCATCAGTGGTTAAATATCCATATTCAGCATCAGGACCACTTTCACAAATCAGCAATCCCTCTGAAACATACCATTTTTCAGTACCGTTAATTGTCCATCCTTCAAGGTCTTTACCATTGAAGATGCTCTGCTGAGAATGTACATAAAAGGTAAAGAGAATAATTAGAAAACTTAAGAATTGTCTCATGGATAAAGGTTGTTTGATTAATAAATCGTCAAAAACTGGAGAAGAATTTAAAAAAAAGTTTGTTCCGAAGCGATTAAAATTTACATTTCCGCATAGAACTTCCGAATAAAACAAAACTTTATCCATGAGTATTTCTTACCAATCTCCCGGAATTTTTGAAGAAACCCGATTTGAAAAAATTCATAATATCATCTTCGAATCTGCCAAAGTCGCCTCTATTGAAGTGGCTCATGAAATCGCTGATTTGATTCGAAAAAAACAGGAGAAAGGAAAGACTTGTGTCTTAGGACTTGCTACTGGGTCTTCACCTATTTCAGTGTATCAAGAATTAGTGCGTCTTCACAAAGAAGAGGGTTTGAGTTTTAAAAATGTCGTCACCTTTAATTTAGACGAGTACCTCCCAATGCTAGCAAACAGCATTCATAGTTACTACTATTTTATGAATGAACATCTATTCAATCATATTGATATAGCTCCTGAAAATATTCATATTCCTGACGGTAGTGTTTCCTTAAAAAAAGCTAGGGAACATTGCCTTGCCTATGAAGAAAAGATCAAAAGCTTCGGTGGACTTGACTTTCAACTTCTAGGAATTGGGCGAACCGGTCATATTGGGTTTAATGAGCCTGGTTCAAACTTGAATTCAAGAACCCGTGTAATTACACTAGACCACATTACGCGCGAAGACGCAGCTGAATCTTTTCAGGGTATTGAGAATGTACCTAAAAAAGCGATAACTATGGGAATCGCAAGTGCTATGAGTGCAAAACGTATCGTATTACTGGCTTGGGGACAAAAGAAGAGTTTAGTCGTAAAAGAGGCAATTGAAGATAAGGTTAGCAGTCAAAATCCCTCAACATATTTACAAAATCATAACAACACCACCTTTATTTTAGACCGAGACGCCGCCTCTGAATTAACCCGAATTAAAACACCATGGGTAGTTCAAGAATGCGAATGGACAAAGGAACTAAAATACAAGGCAGTCGTATGGTTATGTCGTCAAACTCAAAAATCAGTCTTAAAATTGACAGAGAGCGACTACAACGAGCATTCACTCTCTGACCTGCTTGAAACCCAATCTGTATATGACTTAAATATTGAAATCTTTAATCGCCTACAACACACCATTACCGGATGGCCTGGAGGCAAACCCGATGCCGATGATTCCAACCGACCTGAGAGAGAGCGTCCAAAACAAAAACGAGTAATCGTTTTCAGTCCTCACCCCGATGATGATGTCATCTCTATGGGGGGTACTCTTGACCGTTTGATCTCACAAGGACACGAGGTGCATGTTGCCTACCAAACATCCGGAAGTATTGCTGTTTCAAATGACGAGGCTAGAAAATTCATTGAAGTTGCATGCGATTTAAGTGATGGTACTCCTGCTTCAAAGCTTTCAAAGCTTAAAGATCTATTAAGTGACTTCACAGGCAATCCTCATGAGTCAGCAGAATTGCGAGAAATAAAGAAAATTATCAGACAAAAAGAGGCAGTTGGAGCCACAAGGTATTTAGGACTACCCGATAATCAAGTCCACTTTTTAAACCTACCTTTCTATGAATCCGGGGGAATAAAAAAGGCGCCTATTACAAGTTTCGATGTTGATATTCATACCAACCTAATTAAATCGATAAGACCACATCAAGTATTCGCTGCAGGCGATCTAGCCGATCCACACGGCACACATAAACTTTGCCTTGAGGTCATTCTCGAAAGTTTAAGATCTCTGAAAAAAGAGTCGTTTATGAAGGATTGCTGGTTGTGGCTTTACCGAGGTGCTTGGCACGAGTACGAACCGTACGAGATCGACATGGCGGTTCCAATGAGCCCTGCTCAAGTAAGACGCAAAAGAAAAGCTATTTTCTACCATCAAACTCAAAAAGACGGGGTAATGTTTCAAGGAAGTGACACCAGAGAATTTTGGGTGCGTGCCGAAGACCGTAATCGAGAAACTGCGGACATCTATCGAGCACTTGGTCTTTCTGATTATGCAGCAATTGAAGCATTTAAACGTTATTTTTATTGAAAACTAACCCCATGAAATACGCAATAAGTCTTTTTTCACTTCTATTTATCATCTCTTGTACTACACCTTCAGAAAAGTTAACTACCTCTGTAATTGTTCCTAAAGTAACAACTGCCAGCACAGGACAAAATGAAATTTCCCTATCCAAAGAATGGGTAACTGTGGCTCCAGAGGTATCAGACCAACTTTTAGAAACTTTAGCTCAACAGGTAGATGATTTAGATATTGAAATTTCAAAGAATAATGAAGGGTCAGGAAATTTATTTCTGAACCTAGATAAATCGCTCAATGCAGAATCGTATCGACTTCAAGTATCTGACAAACAAATTGAAATCACTGGTGGATCTGAAGCTGGAGTCTTTTATGCTTGGCAAAGCTTAAGACAACTACTTTATAATCATTTATGGAGTGGTGAAGACTGGGTCTCTATAGAAATTACAGACCAGTCGAAATATGCCTATCGGGGTTATATGCTCGACATTTCAAGACACTTCTTTGGAGTAGAAACGATCAAATCAGTAATTGATCAAATCAGTCTTTATAAGATAAATCACTTACATCTTCACCTATCCGATGATCAAGGTTGGAGAATAGAAATCAAAAGTTGGCCTGAATTAACTGCCATAGGAGGCTCTACCGAAGTAGGCGGTGGCGAAGGAGGTTTCTTAACTCAAGAAGATTATAAGGAGATTCAACGTTACGCTCAAAGCCATTTTATTACCGTGGTTCCAGAAATAGACATGCCAGGTCATACGAACTCAGCCCTTGCAAGTTATGCCGAACTGAACTGTAATGACAAAACAACAGAATTATACACCGGTATCGAAGTAGGATTTTCAACGCTTTGCGCTGAGAAAGAGATCACCTATACCTTTTTATCGGATGTATTTACTGAGCTCGCCCAACTCACTGAAGGCCCCTATATTCACATTGGAGGAGATGAATCACATGTGACCTCTGATGAAGATTACATCAAACTCGTTGATTACGCGCTTGAAAAGGTAATTTCACTAGGTAAGACTCCCATCGGATGGGATGAAATCGCTAATGCCAATCTCGATGATCGAAGCATTTCTCAATATTGGGCAAGTAGCGAAAATACAAGCCTTGCAGGAAGTAAAAAGGCTTCGGTAATTATCTCACCAGCCGCCCATGCTTATTTAGATATGCAATATGATTCACTTACTCCACTCGGTCTTCATTGGGCCGGATATTTACCAGTAAAAAAGTCTTTCGATTGGGATCCAGAAAAACTGGTTGAAAACCTAGATTCTCAGCTGATTGTAGGGATCGAAGCGCCCCTTTGGTCTGAGACTTTAGAGTCATTGGAAGATATCGAATACATGACCTTTCCTCGACTTCCTGGACTAGCAGAAATTGCCTGGAGCACTGCTGAAAAAAGAACTTGGGAAACCTATAAAGTCGTACTTGAAAGACATCTGCAGTGGTTAGAGAAAAAAGGAATCAATACCTATAAAACGCTCGATTAGTAAGAGTTATTTGTCGTAAATCACCAAACTATCATTGTTTTGAGAGGCGATATATCGGTTTTGCCCGTTTGCTTTTGTAATGCGAATTAAATCTCTAGCATTTCCCTTAACGCGAAAATTCGATTGTCTGTTGACTATCCATTGACCATCGACATAATCTAATTGCAGACCATTGAGAGCGTCAATAGGACCAAAGAAAGGTTCATTGCCAAAATCATTGCCAACTGCTAGGATAGAAGGAGAATCATTGCCTACGACCTCTTCAAAACCATAAAGTGGTGCCCATTGCGCCTCATCAGGTAAATCTTGCTCTAGAACTTTTCCGTTACCAAGGTTTTCAAGTACTACCGAGCGATCAAAATTGATTTCGTAAAGTTCATAGCCCTCTAATTCTGCAGCGATATTTTCGAGTGTCGCCGTTGCAAAATCATGATAAGATTCGAATCGATTTCTAAAATAGGGACTTTGACCATAGAGATTACCCCAGAAACTTACGGGATAAGAATCCCATTCACCCTCTAAATTTTTGTTCGGAGCAAAAAGTACAGGCTCTTCATATCCATTAAAATCAAAATCTTTAACTAATAGATTAAGCGGTCTATTTGATTTGATGTGGTAATTATGGTTCTGTCCAATATTTCCAATAAATAGATCACGATCACCATCTTTGTCATAATCAATAAGTTTTAGGGATCGCCACCATCCCATTTTATTTTCAAAACCTTGAATAGGTTTCAAACTAAACGATTGACCTGCGTTATTATGCATCCATTCGATAGGTCTAAAAGGTCCTCCGATAAGGATATCTTCAAATCCATCCCCATCAAAATCATAAGCCTCAGCAAATGCAATTCCTAAGTTGCGGTTTCCATAATCAAATAACCCATCATCCATTCGTTCCCATCCAGTGTCGTTTTGCCTTAATATAAGAGATGGGTCTGGGTGAGGGTATTCAAAGATTTTGGTCTTACCCGTAAAGAAGAGTTCTATAATCCCGTCATTATCAATATCAATGGGAGTTACATCTCGAACTTGGGTATCGAATTGATAATCGTTAGCAGCTTCAAAATAAGACCCCTTATTGAGAAAGAAATGAGCCGTTGAGTAATAGCTATTATTCTCGTACTCATTATGGGTAGCAATAACGATTATATCGCTAAGACCATCCGCGTTTATATCTACGATTGTGCCCGTTTCGATAAGCCACTGCTCGTTCACTAACTCAGTAAGACTATGATTCTCGAATGAGCCTACTGAATTCTGAATATTCCACTGAACCTCGTCTACTGCAGAACCAAAAACCATCCAATCTTCTAAACCATCATGATTTAGGTCGGCACGCTCTAGCCTTGGTCCTTCTTCAGATATTTTAGTTCCTAAAAGGCGTTGCACTTGAAAATCACCTAATTCAGGTTGATGATGTTTGTAATCTGAAGCTACTTCAGTAAATGAATGATCATTAGCCTTAGAACCTAATGGAAAAGACAAAACCTCCTTCGGCACCACTGCATCCAAATAATCAACAATTACTGTACTATTCGGGGTAATATCTTCAATATACTGGTATTTACCATCAGGCCATAACACCTCTAAAGAATAATCCCTTTGTGCATTTCCTAACCCAAAAAATATACGATCGTCTACGCTAGACATGTATCCGCGCGTATGATAATTTGTTTGTTGTTGAAAAGAACCATCTGCAAAGCGCAGTACAACTTTAGCCCCAATACCCGTAGGATTGCTCCATGGACCTTCGAAATCAATCGTTATCGATTGGTTTTTCTTATCACTCTTATTTTCAAATACAAAAGCCGCTTCATGAATATTGTTCACTACATAATCTAGATCTCCATCATTATCTAAATCAGAGAATACAGAACCGTTTGAAAAAGAAGAAATTCCCAACCCCCATTCATCACTCTTATTTTCGAATCGTTTTCCGCCTTTATTGTGGTAAGCATAATTCTTTTGCTTGATAACAGGCACCTTGGTCAACAGAACTTCTGAGCTTACAAAATTTTCAACCCCTTGACGAAAATTAGTAAAGTCTTTGTCGGTAATATCTCTGGGAAAACCGTTGGTTATAAATAGATCTTTATATCCGTCGTTATCTGCATCAAAAAAGAGCGGAGACCAGCTCCAATCTGTTTGGTATACATCAAAAAACATTCCTACCTCTGAGGATTGTAATCCCTGAGGGGTACCTAGATGAAGCATATTTCTCGAGTGCTGCGACTCATAATCCCAACGCTGATCTAACAATGTTTTCTGATAATTACTAAGGGTGATCGTGGTTTTCTTTCTGTAGTTACTCTCACCCAGCATATCTAAGAAAATAATATCGTCATAACCATCATTGTTGATATCTGAGGCATCAACTCCCATAGAAAACATGCTCTGATGTTTGAACACTTCACGAGCTGCTGTTCGAAACGTACCGTCTT
>PZPI01000109.1 GCA_003045935.1 Bacteroidota bacterium | reverse complement strand
AGTCGAAAGCAACGACTATAAAGAAAAGGCATCAGTTTACCGTAATAGGTCTCTCGAACCGCTATTCGTTTTGCTTTTCGAGCAACAGGGCTATTTCTGTCAATATTTCCCTTTTCGAAATTGAGAACAAACTGAGCGCGCTTTCGATGTAAGTCTTGACGAGTGACAAATACCACCCACTGATCAGCAGTTGAAGCCGCTGTTTGCCCTAGGCAGGCATCAGTAATTGCATCTTTATAACTCTTATCGGTGATATGAATAAACTCCCATAACTGAAGATTTGAGCTGTTGGGGGCAAGTGTGGCCAGCTCCAAACAATCTCTTACCTTATCCGTATCTATAGGTTTCTCATTATCGTAAACTCTTACAGAACGGCGATATTCTAATAAATCTTTTAAACTCATATGAGGTCTTAAAATAAACCAGTAATTTATTCAATAAGAATGAATTGTATCTTGTTATTACCTAAAGTTGATTCAGATTATGAATAAAAGAAACTTTTTAAAATCATCAGCCGCAGTACTTGCCACACCGCTTTTAGGCTCATTTGATCTAAAGCAAAATGAATATATTACTCCTCTTTCAACTTTGAAAGGGGAAGCTCTTTGGAAAAGAGTTCGACAAGATTACCACATCAAAGAGGACTATATCAATTTAGAGAGCGGTTACTATAATATCATTCCTACTCCTACCTTGAGCAAGGTTAATGAACACCTAGAACGTGTGAATAGGGAAGGGTCTTACTACATGAGAAATCAGCTCGATATCGACCGAAAAAAAGTAACCGAGAAGTTGGCTGAATTAGTCGGATGTAATGCAAATGATTTGGCAATAACCAGAAATACTACTGAATCTTTAGATCTTGTGATTTCGGGATTTCCTTGGGAGGTCGGAGATCACGCTATCTATGCTGAACAAGATTATGGTGCCATGCAACTCATGTTCGAGCAAATTTCGAAACGACATGGAATACATTTAGATGTGGTATCGGTACCTAATCATCCCAAAGATGATGATGAAATTGTTGCTCTGTACGAGTCGAAAATCACATCAAAGACTAAATTGATCATGGTATGCCACATGATTAATATTACTGGGCAGATACTGCCGATTAGAAAAATCTGTGATATGGCACACTCCCATGGTGTCGAAGTTTTGGTTGACGGTGCGCATTGCGTTGGGCACTTTGACTTTAAAATCACAGATTTAAATTGTGATTACTATGGTTCAAGTCTTCATAAATGGTTGGCGGCTCCATTAGGTAATGGCTTGCTTTACATTAAAGACGATCATCGACCTAAAATCTGGCCTCTACTTGCCGACTACGAAAAAGACCTCAATCAAATGCGGAGATTAAATCATTTAGGTACGCATCCGGCTTATATAACACTGGGAGTACCAGATGCTATAGACTACCTCAACGATATTGGTATTAAAAGAAAAGAACAACGTCTAAATCAGATTAGACAGTACTGGATGAAAAATCTTCAAGGAGTCGAAAATATTCAAATGAATACCCCTTGGAGCAAGGAAAGAGCCTGCGGAATAGCAAATGTGGGTCTTAGGAATATGAAACCTTCAGAAATGGCAAAAAGGCTCTTTGATGAATTTAATGTTTTTACCGTAGCCATTGATTATGCTAATGTTCAAGGGTGTAGAATTACCCCAAACGTATTTACCACTTTTGACGAATTAGATCGCTTTTCAGAAGCAGTTATAAAGCTTGCCAAAGTCTAACTACCCGTTGTAGACTTCAAGCATGCCCTTGATAAATAAATCGACCTCTTCTGCGGTTCCAGTACTTATACGACACCAATCGTAAAATGGAGGAAAAGGTCTACCAATTCTCACACCTTTAGCTAACATTTCAGGGCCTAATTCCCTGATATCTCTTTTCGAATGAAAAAAGATAAAGTTGGTACTTGAGCGAACATAATCTAACTGAAGATGATCAAGTAAATCGTAAATACGCTGTTTTTGTTTACGATTTTGTTCGAGTGAAAATTGATAAAAATCACGATCCTCTAAAGAAGCATCTGCCGCGGCAATTGCAAGAACATTACTCATTGCTACCACATTCTTACGTATTTGTTGTGCTAAATGAGGCGGAGCGATAAGGTATCCTATCCTAGTTCCCGCAAGACCATAAACCTTAGAAAAAGTTTTCGAGACGATCACATTCTTTCCCTGTCTTACCAGTGCGTCCATAGAAGGATAATGATCTTCTTCAATGAAATCATAATAAGCCTCATCTGAGAAAACGATGGTTTGCTCACTAACTGAATTACAAAAATCAGTTAAGGCTTTAGCCGGCAATAAAGTGCCGGTAGGATTATTAGGGTTACATAAGAATACAAGCTTAGTCTTTGTGCTAATACGCTTCTCAATTTCGTTTAAGTCGTATCCTTTATCTTCTCCTACAGGAACCCAATTTATAGTGGCATCCCATCCCTTGGCATAATCCATCATCGCTAAGAAAGTAGGCTGACCAGCAATAATCTCTCCGCCACTGTGAGCGAAAGTAAGACCCGTAATTTTCAAACCCTCGGTAGAGCCTCCAGTAATTATAATACTTTCAGGTTCTACTCCGTGAATTTTTGCAAGCTTTTCTGCTAGTGCGTCGCTGTAATCATAAGGATACCTACAAGCATGATCAAAGGCCTTAATAATCGATTCTTGAACCTTCTTCGAAGGACCGTAAGGATTCTCGTTTGAACTTAACCTAACAATACTTTCTAAAGGTCGTGGATTGTAATCAGCAATATCTTTAGCTGATAAAAGCGCCGATGGAGCAACTAATAATCCCCCTATACCTAAGGATGATCTTAACCAATCTCTTCTTGTTTGTCCCATAGTAATAACTTAATTAAAAAGGCACAGACGAGATACTTCACTTAAGGGAGGTAACGACCTCCAATATGCATCTTGTCCGTGCCTGTCTCAATAGTAGAGAACTTCTAAGATACACAAAATCAGTTAACTACCAAAATTAAGATTGCCATTGCGCGCTTACAACCTGCACTTGATCTAGAACTCTAAGGAGATTTTCTCCCCAAAGCTTTTGAATATCCTCCTCGCTGTAACCTCTCTTTACAAGCTCTAAGGTTACGTTATAAGTTTCTGAAGCGTCTTGCCATCCACCTACACCACCTCCACCATCGAAATCAGAAGAAATACCTACGTGTTCAATTCCTATTAGGTTTACCATATAGTCAATATGATCTACAAAATCGGCAACGGTTACTCCAGTTGGAGCCTCTGGGTCATTTGCCACTAATTCATCGGCCTCAGCTACAATTTCGCGGTAATAATTCATAAAAGCAGCTCGCTTATCAGCATCTAGACTTCTAAGTTCAGAGCGGTCATACCACTCTAGACCTTTCTCTGCTGCGAGACGAGTTCTAATAGCCTGCATGTATTCGTTTCGAGCGTTGTGCTTCTCCGTGTTCAGGTATGAAGAAAATGCTACAGTCTGAATCACTCCGCCGTTCTCTTTCATCCATAATAACTGCTCATCGTCAAGATTTCTGGAATGATCGCAAAGGGCGCGAGCGGATGAGTGTGAAGCAATAATAGGGGCTTTTGACAAGGCAATCATTTGACGCATCGCTTCCTTTGAAGGGTGTGAAACGTCAATCATCATTCCTAGACGATTCATTTCAATGATAGCCTCTTTTCCAAGCTCACTTAGACCTTCGTGTAAAAATCCATCCGCTTCACCTGTATTCGAGTCAGAGAATTGACTGTGCCCATTATGGGATAGCGAAACATATCGCGCTCCTTTGTCTCTGTATAATTCAAAATTGCCTAGGTCTTCACCAATCGGATAGGCATTCTCAACACCAATCATGGCAACCTTCTTGCCCTCAGCGACAAGAGAACGAACCTCATCAGAAGAAGTCGCTAAACCTATTTGATCTGGAGCATAGTCTTCGACTAAACGGTGAATGGCATCAAACTTAGATAGTGCGTTAGCTTCTGCACTGGCATAGCCATCTTCTGTTAAATCCCCTTGACCGGTATAAACGATTAGCCAAGCTACATCAAGCCTACCTTCGTCCATTTTTGGAAGGTTCACCTGAGTATTCAAGCGCTGAGTATAATTGATGCTATCAGTAAAATTCGCCACATTAATATCATCATGGGTATCAATAGTGATTACCGATTCGTGAATTCGTCTAGCTTTTTCCTCTAAAGTCTCTGTTTGGGTAGTACAGCTCACGGCGATCATAAGACTGAGTAAAGCGATGGTTAATTGAGTTCGTTTCATCATTTGTTTAGTTTAATTTTATGTAGATAATCATCATTTAAACCGACGATTACAGCATTCATTGAAGGTAAGAAAACAGAGGATTTAATATTCCCCTGAATCTTAATAAACTGCTCACTAGAAATATTTTGGTCTAGTTTACCGTTTTCAAAGAGAGTAATAGGTAGAGCTCCAACTCCATCTAGGCGAGGGGTCTCAACCTCTGTATTGTAGATATTTCCAAAAAGTAATAGTTGTCTTTTCTCATCTTCAGTAGTAATTACTTCGACACTTAATATGGGAAATAATTGAGCTTCAAAGGGCAAAGCTTCTACTTCAAAGTTCAATTCACCTCTATTTCTAAGGAGAACACTTTCAAAAGTGACCACTTCTCGCTCATAGGCTTCTGTTAACTTTTCTCCATAGATATCATCTAGACTTGCAGA
>PZPI01000108.1 GCA_003045935.1 Bacteroidota bacterium | reverse complement strand
TTACTAAGCTTATTCTCTTCCTCCCTCTATTATTTAGAGCTACCGCACAACTTAATCTATTTATTCCTTCTATACTGAAATAGACTCAATTTATTAGTTACTGATAACTTCTTAAATTGTAGATGAGTTGTTTTTAGACTTGTTCAGAAATCAAATTGAGAATCAATTTGAAACTCAGTAGGACAATTCCATTATAAAAAAGTAAAATTCCTTATCGAGATAGATAGGGGTCACAAATAGAATTATCTCTTCAGTTGACCCGATACCAATGAGTGATTTTGCTATTTCGGCTCCTACATCGTATTAGATATTACCAGACTTAAACTTTACAGTTTATCAACTAGTGTATGAAGATCTCCGAAATGGTAATGATTAGAATTTACGAAATCTTTTTAAGTTCTTGGTATAAAATATAGACTTCCTTATCAGGATGGTATGGATAGCCCATACTTATCACTTTTACCAGCATTAAAGTCGTCTTGGGACACCGCTATATATAATACGGTCTTTGATTTCATTCATTCTCATTGTTTGAAGTTATACTTTCCAAATAAGAAGAGATTTCATTCATGCTAGAAGCGTATTTTTTCATCAATTCTTTATAGAAGAATACTCTTTTTTCAGCATTACTGAGATAACCTAAAAACTCAGGGTCTTCAAACAAAGTCTTTGGAATTCTGTAGTCGTATATAATTGTGTTTATACTTACTGAGTTATCTAATTCCTCAATCTTAACCCTATAATTCAGTTTATCTAATAGGGCCTTATCAAAGCTTTCAGTGAATAAATCAAATTTTAAATCTGCAGCATTTTTTCTGTCCTCTAGGTGTTCGTATAAATCAGATATTTTTCTTCTTAATTGTCGGTCTTCAATTCGTTCAAATGAATTTGTGTTAATAAGCTGGTTGTACACTCCTTTCTGAGGAAAAAATGAAATAGCTGCTTTCGCAGAAACGTTAGAAATGTGGAATGCTATTATTGAGTCGTTTAGTGTATTCTTCTTTGAATGTTCAAACAATACATTTATTGAATTTAAGCAGTCTTCAAGAGCGCCATTTACGATTTCTAGTTGCCCTATATCTTCTTTAATTGAAAGGTGTAATTCATCTAAAAGGGTGTTTTTTTCATCTTCCTTTTGAGTATTTTTTATATAGTTATCAATCCCAAAGGATGACAGTATTCCTAGAAACACAACTAGAAATTCTAAAGAATATTTTTTTAAATAATAGCTTTTACTCATTTGTCTATTTAAGCAGGCGAGTGTTCTATTTACTGGTTCAATTTAATTCTAAATAACTTGGGATTATTTAAAAACCCTGTGATGTACAAGTATGATTCATCGTCATTAAACGTACAATTAGTGATTTGACCTGTATTTATCCTAGCCATTAACTCACCCTCTGAAGAAATAATAAGTAAACCACCTGGACCTGATGTAAATATATGTCCACTAGAATGAACATCCATTCCATCAAAGTCAGTCCCATTGTTATACTTTGCAACTAATTCGTTACCCTTGTAAAGGGTTTCTGACTGATTAGTGGCCAAGTCTATTTTTATTATTTCAGAATCCGAGTTTGAGAAAGGAGCCCCCATTTTATTTACATATAAAAATTTTTCATCTGGAGATAATCCTAAACCATTTGGTACTCCTGGCCCATCATCTAAAGCAGTTAGTTTACCATCACTTTTAGCTAGCTTAAACACTCCATTGAAATTCAGTTCTCTTAGTTCGCTATCTACAAATTCAAATTTTTGTGGGTCAAAAAAGCCGAAAGCTGGGTCTGTAAAATATATATCCCCATTTTTGGAAACTACTAGGTCATTTGGACTATTAAGTCTTTTCGCCTCATAATTATCTACCACAGTAGTAAACTCTTGTCTATTAGAGGAGTCAATTACGGTCTTCGCTATTCTTCTGTCTCCAATTTGACATATAAAGAGATTACCATCATCGTCAAGCGCAAGCCCATTAGGTCCTAGAAGCCCATTCCCTGTGTTAGGGGCATAACCAGTATTACCTGCTTCTAAGATGTAATCTTGAATACCATCCACTGGGCTCCAACTTAAAATTCTATTTTGAAGATTATCTACGAAGAGTAATTCATTCGACTTTTTATTCCATACAGGACCTTCAGGTAGTAATAAGGAATCAGCTAAAATCTCTAATTCAGCATAGACATCAATTATAGAGTTAATTTCATCATTGTATACTTCAATTATGGGATTAGTATTTTTTCGACTGCAACCGATACTTAAGACTAGAGCAAAAACAAGTAAAATTTTATTCATAAGACTTAATTTTTTTCAATTAAAGATAATCTGGTGTTAATAAAGTCAGAAATTATAAAGCCATCGAAACTCGATGGCTTTATAAGTAATATACAAGGTTGAAATATTAGAAATGATTTATTGCGCTGATAATTCAACTATTCTATTAAGAAGGCCTGAAACATCCATGTATTCATCTACCTCAATGATCTTATTATTATCATTGAACTTAAATACCTCATATGCTTTAATCCCTTTCATTGAATTATCTCCCAAGTCAGCGCTCCAGTTTGCGTAAATTCGGACACCACCATCAGGCACAAAATTCTCACCAACTGTTGGATAGAAATCTCTATCATTGGCTCTTATATTATCAAATATTTGCATGAAACCATTATAGTTTTCAAGTATCCCTTTTTTATCTAAATCTTCTCCTCCATAAGCTGGGGGATTAAATTTTGCCTCCTCAGCAAAAAAAGATGAGGCCGTTTCTAAGTCTTCATTCTCCAATGAATCGAATAGCGCATGCACAACTTTAGCATTTTGCTCATAAAGTGCCATTGCTGCCTCCATTTGTAATTGTTCTTCTGTTTTTTGATTACATGAAATAAGTAAACTTGTAAACACTGTTAGTAAAAGTAGTTTCTTCATTTTTCTGATTTAATAAATCTAATAGGTTAAACTTTATGGAGTAGGGAAGGGGTTAATTTATCCATCCCCCTATCTGGGGTCTTAATTCGGCACCGTAAGCTTTTGCCTTTGCTTTAAGTTCATCAGATGCATTACCTGAAATTATCACCTTATTAAGTGAAAATAAAGCCATAAATTCCTTTGAATAATTGCTATTTTCAAAGTTGTTCAAATGGTGAACGAAGTCTGAAGAGGTGTAGTATTTTTCTACTAGATTAACCCTTTTTCCATCCGAAGAAATAAAGTATCCAAAATCGTACGTCCCTGGCTCAGTTTTTCTTACAAATTTGCTGAACCTTACTAAAAACTCTTCTATTTGCGTCGGTGAAATCCCAGGATTAACAATTAACTCAGCTAAGCCTAGAACTTTTTGAGAATTATTATTGACCCCTTCGTAAGCTGTGACTTCCTTGTTTAATCCAGCCGGATCCATATACCTCCATATTTTTGTTATTTGATTTCCCTCCCATAGACTGATACAATAGAAAGGAAGTGTCATTTTCTCACCAGAAAAATTACCTGTTCCAGACCACATCGACCAAAATGCAGTATAGGTCTTACCATCATCCATTTGGTATGTACTGATTTTATCTGTCGTAAGCTTTATATTGCTGAACAATACATGCGTGAATTTATCAGCGTCAATTAATCCTTGTCGCCCACCAGGATTAGGAATTGTACTATTATTTTCTTGGTTATTTACAAACTGATCATGGATTAGTAGATCTTCACTAAATAAAGTTTCAGCTACACTTGAATCATTATTCATATAAGCTTCTAAATGGCCCTTTACCATTTCTGACTTTTCATCGTTTTTAAGCACTGTACCTGCAGCGTTCGAGTTGGTCTGGCAAGAGTAAATGGTAATACTTATAGCAAGGAGTAAAAGTAGTTTCTTCATTTTTAAGAGTTTAGGTTTCTGTAAAGACACTTTCTTGATGATCTATCCAATTAGTGTAAGCTGATCTGTTATTTAATAATTAATTGCAATTAACAATTTAATAAAAAATTTTAAATGTCAAAAAATAAACTCTGCCTGTTCTAATAGATTTAGCTTACTTCCTAAGAGTCTTTTAGAAAAAGAAAAACCGCTACTCTGTAACGGTTTTATCCTATTGCCAATGCACCAGCTCGCTCTTTTACTAAAAATATCCGTAGGACATTTTCTTCATACTCGGCCGTCCCTAGTATTCAAAGTTTCGGCAGGGCTTCTTCTTTTATTGTATTAAGTCGAGACGTAAATTTTGAAATCGACCTATTCATCATTTAGTAATCGTGATACCTCGTCATAAGCTTCTTGAGTTAAGACTTCAGTCCATTCTGTTTCACCCTTATAAATCGCCAAATAAGTTACATCCTGATTTTTTGAAGAGGAGTGCCAATGTTCTGTATTCGAGGTACATTTTAAAATATCCCCTTCTTTAATTACAATGGGTTGTTTTCCTTTTTCTTGGTAATAACCTTTTCCGGAAACAACAATTAAAACCTGACGATCTGTATGCTTGTGCCAATTCAATGTTGAATTCGCCTTGAAGGTTGCCTTGGTAATATTGTAGGATATCGATTCATCTGATCGAATCAGTGGATTCAACCATGCTTCACCTAAATAATTGGTGTTTGGCGCCTTAAATCCTTCTAAAAGATATGAAGACACTTCGTATTCATTGGTTTGTGCTTGGATACTTAGAGATAATAAAGTAATCAGTAAAATGAGGAGGTTTTTCATCGTTCAGGTTTTAATTAAAAATAAAAAAACGGCTACACTATAATAGT
>PZPI01000107.1 GCA_003045935.1 Bacteroidota bacterium | reverse complement strand
GTGATCGAAGTAATTTTTTCATCCATGGCGCTGCGGCTTATGTGTTCACCTTCTCGATGAATGCTCCTCAATGGCCCGTGGCTTCATTTGGTTTATCTTCGAGTTTAAGCCTTTCAACCAATCAGATATTGAGTTTTGGAATATACGGTTCAGACCCCGAAGTAACTGATGAATTTATTAATACCAACGGATTCCAAATAAGAAGCAATTACACGGGTGCTCTAAAAATTATAGAGTGGCAAAAAACCAATGATCAAAACCTTTTAAAACTAGGATTTTTCAGTGACAATAACCGTTTCGGATTTTATGAGGGTTTAACCTCATCCCTAAACGCCTTTTATGCAGTAAAAGAAGGTTTATTAAATGCTTCAACCTCTAGAACACAACTATCCTATCATTTAGGTTTTAGTCGTGCTTTAAACGATCAGACCGCTCCAATCAATTACGACATAAGAGCTAGTATTTTTGCCAAGCCCACCGCATGGAAAAAAGAAATGACTTTCGCACTAGGCTACTTTTATCCCCATATAAATAAAAATTACTTAAACGATCTCAACATTCGAAGTGAATCTTTTGGAGAATTAAGTGTTTCACTTCCTATGAATAAAAACATGACATTTCAACTAAGCACTCAATACATTCAAGGAGCTGGAGCAATAGAAGGACTAAATTTAGATTCAAGCGTTTTAGGCGTTGCTCGACTCTACTTCTCGCTGTAATCGCGACTTACCGACATTTTGTCAGTTTTTAGGTTTTTTGCGTACCTTTGACCCTCTAAAATTGCGAACTTGAACGAGGTAGAAAAGAATCCAAATAAGTACAACGGTGAAACCCTAAACGTTGAAAACAAAGGAGGCGACCGCAAACTCTATATCGAGAGTTACGGATGTCAAATGAACTTTTCAGATAGCGAAATTGTAGCTTCTATTCTGAGTAAAGAAGGCTTTAGCACCACCACCATTTTAGAGGAGGCAGATCTAGTACTTGTCAATACCTGCTCTATTCGCGAGAAGGCAGAGCAAACGGTTAGAAAGAGGCTAGAGACTTTCAATGCCGTTAAATCTAAAAAGCCAGACATGAAGGTGGGGGTTTTGGGCTGCATGGCAGAACGATTGAAACATCAATTTTTAGAAGAGGAAAAAATTGTCGACATGGTTGTAGGTCCTGATGCCTACAAAGATCTACCTAGCCTCGTTGGAAAAGTCGACGAGGGAAGAGAGGCCGTGAATGTGATACTCTCTAAAGAAGAGACTTATGGCGACATAGCACCAGTTCGATTGGGATCGAACGGAGTTACAGCATTTGTTTCAATTACCAGAGGCTGTGACAACATGTGCACCTTCTGCGTGGTTCCATTTACTCGAGGTCGAGAACGAAGTAGAGACCCTGAATCCATCTTGAAAGAAGTAAATGACTTGTGGGATACCGGGTTCAAAGAAATCACCCTTTTAGGTCAAAATGTTGACTCTTATCTATGGTATGGAGGGGGTCTTAAAAAAGACTTTGAAAAGGCCAGCAAAATGCAAAAGGCTACCGCGGTCAACTTTGCAGATCTTTTAACTTTGGTCGCAGAAGCCCAACCTAATATGAGAATTCGATTCTCTACGAGCAATCCACAGGATATGACTTTAGATGTAATCGAGGTAATGGCCAAGTACGACAACATCTGTAAATACATTCACCTTCCCGTACAGAGTGGATCAGATCGCATATTGAAGAAAATGAATCGTCTTCATACCCGAGAAGAATATATGAGGCTGATTGACAATATTCGTTCAATCATTCCTGACTGCGGAATTAGTCAAGACATGATTGCAGGTTTCCCAACAGAAACTGAAGAAGATCATCAGGACACCCTCTCTCTAATGGAGTACGTCAAGTATGATTTCGGATTTATGTTCGCATATTCTGAACGTCCAGGAACTTTAGCTGGTAGAAAATTTGAGGATGACATTCCTGAAGAAGTGAAAAAACGTCGATTGAACGAAATCATCCAGATGCAACAGAAGCATGCTTTGTATCGCACTCAAAGTCATGTAGGTAAAACCGAAGAAGTGTTGATTGAGGGTGATTCAAAAAAATCAGACCAGCATTGGATGGGCAGAAACTCTCAGAACACCGTTGTTGTTTTTGAAAAGGAACACTATCAAATCGGTGATTATGTCAATGTGAAAATTGAAGATTGTACCTCAGCGACCCTACTTGGCAAAGCTGTAGAATATGGAGCTCACCAAAGTTAAAACTTATGGATTCGGTTAATCAAATTAAGCAACGCTTCGAAATCATCGGTACGAACCGCAAGCTCGAAATGGCCATTGAAAAGGCGATTCGAGTGGGTCCGACCGACATTTCAGTGCTCATCACAGGAGAGAGCGGTGTCGGTAAAGAGGTGATGCCAAAAATCATACACTCTCAATCACACCGAAAGCACAACAAGTATATAGCCGTAAACTGTGGAGCCATTCCTGAAGGTACCATAGATTCAGAATTATTCGGTCACGAGAAGGGCGCCTTCACGGGGGCCACTCAAACACGTCAAGGATATTTCGAGGTAGCCGACGGAGGCACTATTTTTCTAGATGAGGTTGGCGAATTACCCCTACCTACACAAGTACGTCTCCTACGGGTACTCGAAACTGGCGAATTCTTAAAAGTAGGTTCTTCTATGGTTCAGAAAACAAATGTTCGAATCATCGCTGCCACCAATGTCAAGATGCAAGAAGCTATTCAAAAGGGGCAATTCAGAGAAGATCTTTTCTACCGTTTGAGCACAGTAGAAATCGAACTACCACCTCTTCGTGATCGTAAAGAAGACATTCACTTATTGTTTAGAAAATTTGCGGTTGACTTTTCGAGAAAATACAACATGCCTACCATCCGACTAGAAGATGATGCCATACAATTATTGGAAAAATATCGCTGGCCAGGAAATATTAGACAGCTGAGAAATACCGCAGAGCAGCTCTCGGTTTTAGAGACCGAACGCAGCATAAGTGCCCTTACATTTAATCAGTACTTACCCCACTTGTCTGGAGATAATTTTCCCGCCTTAGTTGGAAAAAGTAAGCAAGACGACGGAGGAGATTTTAGCAGTGAAAGAGAAATATTATACAAGATACTCTTTGACATGCGAGCAGACATCAATGAACTTAAAAAGATTACTGCCAACCTGAGTGGTGGAGTTGTCGATCGAACCGAAGAAGTAGATGTTGAACCTAGAGGATTGGCTAACGAGAATACAGCAATCCTCAGTCTTCCAGAAAATAGAAAACCAAACCTTGTCGATGATTACGACTTCGCAGAAGAAATTCAAGAAGAAGAAACCTTATCATTGCATGAGAAAGAGATTGAACTCATTAAAAAATCCCTAGAACGAAATAGTGGTCGAAGAAAAGCCGCTGCCGAAGAACTAGGAATTTCAGAACGAACCCTCTATCGAAAAATAAAGCAGTACGATCTATGAAAAAATTAGGAATCGGCTTACTGGTTATTCTACTGTATTCTTGCGGTTTGAAGATTAATTATAATCTTTCGGGTGCGAGTGTTGGGACCGCTGAAAGTTTTCAAGTAAACTTCTTTCAAAATGTTGCCGATCAATCACCGGGGTCTACCATAGAACCTGGACTAGATCGAGATTTCACCATGGCACTTCAAGACCTAATCATCAACCAAACAAGCCTTTCCCTCACTGGTTCGGGAGGGGACCTTGTCTACGAAGGCGAAATTGTAGCCTACAACGTTCAACCGATGACTGCAACCGCGAATCAAACAGCGGCTCAAAACCGGTTGAATATGTCAGTAAATGTTAGATTTTACAATAACACTAAAGAGGATTCAAACTTCGAAAAGCGTTTTAGTTTCTTTTACGACTTTCCTGCAACGAGCCTTTTGGAAAGCGTGAAAGCGGAGGCACACGAGGTGCTGTTCGAACGAATTACCCAAGATATTTTTAACGCCTCATTAGCAGACTGGTAATGCTAGTTAACGCTTCAACATATAATGACTGGCTCGAAAATTTCGAGAAGATAGGGGAAGAGGCTCGCGAAGAAATTCGAAGAATAACTAAACGTTACCCTTACATGCAAAGTGCATGGGCGCTACTCTGGCTTTCGAGTGAACAACCTGAAACCAAACAATACGCGCTTCAAAGAGCCGCAAGTTTGAGTTCAAAGCACGCAATCTTACGCGCTCTTGACCTAGGAATCAATGATTCTATTGACATTGACGAGTCCAGTATTTCTAGTGCATCGTATCAGCAAATTCAAGATGTAGAAGAAGAAGTTGAATTAGCAGGTGTTAAACCCAGAGAAAATAGAGTTGCCCACGCGTTAACCCATGTAAAACAAACTTTTGAGATTGAACTTCAAGAAGTAGTGCCTAGCCCTCAAATTCCGATAGTTGAAAGGCCGAGCTTCGAACTCGAAGGATCTGTAGAGTCTTCAGAAACCAGCGTCCAAAAATCTTTTGCTGACTGGATGAAACTGATGGTTAGTGGACAGACCGTTGACCTTGTTGGTGGTGTTAGCACAAATGAACAAGAACGAAGGTTTGCACTACTCGATCAGTTCATTGAAAGTAAGCCTAAAATAAAAGCAGTAAGTGGCGAGGCAGAATCTCAAGTCAATTACGAAAACAAGTTTGAGCTCGAGGATATCGTTACAGAGACTTTAGCACAACTTTTATTCAACCAAAAAAAATACGGGAAAGCGATTAAAGCCTACAAGGCGCTTTCTTTGAAATATCCAGAAAAATGTAGTTTCTTTGCCAACCA
>PZPI01000017.1 GCA_003045935.1 Bacteroidota bacterium | reverse complement strand
CAACTTTTATTCAACCAAAAAAAATACGGGAAAGCAATTAAAGCCTACAAGGCGCTTTCTTTGAAATATCCAGAAAAAAGTAGTTTCTTTGCCAACCAAATTAAAAATGCCAAGGCCCTTAAAGCCAAGGATTAAGTAAAAAATTATGAGCACATTTAGCCTATTCCTAATTCTAATCATCGCGGTTTCGTTACTGCTTACGTTGGTAATAATGGTTCAAAATCCAAAAGGCGGAGGACTCTCTTCTAGCTTTGGAGGTAGTACACAAGTAGTAGGTGGTGTTAAAAACACCAACGATTTTCTAGACAAAACAACTTGGACATTAGCTATTCTTCTAGTAGCCCTCATACTTTTATCAAATGTTTCATTAAGAAGCGGATTCGCTCAAAATGATTCTAAAGTTTTAGACGGTAGTGAAACGATTATTGAAGAAGTTGCTCCAGCAGCGGTAGAAATTCCTGCAACCTCAACAGAGAACGAGGAGTAAGATTCCACAATCCGAAAAATACAAATGCCAGCTTGTCAGACAAGTTGGCATTTTTTATTACAGCTTGTCAGTTTTTATCCTTTGGCATCATTTTCGTCGTCTAAGAAATCGAAAAACTTTTAAAACAAACATATTATGTCAAATCCAACTATTAAACCATTAGCTGACAGGGTTCTAGTTGAGCCCTTAGAGGCTGAGACTAAGACAGCCTCTGGTATTATCATTCCAGACACAGCAAAAGAGAAGCCTCAAAAAGGTACTGTTGTAGCTGTTGGTCCTGGAACTAAGGACGAGCCACTTACAGTTAAGGTAGGTGACACAGTTCTTTACGGGAAATACGCAGGAACTGAGTTAAAGCTTGAGGGAACTGAGTACCTCATGATGCGTGAAAGTGACATTTTAGCAATTATCTAATTCGAAAAATTATGGCAAAGGATATCAAATTTGACATTGAAGCAAGAGACGGCCTAAAAAGAGGTGTCGATGCATTAGCAAATGCGGTTAAGGTAACGCTTGGCCCGAAAGGAAGAAACGTAATCATTTCAAAATCTTTTGGTGGCCCATCGGTAACTAAAGATGGTGTTAGCGTTGCAAAAGAAGTTGAGTTAACAGATGCTCTTGAAAACATGGGAGCACAAATGGTTAAAGAAGTAGCTTCTAAAACTAACGATCTTGCGGGTGACGGTACTACTACAGCTACTGTACTTGCACAAGCCATCGTAAAAGAAGGTTTAAAGAACGTAGCAGCAGGTGCTAACCCGATGGATCTAAAAAGAGGTATTGACAAGGCGGTTGAAGCCCTAGTAGTAGATCTTCACAAACAATCAAAAACTGTTGGTGATTCAACGGACAAAATCAAGCAGGTAGCTGCTATTTCTGCAAATAATGACGGAACGATTGGTGATCTAATCGCTCAAGCCTTCGAAAAAGTAGGTAAAGAGGGAGTAATCACTGTTGAAGAAGCGAAAGGTACAGATACGTATGTAGATGTAGTAGAAGGTATGCAGTTCGATCGCGGATACCTATCTCCTTACTTTGTTACCGATTCAGAGAAAATGACTACTGAGCTTGAAAGCCCATACATCCTTCTTTACGACAAGAAGATTTCAGCAATGAAAGACTTATTACCCGTTCTTGAGCCAGTTGCTCAAAGTGGTAAGCCCCTTTTAATTATCGCTGAAGATGTAGACGGTGAGGCTCTTGCTACTTTAGTAGTTAACAAACTTCGCGGATCACTTCGTATTGCTGCAGTTAAAGCTCCAGGATTTGGAGATCGTCGTAAGGCAATGCTTGAGGATATCGCCATCTTAACAGGTGGTACAGTAATCGCTGAAGAGCGCGGATTTAGCCTTGACAATGCGACTATCGATATGTTAGGTACTGCAGAGAAAGTAAGCATTGATAAGGACAACACTACCATCGTAAATGGTGCTGGTAATGCAGATGACATTACTGCTCGTGTCAACCAAATCAAAGCTCAAATCGAGACCACCACTTCTGATTACGACAAAGAGAAACTACAAGAGCGTCTTGCTAAGTTAGCAGGAGGTGTTGCTGTTCTTTATGTGGGAGCTGCTTCAGAGGTTGAAATGAAAGAGAAGAAAGACCGTGTAGATGATGCACTTCACGCAACACGTGCTGCAGTTGAAGAAGGTATTGTTGCCGGTGGAGGTGTTGCACTAGTTCGTGCAAAATCAGTCCTTTCAAGCATCGAAACAACGAATGCAGACGAAAAAACCGGAATCCAAATCGTTGAGCGTGCTATTGAAGCCCCACTACGAACCATCGTAGAAAACGCAGGCGGAGAAGGTTCAGTAGTAGTATCTAAAGTTATTGAAGGTAAGGACGACTTCGGATATGATGCAAAAACCGATCAATATGTGAATATGCTTGAAGCTGGAATTATCGACCCTAAGAAAGTCACTCGTGTCGCATTAGAGAATGCTGCATCGGTATCAGGTATGATTCTAACCACAGAATGCGCACTTATTGATATCAAAGAAGATGCGCCAGCAGCACCACCAATGGGTGGCGGAATGCCAGGCATGATGTAAGTTTCTACATCTTACCCATAAAAAAGCCCCCAAATTTGGGGGCTTTTCTTTTATAGTTATCTAACTATCCTTAGAATAACATGTAGAAGGTCATCGCAAGCATGACTGCATTTTCAATGAACGTTGCTTCAGTCATTGGAAGCTTTAGTGCCGTACCCAAACAGGCACACTGAATTTTCCTCTTATCAAGCAAAGAACGAATAACACCGAGAGTGGTTGACCCCAAGATCACTAAGGTGATATACAATAATATCTGAACCTCAAATCGAGTGATGAAAAGTGCTCCGAGGACGACTTCTAAAAATGGGTAGACTTTTCCATAGAACGGTAACTTTTTAGCGATGAGATCATACATAGCGAACGAAGGCGCAAAACCTTTCAAGTCAAGAAATTTGAAAAAACTAAACACCAAGAAGAAGCCTCCCATAAAATCTAGCATAGCATCTTCAAGACTTGAGGTCGCCCAGCGATATCCGCTAAAAGCAAATAGATAGGCACCTATCAGAAATAACGGAAACAATTGCTTCCATTTCGACACATCCACATTTTCTGAAAAGACAGGCAATGCCTTTAACGTGTATTTTTCAGCTAAACCCTCTGAGAGTGTAGCTTCAGGAAGCTTTTGGTTAGCAGACAAAGTAACCTTACCACTTTCTTTTTCAATCTCGACTTCAGTTACTCCTTGCTTTTCGGCATAAAACTCTTTGAGCTTTGATACGCAGGACATGCAAGTAATTCCGTCGATATAAAAGATCTGTTTCATTGGTAAAAATGAGAGGTTATTCTACTTTTGTAGTTTAATACAAAGGTAATGCAAGCACTCCAAAATACCGTTTCTCAATTGGTTGACAATGAAGCCTTATCGGTAGGAGAACGTCTAGAGCAAATTTGTGAATTGTTGCGATCAAGCCTAGCGCACTATGACTGGGTAGGTTTCTATTTTCACGAAGATGCAACTCAAACTTTGAAACTCCGAGCATTTGCGGGAGAACCTACTGATCATACTACAATCCCATTCGGAAAAGGAATCTGTGGACAAGTTGCCCTATCGAATCAAAACTTTATCGTACCTGATGTTAGTGCGCAAGACAATTATATCGCATGCAGTCTAACGGTAAAGTCAGAGATCGTTATTCCACTTTTTAAAAATGGTAAGAACATCGGTCAAATAGACATCGACTCGCACACTCCAGATCCTTTCACAGAAGAGGATGTAAAACTTCTAGAATTCGTCAATCAAAAAGTAGCAGAAATAGTATAATTATGAACTCAACGAAAACCATCCAATCCGCCTTAATATCTGTCTTTCACAAAGAGGGTCTTGAACCCATTGTAAAGAAATTGAATGACCTTGGAGTTGTTCTCTATTCGACTGGGGGCACCGAAAAATTCATTAAAGATTTGGGGATTGACGTAATTGCCGTTGAGACCATTACAGACTACCCTTCGATTTTTGGAGGACGAGTGAAGACCCTTCACCCGAAGATTTTTGGAGGAATTCTTAACCGAAGTGAGGAGATAGAAGATCAGAAAACGCTTCAAGAATTTAAAATCCCTCAAATCGACCTAGTAATTGTTGACTTGTACCCTTTTGAGAAAACCGTAGCTGATGGTGGAAGTCACCAGGCGATTATTGAAAAAATTGATATCGGAGGTATTTCATTGATACGCGCAGCAGCAAAGAACTTTAACGATGTAGTATGTATCTCATCAGTAAACCAATACGCCTCACTTCTTAATCTTCTTGAAGAGAAGCAGGGAGCGACTGACATCGCCGACCGTCAAAAATTTGCAGCTAAGTCTTTCGCGACTTCATCCCACTATGACACTGCAATTTTTAATTATTTCAATAGTAAAGAAGAGCTACCTGCGTTGCGTTTGAGTTCAAATGAGGCTAAGGTGCTTCGATACGGAGAAAATCCACACCAAAAAGGCTACTTCTTTGGTGATTTTGGTGATTTATTTGACCAATTACACGGAAAAGAACTGTCGTACAATAATTTACTAGACGTCGATGCTGCGCTTACACTAATGAGTGAGTTTAAAGATAACGAGCCAACGTTTGCCATCCTTAAGCACAACAACGCTTGCGGATTAGCTTCTAGAGAATCTCTAGTCGAAGCTTATCGCGATGCACTCGCTGCAGACCCAGTATCTGCATTTGGGGGCATTCTTATCGCCAACAAAACGATTGATGTAGCCACTGCAAAAGAAATTCAATCTCTATTCTGCGAAGTAGTTATCGCTCCTTCATTTGAAGAAGAAGCCCAGGCAATACTCAGCGTAAAGAAAAATCGAATCTTACTTCGCCAAAAACACTGGAATCTACCGGAGAGCCAGGTACGAACTGCTATTAACGGATATTTAGTGCAAGATCGCGATTCAAAAACAGATCTTGCAGAAGACCTAAAGGTGGTTACCAAAAAAGCTCCAACAACAGCCGAAACTGAAGACCTTCTGTTTGCATCGAAAATTTGCAAACACACCAAATCGAATACCATTGTTATCGCTAAGAATAAACAGCTAATCGCTAGCGGGACCGGACAAACCTCAAGAGTTGATGCTCTTAATCAGGCCATTCACAAAGCCAAGAGTTTCGATTTTGATTTAAAAGGTTCGGTAATGGCCTCAGATGCATTCTTCCCCTTCCCCGACTGTGTTGAGATTGGAGATCATGCAGGAATTGTATCGGTAATTCAGCCTGGAGGTTCGATTAAAGATGAATTAAGTATTGAATACTGTGACGGAGCAGGAATGTCAATGGTAATGACAGGTACTCGTCATTTCAAACATTAATTTTCGTACATTCGAATGCATCTACAGCAAGCGTAAACTATGGCCTTTTTTGATTTTTTAACCGAAGAGATAGCAATTGACCTTGGAACAGCTAATACACTGATCATTCACAATGGTAAGGTGGTAGTTGATAGCCCTTCAATTGTAGCCCGCGATAGAGTGACAGGTAAAATTGTTGCCGTTGGTCAAGAGGCTAACCTCATGCAGGGTAAAACCCATGAGAATATTAAAACGATTCGACCCTTAAAAGATGGAGTTATTGCAGACTTTGACGCTTCTGAAAAGATGGTTGGGATGCTGATTAAAAGTGTACCTGCTCTAAAGAAAAGACTATTTCCGCCTTCGCTTCGCATGGTCATTTGTATTCCTTCTGGAATTACAGAGGTTGAGATGCGAGCGGTTAAGGAGTCTGCAGAACGAGTAAATGGAAAAGAGGTCTATCTGATCCATGAGCCGATGGCGGCCGCTATTGGTATTGGTCTGGATATCATGAAACCTAAAGGTAATATGATCGTTGACATTGGTGGAGGTACTACCGAAATTGCGGTGATTGCTCTTGGCGGTATTGTTGTGGATCGCTCGGTTAAAATTGCTGGTGATGTGTTTACTAACGACATCATCAACTATATGCGTACACAACACAACTTGTTTATTGGTGAGCGAACTGCTGAAAAGATTAAAATCGAATGTGGTTCAGCGACTGACGAGCTAGATAATCCACCAGAAAACCTAGAGATTCAAGGTCGTGATTTACTTTCTGGAAAACCGAAACAGATCGTTATCGGATATCGAGAAGTGGCCAAGGCGTTAGATAAATCTATTGTTCGTATCGAGGAAGCCGTAATGGAAACACTATCTCAAACCCCACCAGAACTGGCTTCAGATATTTATAATTCAGGAATTTATCTTGCCGGTGGTGGTGCACTTCTTAGAGGATTAGATCAACGTCTCTCTGCCAAAACCGACTTACCGGTTTATATTTCTGAAGATCCACTTAGAGCAGTTGTACGTGGTACAGGAACTGCACTTAAACATCTAGAGACTTATAAAACAGTATTAATCCAATAATGGAGAAACTGCTGGCCTTATTGATCAATAGGCGTGCAGAGGTACTCACCCTTTTATTATTTGCCATTGGGCTTGGACTCACCGTTACAGCGGAGACGCCGCAGCGAGCTAAGTGGCTGAGTTCTTCGAGTAAAGTTTCTGGAAGTATCTATCAACTGAAAGAGAACCTAGTAGATTACTTCGATCTAAAGCAGGTAAACAGGCGTTTATCTGAAGAAAATGCTCAACTACGTGAAGCGCTTTATCAATCACAATTTGAAAAGGCGCTTATAGAGGGGAAATTTGGAAACGCAGATACCTTAAAGCAGTATGTGGTGAGCTCTGCAAAAGTGATCAAAAACAGTGTTATTCGTGAAAAAAATCTAATCACTCTAAACAAAGGAGCTTACGAAGGAATTATTCAAGATATGGGAGTGATTTCAGATAAGGGGGTAGTAGGTGTCATTGAACAAACCAGCGATCATTTTTCAACTGTGATATCACTACTTCATAAAGATCTTAGCATCAATGCTGCATTAAAAAATACGAAACATTTTGGTTCACTTATATGGGATGCAAAAAACATTGATCGTTGCACTTTAGTTGATCTTCCGAAAATTTCAAATATTCAAATTGGAGACACCATTGTAACCGGAGGTATGTCTAGTGTTTTCCCTGCAGGGATACCAATCGGGCAAGTAAGCGCCTACAGTATTCCGAACAATAGTAGTTTTTATAAAGCTGAAATACGACTTTTCAATGACATGTCTAATCTAGATCAGGTCTATGTCATAAAAAACACCTTGAAAGAGGAACAGGTTTCACTTGAAAATCAAACGAATGAATTCTAGTGGTCTAAGACTCTTATGGCATTTTATCTGGGTACTATTACTCCAGGTACTGGTATTTAGTGGTATCGAACTCTTTGGCGTTGCTCAGCCAATGCTTCTGGCGCTATTCTTATTTACCTATCCGACCGACAGCGATTATTCCTTAAGCATCTTCTTATCGTTCTTACTAGGATTAGTAGCGGATAGCTTTGCAGACACCCTTGCCCTCAATGCCGTAGCCATGACCGTGGCGGCCTATTTTAGACCTTCATTCTTGCGATTAGCTTATGGTATTAGCGTCGAATATTACAATGACAGTAAGCTTCAGGGCAATTTAGGGCAACACAGTTATTTTCTTTTTTTACTGCTGTTAACACATCATTTCATTTTCTTCACCGCTGAAGTCTTCGAACTAAGCCGTGCTTTTGTAATTTTGAAGCAATTGGTTATTCATTTGCCACTTAGTTTTTTGGTCGGATGGCTACTGATTCAATTGTTTTCATTGCAAAAGCGCTAACCCTCTATGTCGCGATTTTTTTATTCGCTAGTTATAATCATTGTCGGCTTACTCTTCATTGGCAAGCTCGTAAGTTTGCAGTTATTTTATGAGGAGTCTAACATTGTAGAGTCAGATCCAGCCATAACCAAGAACTACATCTACCCTGAAAGAGGATTTATTTATGACAGGAACGGAAATCTACTCGTTGGCAATCAACCAGCCTATGATGTTATGGTCACGCCTCGAGAAGTGGCCTCACTAGACACCTTAGAATTCTTAAAACTCCTAGATTTAGAAAAGGAAGAATTCATCGATAAAATGGCAAGAGCGAGTAGGTACTCGACAAGACTACCCTCTGTGCTTGTAGCCAACCTCTCTAAAGAGAGTTATGCAGCGCTTCAAGAAAAACTTCGTCGCTTTCAGGGATTCTTCATCCGCAAGAAATCATTAAGAGATTATTACACCACTAGCGCAGCCCACCTACTCGGTTATATCAGTGAAGTAAATACCGACGATGTGCGCAGAAACGATTACTACATCCCCGGAGAAAATATCGGAAGAACAGGATTAGAACGACAATATGAAGAAGTATTACGCGGAAAAAAAGGGGTCAGTTATTTGCAAAAAGATCGATTTAATCGAGTAATCGGTCCCTACAAAGAGGGAAGCCTAGATAGTCTTCCAGAAATGGGTAAGAATATTAATATTACAATTGACAAGATGCTTCAAGAATATGGTGAGCGTCTAATGAACGGAAAACGAGGAGGTATAGTTGCCATCGAACCCAAGACTGGAGAAATCCTAAGTATGATCAGCGGCCCTACCTATGACCCTTCACTCCTTGTGGGTCGACAACGCTCGGTTAACTATACCGCAATGTATTACGACAGCCTCTCAAGGCCTACTTGGGACCGATCAATTCTGGCCCAACCCTCTCCAGGATCCCCATTCAAAGCGCTTAATGCACTTGTGGCATTACAAGAAGGTGCCATAAACACTAGAACAACTTATACTTGCGATGAAGGTTTTTACGTAGCTGGAGTAAAAAGAGGGTGCCACTGTGGTGGTGGTGTACGCGATTTGAATTTAGGATTACTTCACTCCTGCAACGCTTATTTTGCCGAAAGTTTTAGGTCATTCTATCGAAAATTCGAAACTACTGCTGAGGCCCATAACACTTGGGAAGCACATATGAAAAGTTTCGGGCTTGGCGACTTTCTAGGAACAGACCTCCCCACTGGGGCTCCGGGGAGAATTCCATCTACCGAATTTTATGATCGCGCCTATGGAAGGAATCGATGGGTTTCAACGTTCGTGATTTCAAATGCTATCGGTCAGGGAGAAGTTGCAGCAACTCCCCTTCAGTTAGCCAATATGACCGCGGCTATTGCAAATCGTGGATATTTTATTACTCCACATCTTTTGAAGGAGGTAGAAGGAGAAAATAATATTGATTATAAATTTAGAGAGAAGCGTTACACCACCATCGATGAAAAGCATTTTGAGCCTGTAATGAAGGGTATGGAAGCCGTTTATACCTCGGGGACTGCTCGATTCTTACAGATACCTGGAATACGTATAGCTGGAAAGACAGGTACTGTTGAAAACTACACTCGTATCGATGGAGAGAAGGTTCAGCTCACTGACCACTCGGTTTTTGTCGCTTTTGCCCCTGTCGAAGATCCTAAAATAGCTATTGCAGTATATATTGAACATGGTTATTACGGGAACAGATACGCAGGGCACATTGCCTCCCTCATGATCGAAAAATACCTGAAAGGTGAAATCAGTCGAGTGGATTTAGAAAAGCGAATGCTAGAGAAGACCTTGGCCAAAGAGTACGCTAAACCAACGAGCGGACAAGCCTTTGAAATCAACGAATATGCGTGGTAATCTATTAATTTTTAGACTCGACTGGATCAGCATATTTCTATTGCTTTTTTTAACCGGATTCGGATGGGTAAATATCTATAGTACCACTGTAGGAAATGATTTGTCTGGCCCCTTACTCGACCTAGGCACTTTCTATGGCAAGCAAATGTTTTTTGCCATTTTAAGTCTAATTGTAGTCATTCTCTACAGTTTTATACCTGATCAATTTATTGAACGATTCTCAAGTGTATTCTATCTTATTGGTCTTACCCTATTATTAGGCCTATTCTTCTTTGGAAAGACCATCGCTGGAGCAACCTCTTGGTACGACTTAGGACCTTTTAATTTTCAGCCCTCAGAATTGATGAAAATGATCGTTGCCTTGGCGCTTGCAAAATACCTTAGTGACACTCAAGTAAATCTAAGATATAGTGTGCACCAGGGCTATGCCGTATTACTCCTTGTTTTGCCATCAATGCTAGTCATCGCTCAACCTGATCCGGGGAGTGCACTCGTATTTTTTTCGCTTTTTCTTGTCTTATTTAGAGAGGGGTTACCCCTCTATTATTTAACCTTCGTAGTTTCATTTATCCTTGCTTTTGCTGCTACATTAAAATTTGGATTGACCTACACCTTCATTGGAGTACTCACTTTTTATTTAAGCTATCTATGGTTAAAGCCTAAACGGTTAAAAACACCCCTGTGGTTTAATATTTCTTATCCGGTCATATTGTTTGCCATTATAGCTTCAACTACCTGGGTATATAACTCGGTATTCAAACAACACCATAGAGATCGGTTCTCACTATGGTTAAACCTAGAAACCAACGAAGACCGATTATTAAACATTCAACAAAGTATCGGATACAACACCTACCAAGCGAAACAAGCCATTGCATCGGGCAGGTGGTCAGGGAAAGGCTTTCTCGAAGGAACTAGAACCAAAGGAGATTTTGTACCTGCACAACACTCCGATTATATTTTTAGTTCAGTGGGGGAAGAATGGGGATTTATTACTAGTACCCTAGTCATTCTTGCCTTTGTAGCTCTTTTACTGCGATTTATTTATCTCGCAGATCGCCAGAAGAAGGCTTTTCATAGAATCTACGGTTATGGTATCACCTCTATACTCTTTATTCACTTTAGCATAAATATAGGAATGGTGTTGGGTATATTACCTACTATAGGGATACCTCTCCCCTTTTTTAGTTACGGAGGATCAAGTCTTTTATTTTTCTGCTTGATGTGCTACATCTTTTTAAAGATGGATGCGAATCGTTTGAAAACGCACTTCGACTAACTATCCTTTGATAGGGTTCGGACGATTATAAGTGTAGCGCTTTAAATCTTTAAGTACTGCTATAGCCTCTTCTAAGTATACATCTCTAGCGAGTTCTTTATGCCAACGATCACGTTTCTCCCTAAGAATAGAATCCTTTGTGAAAAGGCTTTGCTCATAGGGTAAAGAGCTAAATTTCAGCCTTGTATCGTATTTATCAAGTGCTTCAAATTCTTTAGACTTCTTTTTTAGGTCCTCTTTATTCTTTCGATACGATTTAAGATCTAAATAAGCGGTATCGTCTTCTCTTTGCTCACTGATCCAACGAGCCTCTTCATCTAGTAACTTAACATATTCATTGGCATCTAATCGTTCTTGACTATTTTTCAAAATGCGTTCGAAATCGATTTGTTTATGCCATGGAGTAAAATTGGCCGTTTCAATTCGATCCCAAGAAAGTGGATTATCTTGATCTCGCTCGCCAACATCAATATAGCTGTAACGATCGGGTAGAACAATATCCGAAGCCACACCATTTAATTGGGTAGAGCCTCCACTTACTCGATAAAACTTTTGAGTAGTAATTTTTAATGCTCCTAAATCACCCAGTTCATTTGACCGGATAATATTTGAGAGTGGTATTACATTCTGAACAGTTCCTTTGCCATAGGTGCGTTCGCTACCGATAATCACCGCTCTACCATAATCTTGTAGAGCTGCAGCTAAAATCTCTGAGGCAGAAGCCGAAAGTTCGTTGACAAGAACCACTAGTGGTCCATCATACAGAATACCTTTTTCAGGATCTTCTTGAACCTCCCTGCGATCTCCAGCTGTTCGAACCTGAACCACTGGCCCTTGGTCAATAAAGTATCCAGCCATATCAACTACCGTTTGTAAAGATCCGCCACCATTATCTCGCAGATCTAGAACAACGCCCTCAACGCCCTCTGCTTGTAATCGCTCAAGTTCAGCTTTAACATCGATGGCTGCATTACGCTGATTATAATCTTCAAAATCAACGTAAAACTTAGGAAGATGAATAAGTCCAAACTCAGATTCTTCATCCGAAATTCTTACTGACTTTGCATAACTCTCTTCAAGTTCAACGACATCGCGAATCACTGAAATTTCTTCAACCACACCGGTAGTGTGCTTCACAGTCAAATGAACAGTAGTGCCTTTCGGCCCTTTAATTAGCTCAATAGCATCATCTAGTCGCATACCAGAAATATCTACTGCTTCGCCTTCTTCTTGTCTCACTTTGAGCAATTCATCACCTACCTCAAGAGCCTTTGCTCTCCATACAGGTCCTCCTGAAATAATCTCTACCACTGTGGTTCCCTCGGGTTTTTTCTGCAAACGAGCTCCAATTCCTTCGAATTTACCTGACATGGCAATGTCAAAACGATCCTTATCAGTAGGAGCAAAATAATAAGTGTGCGGATCAAAGGTTTCAACCACAGCATTGATGTAGGTTGAAAAGTAATCTTCACGATCTAACTCCCCGATGAAATGAAAATACTCGTAAAAGGTGCGCTTCAACTCTTCTCTCGCCTTTTCTTGCAGCTCATTAAGAACAGATTTCTCAATGGCATCTACCTCAACCTTGTTCTCACGAGCATGTTTCTCTAGTTGAGCATCCATCACAGGTAAAAGACTAATAGTTAGTTGTTGTAACCAACGATCTTCGAGTTCAGCTTTGGTAATTACGAAAGGCATTTTATCATAGTCGATTTCAACTACCGAAGGAGAAGAAAGATCAAAAGAGTCAGAAAGTAATCGCTCGTATCTGGCCTCAGCTTCTTCAATACGCTTAACAAGTAATGCATAGACTTCATCAAAAAATACCAATTCCTTATTAATCAGCTGATCATCTATACTCAGACGGTATTTTTCGAAAGATTCAATGTCTGACGCTAAGAAGTAGCGCTTAAGTGGATCCATCCCTTCAATGAAACGATCAAAGGCCTCTGCCGAAAATTGATCATCTAAATCTTTAGGACTGTAATGTCCCTTCTCTAACACGTAAGTGATTAAATCGATAAGGAGTTTATCCTTATTATCTGTTTCAAAGCTGTGATTTTCAGTAAAACTGCAAGAGGCAAAGCCAAGGAGTAGGACGAGTAAGCCCAAACCAAATTTCTTCTTCATTATCGCTATTTTGGTCGTAATTCATTACTAATTTACGCAAATTGAGCCTGTTCAGCCTTACGATTCTTGTTACATTTGGCTAAAAATTAACGCATTGTGAAGCGACCACTCATTTTAGTTACTAATGATGATGGATATAACGCCCCCGGCATCAATCATCTCATCGAATTTGTAAAAGAGATTGCAGAAGTGGTAGTAGTCGCTCCTGACAGTCCACAATCAGGCATGGGGCATGCTATTACTATAGACAGTACACTAGAGGTACACCGAATCGATTTAGATGGTGCATATAAGGGATTACAGGCTTACTCTACCAGTGGAACTCCTGCTGACTGCGTTAAACTTGCGTTACATGAAATTCTCGATCGTCAACCTGACCTAGTAGTTTCTGGAATCAATCACGGAGCAAATTCTTCTATCAATGTGATCTATTCTGGAACTATGAGTGCAGCGATTGAAGCGGGTGTAGAAGGGATACCAGCCATAGGATTTTCACTTTTAGACTACTCTTGGGGTGCTAATTTCGAGGCTTGTAAAAGCGTGGTTCAAACCCTTGTGAAAGAGGCTTTAGACAAAGGAATTCCTAGCGGAACGGTTCTCAATGTGAATATTCCTAAAACAGATGGCGCAGCCGTGAAAGGAATGAGAGTTTGCCGACAAGCCAAAGCTAATTGGAAAGAGCGCTTTGACAAAAGGGTTAGCCCAACAGGAAAAGAGTACTATTGGCTTACCGGAGATTTTATCCTTTTAGACGAAGGAGAAGACACAGACATCGCAGCCCTTAAAGATGGCTATGTTTCTATTGTGCCTACCCATTTCGATCTTACGGCACATCACAGTATGGCCCATATCAATTCCTGGAAAATCCATTAGACTGAAATTAGATTGCAGAAGCTTATCGTATCTTGTAATCAAACTGCCCAATGAAGTACTACCTCATCGCAGGAGAAGCCTCCGGAGATTTACATGCATCTAACCTAATTAAGGCGCTAAAGCTTATCGATAACGATGCCGACTTTAGAGCTATGGGGGGTGAGGCCATGAAAGAGGCTGGAGCCATACTCTCAAAGCATTACTCAGAAATGAGTTTTATGGGATTTGTTGAAGTACTTCAAAATTTCGGCACCATTCGAAGAACCTTTGACTTTATCAAAAAGGACATACAAACCTTTGACCCGACGGCCGTTGTTCTAATAGATTTTTCAGGGTTTAACTTGAGAATCGCAAAATGGGCACACGAGCAAGGCATTATGATTCACTACTACATTGCACCACAAGTTTGGGCATCACGATCAAGTAGAGTTGAAAAGATTCGAGCCTATGTCGATCATCTTTACGTTACTTTACCCTTTGAGCTCGAGTTCTATCGTAAGTACCATTACGAGGCTAACTTTGTAGGGCATCCGCTCATAGATGCAATGGCGAGTAACCGTGAGGTAGACACGAATCAATTTCTAGGTGATAACCAGCTCGGTGATCGAAAGATTATCGCATTATTACCAGGCAGTCGAAAACAAGAAATCAGCAGAATATTACCCGAGCTAATAAAGGCCACTAAGGACTTTACTGATTTTGATATTGTCGTTGCTGGAGCTCCCTCTCAAACGCTGTCTTTTTATGAGCCCTACTTAAACGGATCGAAAATCATTTTCGGAAAGACCCAACAACTTCTTCGAGTAGCCCATTTAGCAGTTGTAACCAGCGGCACTGCAACTCTAGAGACCGCATTAATAGGCACTCCTCAGGTGGTGGTTTACAAAACCAGCCCCATCTCCTATGCAATCGGAAAGCGCATAGTTACCTTGAAATATATATCTCTTGTAAATCTCATTCTTGACCGAACAGCAGTTCAAGAGCTTATTCAAAATGAGTGTAACCCAAAGAAAATAAAGACTGCAATAAGTAAACTCCTTGATAGAACCGTTCGAGAACGTATGACCCAAGATTATAATGAGTTAGTGAAAGCCCTTGGAGACTCAGGAGCTAGTGAAAGAACTGCCAAAGCAATTTATGCAAACACCCGCAAACTTCTCGGTCAGGCTTCTGACCTATTGGATTAGCGGGATTTTACTCAGCGACTACTACTCACCTTCTATTTTTATTGTACTGATTGCCATTTGCAGTTGGCTCCTTAGCACTCAATATACCTCGGTATATCTCGAAGAATTTGCGATGGGGTGTTTTATAGCAATATTATCCGCTTACCTCACCCTTACTTTTCATTCAAAAGAGGAAATAACTGCGGGGAAACCGCTCATCATTATAATCGAATCTTTTGAAGGCCATACCCGAGAACACTTACGCTATAAAGCTAGATGGAGAGGTGGTGACTTTAAGGTCTATAGCAAAGACCCCATCGACCAATCCTATTACCTTATTAAAGAACTTCCTAAAAAGGGGTTCAATGACCAGCTTGTACTTTTTGTCAATCACAATAAGCTGGCTAACTGGCAAAAACTAACCGAAAAAGGATTTCATTTCCCTATTCGATGGGTCTCTTCACTTAGAAATAGTACGTCAAAACAATGGGAAGAGATGGGATTTTCCCCCGTTCTTGTAGGATTTTATAGGGCATTGATCTTAGGAGACCGATCTGCGTTAGCCCTAGAAATAAAAACAACATTTCAGCAGCTTGGCCTTTCTCATATTTTGGCTATCTCTGGAATGCATTTCGGATTCTGTTATCTATTCTTTAATCTAATAAGTCTAGTTCTTCCCTTTATATTTAGAAGAGGGTTTCGCATGACGCTAAGTATTGCTTATGCGCTACTTACAGGTCTTAGCGTGTCGGTTGTTAGAGCGCTAATCTTCATTATTCTTTACGAATTAGGCATATTACTTAAAAGATCGATCAATCGATGGCAGCTGCTTATCGCTACTGCACTCATTTGCCTAATGATAAAGCCCTACTGGGTCTTCGATGTAGGTTTTCAATTAAGCTTTACAGCAGTTTTAGGAATCTTCGTTGGTCTCTATTTCTTAGATCAATTCGATTTACCTCAACCACTTAAAAAATGTGCTCAATTAATAACAATTTCATTCTCAGCGCAGCTAGCAGTTAGTCCAATTCTAGGGTTTTATTTTGAAGAATTATCCCTTCTTGCGCTGCCGCTGTCGATCATCGCTAGCGCAGTATTACCATTGGTGATGCTCATCGGTGTCATAGGTCTAATTGCACCCGTAGGACAAATAATAAATAATCTATTGACCAGTTTATTTATAAGTCTCTATCGTATAACTCCTCAGCAAATCCAAGTTTGTTTAGAGCTACCCGAAGTTATCTGTCTTTATTTGACATTAGCTTTACTAGTGTACATCGCCCATAAGACGCTTCATAAGCGGAGAGAAAAGGAGTACTAATACACCTGCACCTAGGGAATACTGAGCGATAAGCATAAAGCCATCGGTGTATAGATCAAGGGTTTGTAATCCACCTGCAGCCGCAGAATCACCCTCAACCGATAGTTTTTTACCAATAAAACCTACCACCTGAAAAGCAAATGCTGAGGATAAGAACCATACTCCCATCATAAAAGCTACGATGCGCTTAGGTGAAAGTGAGGTGATTTTCGAAAGCCCAACGGGTGACATGAATAACTCTCCGATAGAAAGTAATAAGTACATGAGAAGTAGGTAACTAAAAGGAACTAATCCTTGATCGTTGGCGCTTAAACCAGAGATAGCTAGCACATAAAAACTAGAACCGGCAAAGAGTAATCCCATTCCAAATTTATAAGGGGTTCTAGGATTTAAATTTCGACGAGACAACCAAGTCCATAACATCGAAATGGGAAATGCGATTAGAATGATAAACATTGAATTCAAAGAATTTGTTTGAGCGGCAGACATAAAGGTCAACTCAACGTTTCTAGCAGAGAATAATGTAATCACACTTCCTGAAAGTTCGTGAAACCCCCAGAAGATCGTCATGAAAAGGGTAATCAGGATAGCCACAAACAGCTTCTTACGTTCGTCTGCTGAGGCCTGATAGAGTATGTATCCCAAGTAGGCCAATATAAGTACTCCTACTCCTTTGAAAATGAGGTTTACAATATTGTCTTCCCCAAGAACTGGGCTATAGGAAGCCAGCAGCAACGCCATAACTGGAACCGATACAACACTCAAAATGGTTACCCAATTTTCTCGACTAATCCCCAATTTCTTTTGGGTAAGTGCCTGATCATCTGGCGCCAATCCTTGATCGCCAAAAACACCAGACTTTATTCCTCGATAGAAAACGATGAGGCCAGTTAGCATTCCGATTCCCGCAAGACCGAAACCGTAATGCCATCCGTATGTGGCAGCAAGCCATCCGCAAAGAAGGGGTGCTACCCATCCACCAATGTTAATACCCATGTAGAATATGGTAAATCCTGAATCCTTGCGCGGGTCTTTATCCGAATATAATGATCCGACAAACGTTGAAATATTGGGCTTAAAGTAAGCATTTCCCACAATGATCAATGAAAGGGCTAAGAAGAAGGTAATATTGCTTTCGATAGCCAAAACAAAATGCCCAAGGGCCATCAAAACACCTCCTAAGAATATAGACTTACGCAGGCCAAGAAGGTTGTCTGAAATACGCCCTCCGATGACCGTACCGGCATATACTAAAGAGCCATAGGAAGAATATACTGCTGCTGTTGCAAAGTCACGGTTCGTTAGGGCTTCAAATATGACATTCACCATATAAAGGGTGAGAAGCGCACGCATACCATAAAAGCTAAAACGCTCCCATAACTCAGCGAAGAAGAGGTAAAATAATCCTTTAGGATGCCCTAAAAATGTTGGCTCTGAAGTCTGCATAATTAAAGGTTGTTTTTAATGAATTGGGTCATTTTTGAGTACAGATGAAGTCGAGTGTTTCCGCCGTAAATTCCGTGATTTCGGTCGGGATAAATCGCCCAATCAAAAGGCTTGTTGGCCTGAATTAGAGCCTCGATCATACGCATTGAGTTTTGAACGTGTACATTATCATCTCCACTGCCATGAACCAATAAGTATTTGCCTTTTAAAAGTTCGGGATAATTGAAGGGCGACTCGTTATCATATCCACCTGGGTTCTCTTCAGGGGTACGTAAAAAACGCTCAGTGTATATAGTGTCATAAAATCTCCAACTTGTAACCGGAGCCACAGCGATAGCCATTTCAAAGATATCGTTTCCTTTGAGAAGCGCGTTAGTACTCATATGACCTCCAAAACTCCATCCCCAAATACCGGTGCGTGTCTCATCGATATAATCAAGCTCAGATAGTTTCTTAGCAGCAGCAATTTGATCCTCGGTCTCAAATTTTACGAGGTTTAAGTAGGTTGATTTCTTGAAATCTCTTCCCTTAAAACCCGTTCCGCGCCCGTCCACACAGGCGATAATATAGCCCTGACTTGCCAACATTTGATGCCAGTAATCATTGGTACCCATCCACTGGTCAGCTACCTGTTGTGAGCCAGGACCCGAATATTGAAACATGAGTAACGGATACTTCTTAGAAGGATCAAAATCATTCGGACGAATCATATACATATTCAGCTGATTCGCACCTACATTCAGGGTTCCGAACTCCTTTGGAGCGATGTCATACCCTTTAAGTTTCTCTGCAAGTTCAGCATTGTCTTTAATTACACTCAGAACATTTCCCGTTCTAGGGTCGCGAAGAGTAAACTCATAGGGAGTCGTACTGCTACTATAGGTGCCAATAAAATATTTAAAGTCTTTAGAGAACTGAGCATTATGCGTTCCTGCACGGGCCGTTAAACGGGTTTTATATTTGCCTTTCGTTGAAATTCTATAAATCGCACGTTCAATAGATGAAGGCTCGGTAGACTGATAGAAAATTCGATCCTTCTTTTGATCATAACCATAAAAATTCGTCACCTCAAATTCACCACTTGTAATTTGACGAATCAATTTTCCTTCAGCACTGTAGAGGTAAAGATGATTGTAGCCATCGCGCTCGCTAGTCCAAATGAAGTCATCCTTTGGCAAGAAAGTAAGGTTATCGTTTAAGTCAACATAAGCTTGATCTGTTTCTTCGAGTAGCGTAGCCACTTCAAGGTTATTAATATTCACTTTGTATAACATCAAACGATTTTGATGACGATTCAACGTCTGAACCGAAAGGTGTTCACTATGATTCATGAACTGGATTCTCGGTATGTAGTAGTCTTGAGAAAGAGGAATGCGACTATCGTTTCCTGAAGCTAGGTCAATCACATGTACTTCTACAATAGCGTTATTTTCTCCCGCCTTTGGATATTTGAAACGATATTGACTCGGATACAGCTCAGTACCAAAAACATCCATCGAAAACTCTGGTACCAGACTTTCGTCAAATTTTAAATACGCGAGATGAGTACCTTCGGGGCTCCACTGATGCGCTCTAACCAACGAAAATTCTTCTTCATAGACCCAGTCGGCGTGTCCATTAATGATTGATCCGTACTTTCCGTCCTCAGTAAGTTGGCGACTTGACTTAGAAGCAATATCAAAGACATAAAGATTGTTTTCAAATGTGTAGGCCAACTTTGAGCCATCTGGAGAAAAACCAGGAACTCGAATCAAAGATTCACTCACCTTGGTAAGTTCTTGGGCCTTGAAGTCATAAACATAGTAAATAGCCTCTGATGAGCGTCTGAAAATCGGTTTGCGCTGAGTCGCCAATAGCACGCGGCTTTCATCATCGCTGAAGGTGTATCCGCTAAATCTAGGAATAGCATCACCTGAACTCAAAAGCACCCCCTCAGATTGCATATCGCTATAACGATATTTCACAATCTGACTCTTGCCTTCATTGTATTCAAGTACTGTATAGGCATCTCCTGAATTTAAAGACCGTAAGTTCGCAATTCCTTCTGTAGAAAAGGCTCCTGACCATATTTCTTCAAGAGTGATCGATTGTTGTGAGTAAGAAAAACTGCTAACAAGTACTGCAAGGGCAGAAAAAAGGAATTTTTTCATCGTGTAGATCTCTATAAACCATCAAGTTTACTAAATATTTACCGAATACTAAAGCTCAGCCTAATCCTTATCTTTGCTTTCAAATTAGCCGAATGTCAAAGAAAATCGAAGGTTTCTCAAAGTTAACCAAAGCTGAAAAGATCAATTGGGTTGCCGAAACCCATGGGGAAAACCCGAGTGCGTTTAAAGCTACCCTCGAGACTTATAATCATTCAAACCCTGAAGTTCAGAAAATTCACGATGAATTCATCGAAAACACTTTAACCAATCACTACTTACCACTAGGAGTAGCTCCTAACTTCTTAATTGATGGTAAATGGTATACCATTCCTATGGCCATTGAAGAGAGTTCAGTAGTAGCGGCAGCAAGTAAAGCGGCTAAATTTTGGAGCACCAAAGGCGGATTCAAAACAGAAGTTTTAGGCACAGAGAAAGTAGGGCAAATACACCTGAACTATTATGGACCGACTGAAAAATTGAATCGCTTTTTCGATGAGAATACCTCTAGATTCTTAAACGAACTAAGCTCGATTACCGAAAGTATGGAGCGCCGTGGAGGGGGTATACAAAGTGTACAACTTATCGATAAGACAAATGCTCTTGAAGGCTATTATCAAATCGATCTGCGTTTTGAAACTGCTGACGCAATGGGGGCTAATTTTATAAACACCTGTTTAGAGACGCTTGCTAAATCTTTTACAAACGCAGCAACCTTAACTTTCGAAGCAGATGAGCTACCTGAAGTGGTAATGAGTATACTTAGCAACTACGTACCCAATTGCTTAGTACGCGCAAGTGTAAGCACTCCTATTGAACAATTAGGCGTAAACCAACTAGATGCTCAATCCTATGCCAAGAAGTTTGTCAGAGCGGTCAATATTGCGCGCGAAGAACCTTATCGGGCAGTAACACATAATAAAGGAATTATGAATGGTGTGGATGCCGTAATTATCGCAACGGGTAATGATTTTAGAGCGGTGGAGGCTGGAGTCCATGCCTATGCATCAAGAGACGGCAAATACCGATCGCTTAGCCAAGCAAAAATTGAAAAGGATACCCTTCACTTCTGGTTAGATATCCCTCTGGCGCTCGGAACCGTTGGCGGATTAACCTCCTTACATCCACTCGTAAAAAGATCCCTAGAGATTTTAGACAAGCCCTCGGCGAAAGAACTCATGCGAATTGTGGCTGTTGCGGGTCTCGCACAAAATTTTGCAGCTGTAAACTCTCTCGTCACCACCGGTATTCAAAAAGGGCACATGAAAATGCATCTTTTAAATCTGCTTAGTGCACTAGGCGCTAATGAACATGAAAAGCAAATCATAAGTAAACAGTTCAGCGAACAAACGGTAACAAATTCGGCGGTTAAAGAGGCCTTAACTAAACTAAGGGATGGCCATTAAAGAATACCACACTAAAGGAAAACTTCTCATCAGCGGTGCCTATGGGGTTCTAGACGGAGCCATTGGGTTCGCACTGCCCACAAAATTGGGTCAGCGATTTTACTTTGAAGCCGACACGTCAAAAAATATTGAATGTGAGGCGGTAGATTATATGGGTAATACTTGGTTTGAAGCTGAGTTTGATGTTAAAAGTCTAGCACCTTTAAAGACTAGTTCAGAAGAGGTTGCAAAGACGTTTTCTAAATTGTTGATAGCGGCTCGTAGACTGAATCCAGACT
>PZPI01000106.1 GCA_003045935.1 Bacteroidota bacterium | reverse complement strand
AAGAAATGAGCATTTTTTTAAAGATTTCTACCTCTAAATCGAGAGCTCCTAAAACCAACGCCTTAGCAAGCGTAGCTTCGGTAGTCATATCTCCACCATCTAACACTCCGAACTTTTTAAAACCGCTACTTGCCTCGTACATTCCCATAGAAACAGAGCCTTTAGCACATTGTGTACAGTTTATAACCGCAATTTCATTCTCTTGACAATATTGGAGCATTTGAACGAGCTGCTTAGATTTCATGGCATTGCCTGCACCAAAGGTTTCAAGTACTACCGTTTTAATTCCATCTGCTTGCTCTACTAAACGAAAAGCCCATTCAGACATGTTTGGATGTAACTTTAATAGATATACAGACGCAGGAATGTTAGCCAGTGAACGAATACCTGGAATAGCTCTTGTTTGGATAAAGTTTCGAGTGTCATATTCCAAGTGCACCCCAGCAGTAATTAAGGGCTGCATGTTTGGAGAACTAAAAGCCTCGAAGTGCTCAGCACTTAACTTAATACTTCGATTCGCTCGATATAATTTATACTCGAAATACAATCCGACCTCTCTTAGTATAGGCTCATTACTAGTGCTCCTTAAACTCGCTATTTGTACAGAAGTAATTAAATTCTCTTTCGCGTCGGTTCTAAGATCCCCTATAGGTAATTGAGACCCCGTAAAAACTACCGGTTTATTTAAGCCTAAAAGCAAAAAACTTAAGGCTGAGGCTGAGTAACTCATCGTATCTGATCCATGAAGAACTACAAATCCATCGTAATCAGTTTCATTGGTGAGAATCAAATCTCGAATTTCGATCCAATCTGCCGCTTCTATTTCTGAACTATCTTTAGGAGCGGCAACACTAACATGGTGAATATCACAATCTAGTTGACGTAACTCTCCTACCCGATCTAGTAAACGATCGAAATTCAACGGTGCAAGGCTACCCGTTTCTGGGTGCCTGCGCATTCCTATGGTGCCTCCGGTGTAGACTAGTAAAATCTTTGGTTTCATTACCGTTTAAAGATACGAAGTGAATTCGACGAGGTAATCTTTGCCAATTCTTCGGTTGAAATATGATAAATAGCCGCTACTCGATCAGCGATAAGTCTGAGATAGGCGGGTTCATTTCGCTTGCCTCTGTGCGGAACAGGAGCGAGATAAGGCCCATCTGTCTCTAGCACTATATATTCAAGGCTTATTTGCGATAAAAAAGTGTCAATTTTACCATTTTTAAAGGTAGCTACACCTCCAATTCCAAGGTGAAGCCCAAGGGATATTGCATGCTTAGCCTGTTCAAGATTACCCGTGAAGCAGTGTAGAATACCAGTAATAGTGTGACCTTGCTTCTTTATTCGCTCGACAGACTCAAATACTTCATCAAAAGCGTCACGGCAATGAATAACAATCGGCAGGTTACGTTCACTAGCCCAGACCATCTGCTTCTCAAAAGCATAGACCTGGGCCTCTTTGAAGCTGTCATCCCAATAGAGATCGATGCCAATTTCACCAACTGCAACAGCGTCAATAGTATCCAGACGCTCCTTAACATGTAGTAATTCAGACGCTACATTTTCTTTGACATGTGTCGGATGTAGTCCAGCCATTAAATGCACCTGATCAGGGTAGGCCTCAACAACCTGATCCATGGCTGCTGAGAATTCGGAGTCAATAGCAGGCAAAAAAAAGCGGGTGACTCCCCGCTTTTCGGCCTCAGCTACAAGAGCAGGCAAATCATGCGCAAAATCATCGGCATAAAGATGAATATGCGTATCTGTAAGATTCATTTATAACTCAAGGGCTTTTTTCACGTCACCATCCATTAAATGAGTAATTGGATCTTCGATGGCTTCTTTTATAGCAACGAGGAATCCAACCGATTCTCTACCATCGATGATTCGGTGGTCGTAAGAAAGCGCTAAATACATAACTGGAGCTATGGCAACCGCACCCTCTTTAACGATAGGGCGCTCTACTATATTATGCATTCCCAGAATCGCGCTTTGGGGGGGATTAATAATTGGCGTGCTCAACATTGAACCAAATACTCCACCATTTGAAATGGTAAAAGTACCACCTGTCATTTCGTCAACAGTGATTAGTCCGTCTCGAGCTCGAAGTGCCAAGCGTTTAACCTCATCTTCTACGCCTCTAAAACTCAATTCCTCGGCATTGCGAATTACGGGAACCATTAAACCTTTAGGTCCCGAAACTGCGATACTGATATCACAGAAATCATAAGAGATCATTTCTTTTCCGTCAATCATAGAATTCACCGCTGGGAAAAGCTTAAGTGCTCTAATTACAGCAAGAGTAAAGAAAGACATAAATCCTAGCCCTACCCCGTGCTTATCCTTAAACGTATCTTTATACTCTTTTCTTAAGGCAAAGACCGCGCTCATATCTACTTCATTAAAGGTAGTAAGCATGGCCGTTTCATTCTTCGCCGATACCAATCGTTCTGCTACTTTACGACGAAGCATAGAGAGCTTGGTTCTCGATTCTGAACGATTTGCTCCGAGAGCAAAACTTCCCATTGCAGGAGTTGCATTTAACACATCTTCTTTAGTGATTCTTCCATCTCTTCCTGTTCCCGAAATTGAATCAGCGGTTAACCCCTTTTCATTCATCAGTTTTGCAGCCGCTGGAGAAGGAGTACCTGTTGCGTAAGTTGCCTTTTCTGAATGAGTAACCGCAGGCGTTTCAGCCTTAGGTGCAGGCGCCGGTGACTCACTATTAGTAGTGCTAGAAGAACCTCCTTCAGGAGCCTCTGCTGCAGTGTCGATCAAACAAACTACTTGACCAACAGCAACCGCATCGCCTTCTTCTGCTTTCAAAGTAATGATACCGCTCGCTTCTGCTGGAAGCTCTAAAGTGGCTTTATCTGAATCTACCTCAGCTATTGCCTGGTCCTTTTCAACGTAATCACCGTCGCTAACCAACCAAGTTGCGATCTCTACTTCGGTAATTGATTCCCCCGGTGAGGGAACTTTCATTTCTAGAATCATGATATGTACTTATCGTTATAAGTTGAAATTATCTTTTGTTTTGTCAAATACGTACTCGATTACCTGTTTATGGCGTCGAGCTGCACGAACTGCACTACCGGCAGCAGGTGCTCCATAAAATCTTCGAGACGCCACTCTAAAGTTACGAGCTGCTGGATAATGTAATAACAGATGTCCATAGGCACCCATATTTCTAGGCTCCTCTTGAGCCCAAACCACATCATCAACAGATTTATAGTGTTCTAAAAGCGCATCAAGCTCTTCGGTAGGTAGCGGAAACAATTGCTCTAAACGAACCAATGCCACATCATCTCTTCCCGTCTCATCTCGGTAAGCCAATAAGTCGTAATAAAATTTACCTGTACAAAGAACAAGTGTTTTCGCTTTATTAGGCTTCACATCATGATCGGTGATGACAGGCATGAAAGTACCTTGAGCCAATTCTTCTTTTGTTGAAACTACTTTCGGATGGCGAAGTAAACTCTTAGGGGTAAATACTACTAAAGGTTTTCTGAATGGGGCCTTCTGCTGTCTTCGAAGTACATGGAAAAGGTTCGCAGGAGTGGTTACATCAACCACATACATATTATCCTTAGCACAAAGTTGCAAATAACGCTCCATACGAGCAGAGGAGTGCTCAGCTCCTTGACCCTCATAACCATGAGGAAGTAGTAGCACTAATCCATTTTGCATCTTCCATTTATCTTCAGCCGAAGACAGGTATTGATCAATGACGATTTGAGCACCGTTAGAGAAGTCTCCAAATTGAGCCTCCCAAAGCGTCAAGGTTTTCGGACTAGACATGGCATAACCATAATCGTAAGCCATAACCGCATACTCAGAAAGTAGCGAGTTATAAATGTGAAGTTTTCCGTTTTGATGTTCACCCAACTGATTGAGTAACACAATCTCTTCTTCGTTCGATTCTGTCTTGATTACTGCATGACGGTGAGAAAAAGTTCCTCGCTCTACATCCTGTCCGGTAAGTCGAACGTTATTTCCCTCTTCGATAAGTGAAGCATATGCTAAAAGCTCACCCATAGCCCAATCTAGGCTATTGTCCTCGAAGTACATTTTTTTGCGGGCATCTATTAGACGCTCAATCTTTCTTAATGCCTTCTTATCTGAAGGAATACTTGTGATTTTTTCGGCCAATGCGGTCAGCTTCTCAATCGGATATCTCGTATCAATCGCCTTCATCATTTCTCTCGAGGTAGCGAGCTTTGAAAAACCAGACCATTCATCCTGCATAAAAGGTGTAATTACCGTCTTCTCAATCTTACGAGAATCCATCAAATCTTCTTCGAGCATATTCTTATAAGAGGCCTCTAGCCCTGCCACATAATCTGAGTCGATTACACCGCTAGCTAACAGACGCTCAGCATAAATGTCTCGTGGATTATTATGCTTAGCGATCGCCTTGTATAGCAACGGTTGAGTAAACTTAGGCTCATCTCCCTCGTTGTGGCCATATTTTCTATATCCTAAGAGATCAATGAAAATATCACGGGCAAATCTCATTCGATATTCTAAGGCAAATATGGAAGCATGAACCACAGCCTCTACATCATCCGCGTTTACATGAAGTACTGGAGACAAAGTAACCTTAGCTACATCGGTACAATAAGTAGATGAGCGTGCATCAAGGTAATTAGTTGTAAAACCAATTTGGTTATTGACCACCATATGAATGGTACCTCCAGTCTGGTATCCATCTAGTCGGGCCATCTGAACTACCTCATAAACCACACCTTGTCCTGCTATAGCAGCGTCTCCGTGTATTAGTATTGGTAAAACTTCAGAAGGATTTAACGGGTGATCATTATCTTGTTTCGCTCGAGTAATTCC
>PZPI01000105.1 GCA_003045935.1 Bacteroidota bacterium | reverse complement strand
CGTATTGAAAAACACAAATTATCCTGACGATCAGCCCAATTTTAATACCGAATTCGCTTCTAATTTTATTTCTGTCGGAGCGCTAGCCCCCTATTTCAACCAAGGATTAATTGCCGATTTCTCAAATTATGGGAAAGAAAAAGTCGATTTATTCGCGCCAGGAGAAGATATTTACTCTAGTATGCCTAACGGTGTATTTGCATTTCAAGGGGGCACTTCAATGGCTGCGCCTGTTGTTTCTGGAGTGGCAGCATGGATCGCGGCTTATTTCCCAAAACACAAGGGTTCTGATCTTAAGAAAATTCTTATGGATAGCAGTATTAGACTTCCTATTAGCGTATTAACACCCGACAATGAAGAAATCAATTCTTTTGCTAGATTCAGCAAGTCTGGAGGTATTATAAATTTGTATAACGCGTTATTATTAGCTCAAAATAGATACTAACATGAAAAACCTTTTTGCTTTTCTTTTCAGTGTTACATTTTTAACCTGTTTGGCTCAAAAACAACTAGGATATTGGCAACAAGAAATAAGCTACCAAATGAATGTAGATGTTAATGTAGAAGATTACACCTACGCCGGGACCTCAAAAGTAGTTTATACCAATAATTCTCCCGAAACGTTAAATCGTGTTTTTTTTCACTTGTATTTCAATGCATTTCAGCCGGGGAGTGATATGGATCATCGCTTACAATCGATAGCAGACCCAGATTCTAGAATGGTCGATGAAAATAAGTTTAGTCGTATCGCCCAACTTTCTGATGATGAGAAAGGCTTTCTACACGTTTCTAATATGACTCAAAATGGAGATATAGCGCTTAAAATAGAAGAGGAAGAAACCATTTTAGTAGTTAACCTTAATGATCCATTAAAACCAGGGGAGCAAACGATCCTCGAATTCGACTTTCAGGGCCAAGTTCCTTTACAAATTCGTAGATCTGGAAGAAACAGTAAAGAGGGTGTTGCTTTGTCTATGAGTCAGTGGTATCCGAAAATGGTTGAATATGATTTTGAAGGGTGGCACGCCTACCCATATATCGCTAGAGAATTTCACGGAGTATGGGGGGATTTTGATGTAACCTTACATATCGATAAATCTTACACTGTTGCCGCTAGTGGATACCTTCAAAATCCCGATGAAATCGGTCATGGCTACAGTGAAGTTGAGCCTAGAATAAAGCGTAAACAACAAAAGTTGTCTTGGCATTTCTTAGCTCCAAATGTTCACGACTTCATGTGGGCTGCTGATCCTGATTATGTTCACGATCAACTAATCACAGAAGATGGTATAACATTACATTTCTTTTATAAAAACAAAGAGGAGCTAGTAGAGAACTGGAAGGGATTACAGCCGAAAACTGCTGATGCAATGAAATACTTCAATACGCATATAGGCCCTTATCCTTACAAACAATACAGTGTTATTCAAGGAGGTGATGGTGGTATGGAATATGCTATGGGGACCTTAGTAACTGGTGAAAGAAGTTTTTCTAGTTTGATTGGTGTAATGGTTCATGAATTAGCTCACTCATGGTTTCAACATGTACTAGCTACCAACGAAGGAAAACACGCTTGGATGGATGAAGGCTTCACTTCGTATATATCAAGCTGGTGCATGAATGAAATTATGGATCGTAAAAACGAACAGCCTTACTTATCAAGTTATAGGGGTTATTACAGTTTAGTGAAATCAGGTAACGAACAACCTTTAACTACTCACTCTGATCGATATAATTTCAATTATACCTACAGTATTGGTGCCTATTCCAAAGGTTCTGTTTTTCTTTCTCAACTAGGTTACATTATTGGAGAAGAAGCACTGGCTCAAACATTAAAAAAGTATTATTCAGACTTTAAATTTACTCACCCTACCCCAACAGACATCATTAGAACGGCTGAAAAATTAAGTGGTATGCATTTAGGTTGGTACCTGCAAGATTGGACTCAAACCACAAACACCATTGATTATGCGGTAGATAAAGTTTCTAATAATGATCAAAATACCGTGGTTACTTTAAAGAGAGTTGGTTTAATGCCAATGCCTCTGGACGTTGTTATAACTCTTAAAAATGGCGATCAATTAAGCTATTATATCCCTCTGGCTGAAATGCGTGGTGAAAAAGAATCGAACCAGGTTATAATTTTAAAAGATTGGTCTTGGGCTAAACCTTCTTATTCTTTCACCTTAAAAGGTCTTGAAATAGATAAAATAGAAATCGACCCAACAGGCCGTATGGCAGATATAGATAAAGAAAATAATGTCTACCAAGCTCCCTAAACAGGCAAAATTAAAATCTGATAAACAAATTACCCTCTTGTTTAAAGAGGGTAAAAGTTTTACAACTTATCCTTTGCGTTTTCATTATATCATCAATGATAATCTAGATTCTAAAATTTTATTTTCTGCTCCTAAACGGTTATTTAAAAAGGCTGTTGATCGAAACCGAGCTAAACGAATTCTTAGAGAAGGATATAGAAAACATGAACGATTTAAGGAATACCCAATTCACCTAGCTATTAGTTATTTAGCTACTTCTAATTTGGAACAATCAGATAAAATTACAGCAGCTTTGAATAAAGGATTAAGACAACTTGATTCTCATTTTGAAGTGAGGTAAATTATCTTCAAAATAACGTTCTCCTTCAGCCACAAACCCAAAATCTCTGTAGAATTTTAAAAGATATTCTTGTGCAGATATAATAATATCTTTATTCGGATATAGCGATTTACAATGCTTGATTGCTTCGTTCATTAGGCTAATACCATAACCCTCTCTTCTAACAGATTTAGAAGTGAGTACCCTACCAATATGACAATATTCATTTGATTCATAAAGGCGTGCATAAGAGACGATTTGACCTCCCTTTTTATCATAAAGATGGTAGGCACTGAAATCTTGACCATCAGGGTCTAAATAATTGCAGTCTTGTTCAATAATAAATACCTCTGCCCTAAGTTTTAATATTTCATAGAGTTCAGAACTATCTAATTCCTTAAAAGATTTTAATTCCATATCTAAATCTTTTCTACTCTATTTTGATGTCTACCACCCTCAAAAGGGGTTGTTAAAAAAGTATCTACCATTTCAATAGCAACTTCTTCTGAAACAAAACGCGCTGGGATTGCTAGTATATTAGCGTTATTATGGCTTCTAGCTAGAGTTGCTAATTCAGTATTCCAACATAAAGCAGATCTAACTTTAGGATATTTGTTGACTACCATATTTACTCCATTACCACTACCACAAATTACTATGGCTAGATCAGCTTTATTTTCTTGTATTGACATACCTACCGGATGAGCAAAATCAGGATAATCAACTGATTCTTTTTGATCAGTTCCATAATTTATAACCTCTATTTTTTGTTCTTCAAGTAGGTCTACTATTTTTTTCTTAAGATCAGCTCCGGCATGATCATTTCCAATGGCTAGTTTCATGTTGAGAACAGGGTTTTGATTGTTGATAGGTAGTTAATAGATCTTAATAACTATCATTATGATTATTAAACAATAAATGTAGTGCGATATTTTGAGCTAATAAACAAGACTTATTTATTCTCTTTTTTCTACTAATAATCAATATAAATATTATAGTTATTAACGTTAAAACGCTATCAAAAGAATTAAAATATAATTGTTAATTACGTATTTAAAAGCGTTAAAAACTAATCTAAATAATTGATTTTCAAAAGATTTTTTTTAAATCTCTAGTTTAAAACTTCTGATAAGTCATAAAGTCAATTTTTTAATCAAATAATTATTGTAGCTACTAACAAACAATAATAAACCCCATATCTTCGAAAAGAATTAAATAAAAAAAGAAGGGTTATTAACTAGATGTCTAAAAAGAAGAAAAAACCAAAAAGTAAGGGAACAGGATTAACTAAGCTATTATTCGAATTTTTAGAACGTCATCCTGATAAAGCTTACAACTTTAAGCAGATTGCCTCTGCTTTAGATTTAAGAGACACTTATACCCGAAACGAATTACTTAAGCGAGTAAAAAAACTAGTAAGTGAAAAGCGTATTAAAGAGCCGGTAACTGGACGTTATCAATTACTAGAAGATCAATCTGAAGTTTATGAAGGGATTATTGATCTGAATAGTTCTGGAAATGGATACATTATTTCAGAACAGTTAGAAGATGATTTATTTGTTCATTACTCTAACCTCAAAGGAGCCTTTCATAAAGACAAAGTATTATTTATAGAAAATAAACATTTTAAAAAAGGAAATAAAACTGAGGCTGTTGTCACAAAAATTATAGAACGCAATCAAAATACTTTTGTTGGTATTGTAGAAAAAAGCCCTAAGTTTTTATTTGTTAAACCTTTATCTTCTAAGATACACACAGATTTTTTCGTAAAGGAAAGCCTTGTAAAAAAGGTTGAAACCGATGATAAGGTTATTGTGGAAATCGTTAACTGGGGAAATGCTAATAAAGCTCCTGAAGTTAGAATTATTGAAAATATTGGTAAAACTGGGGTTCATCAGACAGAAATTCATGCCATTCTTGCTGAATATGGTCTTCCTTTATTTTTCGAACCAGAAGTACAGCAATATGCAGATAGTATAGACACTTCTATTAAAGAAGAAGAAATCAATAAGAGAAGAGATTTTAGAAACGTTCTCACTTTTACTATAGACCCTACAGATGCTAAGGATTTCGACGATGCGCTATCGTTTAAAGTATTACATAATGGTAATTTCGAAATTGGAGTACATATCGCTGATGTTTCTCATTATTTAGAAGAAGGCTCAATTCTCGACGATGAAGCTTTTGATCGAGCAACTTCTGTGTATCTCGTAGATAGGGTCGTTCCTATGCTCCCAGAAATTTTATCTAATAAAGCGT
>PZPI01000104.1 GCA_003045935.1 Bacteroidota bacterium | reverse complement strand
GCGTGCTAAGATTTATCATTATTTACTTCTTATCACCGCCTGTATAGGGTTTACTTTTTCAACGATTGCTGCCCTCGGCCCGAGTAGCATCTTTTTAATACTCGCTTTTGTTTTTCTTATACCTCACCTCCAAAAGGTTCGTAAAGTTGAAGACTTTAGAGACCTTGATGCTGAACTTAAGAAAGTAGCTTTATTCTGTTTTGTGCTTTCGGTAGTTAGTTTCACAATTGCTTATCTCAAATGATGCGTTTTGATATTCATAAGCACCTATTAAATTTTAAAATACCTGGTGGTACTTCAAGAGGTGTTTTAACGAGTAAAGACACCTACATCGTTCGTCTTTTTAAAGTAGATCGTTTAGTTGCAATTGCTGAGTTTAATCGTTTTGAAGGACTCAGTATTGATCCCCTACCTTCGTACCTAGATAAGCTTAAAAAATCTGTTGAGCAATTGTTAGGATTGCTAGACTCAGTAGCCGATCTAAATGATCCCAGAATAGATGGCCTACTTCAAGAAAATTCAGCTTATCCCTCCATACAATTTGGTTTGGAGCAACTAACCTTAAGTTATCTATCGATTACCTCTCCTTTTCATCTCTTTGATTCTCCATTTTCGAGGGGTAAATCAAGCATTTCAATCAACGGCCTCATTTGGATGGGAGATAGCTCTTTCATGAAGGCTCAAATTGAACCCCTCCTAGAAAAGGGATTCAAATGCCTTAAAATGAAAATCGGAGCAATCAACTTCGACGAAGAATATCGATTATTAAAATCCATAAGAGATCGTTTTACTACTCAAGAGCTTACCTTAAGGGTAGATGCTAACGGTGCATTTGATTCTAAGTCGGTGTTATCGGTATTGGATGAGTTAGCTGTTTTAGAGATACATTCTATAGAACAACCTATAAAAGCTGGACAATGGCAAGAAATGGCGCGAGTTGTTGAAGAAAGTCCAATACCTATTGCTTTAGACGAAGAACTTATCGGATTAAAAAATATAGAATCAAGAACCCATTGCATCAATACGATTCAGCCTGATTATCTCATCTTCAAACCTGCTTTGATAGGTGGATATGGCGCTATCGAGCAGTACAGAAGCATTCATGATCAATTCTGGATTACGAGCGCTTTAGAAAGTAATATTGGATTAAATGCTATTGCACAATATACCGCAACTTTAAACCCAACCCTAGAACAGGGATTAGGTACAGGAAGCTTATATACCAACAATTTTGATTCTCCACTGCTTGTTGCTAACGGGGCCTTGTCTTATCAAAATGAATTACCTTGGAAGATCCAATTTTAAAAGCTAACTAATGTTTATACAGCGTTTAGAACAGACCAAAGCATCCTTTTGGAAATTTATACTTCTCCCTGTTCTGTTTTTTGCACTTATGGTCTATAATTTTTGGGTAACCATTAATAGCCCTGTGGATACAGCAACAGCGATGAAGCAGATGATTGAAATGCTTGGGTCAACAACAACGCTCTTTGTTATTTTATTACCTCTGGTCTTAGGTTTCTGGATATTATTAGTCTATGGCATTTTTGTTTTAAAGCTACCCGTTGCAAAACAATTTACAGGAAGACATAAAATTGATTGGGGTAGAGTAGGTTTCTCCTTTTTTATCTGGTCGATGGTTGTGTTAGTGTCTGTGTTTGCGGAGTACCTATTAGCTCCAGAGCATTTTATCGTGCAATTTGATTTTTCAACTTTTTGGCCTTTTTTAATCGTAGCGATAGCGATGATTCCTTTTCAGACTTCATTTGAGGAGCTGATGTTTCGAGGCCATTTAACCCAAAGTATTGGTTTCTTTTCGAAAAGAAGATTATGGGCACTGGTCATTCCCTCCGTATTGTTCGGCCTTATGCACATTGCGAATCCAGAAGTGGAGAAACTCGGGTATGGAATTTTAGCTTATTATATTGGATCAGGTTTCTTTTTCGGTGTTATGACCCTAGCGGATGAAGGAATTGAATTAGCCCTAGGCACTCATGCTGCTAACAACTTAATTGGTGCTTTATTGGTATCTGCGGACTGGACTGCTTTCAATGTTCCTTCGGTATTGAAAGACGTAAGCGAACCTAGCTTTGGAATTGATGCCTTATTACCATTGCTTGTTGTTTATCCACTCATACTCTATTTGTTCTCTAAAAAGTATCAATGGAAGAATACGAAACAAAAATTATTTGGATCAACCGATAACGATGCATTTTAAGCCTTGGAAACTCAATGGTCATCTTATTCAATCTTCTGAGTCTTTAGCTCAATTAGAAGAGGAAGTATTTTTTCACGCTCCTGAGGGTTTAAAATTTGTAATTAACGAGTTATATAAGCTTTCTGATGGTAAAATCCCTTTTTTAAGTATTCGCACCTCAGGATCTACAGGTTCGCCAAAAGAAATTCATTTTACCATAGAGGAGTTAGTGGCATCCGCAGACTCGAGTATTAAGGCGCTCGGGCTGACAGCGGATTCCAAATTATTACTTTGTCTTCCGTTAAGTGGTGTTGCGGGGCTTATGATGCTTGTACGTGCGATACGTGTGGGGGCAGAGCTAATTACAATCACCCCTTCATCTGTGATACAACCTTCTATGTTTCATCATCAGAAAGTACAATGGGCTTCTATGACACCACATCAATTGGTGAATAGTCAAGAGAGTTTCAAACATGTTGAGAATATTTTGATAGGAGGAGCTTCTTTGTCTGATACCACTCTAAGTAGTTTGCCAAAGAAACCAGAACGAATTTTGGAGTCCTATGGAATGACTGAGACCTTATCTCATATTGCTTTAAGAGAGCGCTACCCTAATAACCATCTATTTTTCAAGATATTGGATGGTATTAAAATTTCAAGAGCTGATAACGGGGCGCTAATTATTGAAACACCACATCTTAAAACAAAAACACATCGTACTAATGATGAAGTAGAACTTGTTGATGAATCTCATTTCAGTTTGATAGGACGATTAGATGATGTCATCAATACAGGGGGAATAAAAATTCATCCGAGAGTGGTAGAAGAAATTTTGAAATCGAACGGCCTAGTAAAGGAGTTTTTTGTTTGTGGAACCCCGCACCCAGAGTTGGGTAGTCAGATTACTGTTGTAATTAATGCTGTGAATGATTCTGAGTTATCCTCGGTACAGAAACTCATCGAAACTCTAGATTGGCCGAACTATCACAACCCACGTAAAGTAATTGCCAGAGACTTTATCTATACCGCAACGGGTAAAATTAACAAGAGGGCTACACTTTAGACCTGTAGTACTCCCATATTGAAAGTCTGCTTTTCGTCATTGTGATTGGCCATATCAATCCCGAGTGAAATTAATTTCCTAGTTTCAAGAGGATCGATGATCGCATCAACCCATAACCTAGAGGCAGCGTAGTATGGAGAAGTACTTTCCTTATATTTTGATTCGATGTTTTCTAGTAGTGCCTTCTTTTCTTCATCTGAAAGGGTACTTCCCTGTTTCTTAAGTTTAGCTTCTTCAATTTGTAATAGTACTTTGGATGCTGAACCTCCGCTCATCACGGCGATCTCTGCAGATGGCCATGCTACAATTAATCGCGGATCATAGGCTTTTCCGCACATAGCGTAGTTACCGGCACCGTAAGAATTACCCATGACTACACTAAATTTCGGAACCACTGAATTGCTAACTGCGTTTACCATCTTAGCTCCGTCCTTGATAATTCCTCCGTGTTCACTCTTACTACCTACCATAAACCCTGTGACATCATGCAGAAAAACTAATGGAATTCCTTTTTGGTTACAGTTCGCGATGAAACGTGTTGCTTTATCGGCTGAGTCTGAATAAATCACCCCTCCAATTTGCATTTCACCCTTCGCGTTTTTTTCGATTTTACGCTGATTAGCCACAATCCCTACCGCCCAGCCATCAATACGTGCATAACCAGTGATTAGGCTTTTCCCATAAGATTCTTTATAGGCTAGGAATGAATTAGCATCAATGAGGGCTTCAATAATTGCATGCGTATCGTAGGCTTCACTTCGCTTTGAAGGTAAACGATTGTAAATCTCTTCAGGTGCTATGAATGGAGACTCACTTTTGATTCGGTCAAAACCAGCCTTTTTTGGTCGTTTTAATGAACCTACTATTTGTTTTAGAATATCTAATGCCTCTTTGTCATCTTTTGCTTTATAATCTGCAACTCCAGATATCGCATTATGGGTATGTGCACCACCTAAAGTCTCGGCATCAATAGTTTCTCCTATAGCTGCTTTTACTAGATAAGGACCAGCGAGAAAAATTGACCCTGCACCTTCAACCATAATGGTTTCATCGCTCATAATAGGCAGATAGGCACCACCGGCCACGCAAGATCCTAGAACGGCCGAGAGTTGGGGAACTCCCATAGCACTTAATTTTGCATTATTTCTGAAAATTCTTCCAAAGTGCTCCTTGTCGGCGAAAACTTCATCTTGAAGGGGCAAATAGATCCCAGCACTATCTACCAAATAAAGAATAGGAATTTTATTCTCAATAGCTATTTCTTGGGCTCTGAGATTCTTTTTTGCAGTTAATGGAAACCATGCTCCCGCTTTAACAGTAGAATCGTTAGCAACGACGATGCATAGTCTATTATTTACATATCCGAGAATGGTAATTACACCTGCAGAAGGACAACCGCCATGTTCTTGGTATTGGTTATGACCGGTCAAAGCACCAATTTCTTGATAAGGGGTTTTCTTATCTAATAGATAGGAAATACGTTCTCGAGCGGTTAGTTTTCCTTCTGTTCTTTTCTTTTCGAGACGATTTTTACCACCACCGAGATAAACTTCTCCTAAAATAGATTGAAGTTCTTTAATTGCATTGCGATGATGAATTTCGTTCTC
>PZPI01000103.1 GCA_003045935.1 Bacteroidota bacterium | reverse complement strand
TTCATTGACCGTGAAGACATTTTTCAATGTATCCAATGGCTCTTTGATAATCCTCAAGAAGGACCATTAAATCTAGTGGCCCCTTTTCACCCCACAAAGAAGGAGTATTACACGAGAATAGCAGAAGAAAGAAATTTAGACCTTCCGATTTTTACAGAAGGAGGCATCGCCTCAGAAGTAGTGTCTCTAAAGTTACCCCTAAAACAACTTTGCACTAGGGGGATTTAATCACCATTTCGCTCCCACTGAAGCGAAATATATTTCATAAGCCCTTTGTAGGCAATAAAAGTATCTTCTAAAATTGTTGAGTCCACTCGACCCTCTGAAAGCTTTTCTTTCAAACGAAAAAGTTCGGTTTTCAAGAGATCTAGTCGACTTAAATATCCTGGGCTTCCAATCTCCTCAGGTTTTTGTTGATTTTCTAGGTTTTCAGCACTCTTTAATGCGTTTTCTACCGCTAACAATAGATCCTCTGAGTTATTTACTTTATAAAGCGTCTCATAGGTCTGTGAAAACAATTGAAGTGTTGGCCAATTGCGGTAGAGCTCACTGCTATTAGAAATAAAAATTTCTGGAAGAGAGTCTAGTTGTATCTCTTTTGAGGTTTCAACTAGGATAGGAGCTTCTTGTTTTTTGGGGTTACAAGAAAGCAGAACTAGTCCTAAAAAGATTGATAGAAATCGAATCATAAGACCAAATTACGATAATTGAAAAGACTATTTTTGTTAGAACAATTCGAAACAAAGAATATGTCGTCAAATGTTCTTGTAATAGGATCTGAAGGTCAAATAGGCACAGAACTGTGCTTAGAACTTGAGAAGCGGGATGATATTGTTCTTTATCGCGCAGACATTCGACTACTTACTAACAGTGAACGTCGTTTGTATCGTTTAGATGCCACAGACCAAAGAAGTATCAAACAATTAATTCGTGAACTTCAAATTGATGAGGTTTATCTGATGGCCGCTTTATTAAGTGCAAAGGGTGAAGAGAATCCAAAATTAGCTTGGGAGTTAAATATGAATAGCCTTCTTCATCTACTCGATCTGGCCAAAGAAGGACTTTACAAAAAACTCTTCTGGCCTTCTAGTATTGCTGTTTTTGGCCCTGACAGTCCGAAAGTAGATACCCCTCAAAACACCACAATTAATCCAAGCACCGTTTACGGTATCAGCAAACGTTCTGGTGAATTCTGGTGCAATTATTATTTTAATAAATATGGAGTAGATGTACGAAGCATTCGTTACCCAGGTCTAATAAGTCATGCAACTGAGCCGGGAGGTGGAACAACAGATTATTCGGTAGCGATCATCAGAGCGGCGATAGGTACGAGAAATTACACCTGTTATCTTAAAGGTAACACCATCTTACCAATGTTATTTATGCCAGATGCAATAAAAGCTACGCTTGCTATTATGGACGCTCCTAAGGAATCAATAACGATAAGAACCTCTTATAACTTGGGCGGATTTGAAACCAGTCCTGAACTCATGGCTCGTTCGATTCGTAGATTTATTCCTGATTTTGAAATTAATTACTCTATAGATTTTAGACAAGACATTGCAGATTCTTGGCCTCAGAGCATTAACGACGAAAATGCAATTATGGACTGGGGGTTCGAATCAGAATACGATTTAGACCGAACGGTTGAAGCGATGATAAAGGCCTTAGGATAACTGAAAAAAGTAGGCTTTTAGTACCTTTGTATTATGCTTGATTGGTTCAATATCTTTTGGGAAAGTACAATTGGAGTTTTCGATTTTTACAAGCGAAATCTCTTTTTCGAAACCTCATGGAGTCAAAACTATTTATGGGGCCTACTATTGATTTCTTTAATTGTTTGGGGTCTTGAAATCCTTTTTCCATGGAGAACATCACAAGCAATTTTCAGAAAAGAATTCTTTACAGACCTCTCTCACATGGGGTTCAATTTTGTGTTGTTCAGCATATTCATTTCTGGGTTCTATGCAGTACTTTCAAAAGCTTTTAGTTCTCTTGGAATAGAGCTACAAAACCTTGCCATCATTGATATCAAAAGAATACCAGAATGGCTCGGATTACTTATCTTTTTCATCCTTGTCGATTTCTTCGGATGGCTAACCCATATAGTTCTCCACAAGATTCCGATTTTTTGGAAGTTTCATAAGGTGCACCACAGTGTTCATGAAATGGGATTTGCTGCACATTTTAGATTTCACTGGATGGAGAACATCCTTTATAAACCCCTGAAAACCTTAGCCGTTTTACTTTTAGGAGGATTTGAGCCCGAGCAGGCGTACCTCATTCATTTTGTTGCCATACTGATCGGTCACCTAAATCATGCAAACATCAAACTAGACTATGGATGGCTTCGGTTCGTTTTCAATAACCCAGTGATGCACTTGCATCACCATGCAAAGGCTTTACCACAGAATCATTCATACGGAGTAAATTTTGGAATTAGCTTATCTATATGGGATTACCTATTTAGAACAGCTTATGTCCCTAACGAGAACGGAAACGTAGAAATCGGTTACATTGGGGATGAGGAGATGCCAGAAGGTTTTATATCACAACAATTATTCGGCCTTAAAAGAAAACAATGATTCAAATTGGCACCACTCTGGTTACTGAAGATCTTATTGAAAAAGACTTCGTTTGTAATTTAAATGCCTGCAAAGGTGCTTGCTGTGTAGCAGGTGAATACGGTGCCCCATTAGAGTCTTGGGAGGCCGAAAAGCTCGAGGAAATACTGCCAAAAATAAAGCCTTACCTGCGTGAAGAAGGTATTGCGGCTATTGAAGAACAAGGGGCCTATATTACCGGAGAAGACGGCGATCTAGAAACGCCTTTAGTAAACGGAAAAGAGTGTGCATACCTCACCTTTAATAATCAAGGTCAAGGAGTCTGTGGAGTAGAAACAGCCTACTTAGATGGTACTATTGATTATCACAAACCAGTAAGCTGCCATTTGTATCCGGTGAGAGTGACAAAATACACTTCATTTGAAGCTGTCAATTATCACCGTTGGGAAATTTGTGATTCCGCTTGCACACTCGGAAAAGAACTAAAAGTTCCTATTTATCAATTCGTTAAGCACGCACTTGTAAGAAAGTTTGGTGAAGAGTGGTATGAAGAATTAGAGAAAGCCGCCGAACTTTGGAAACAAGAAAAGGGTCTTGTTTAAGGCCAAAAAAAGTTTCTAAATTTTTCTTGAAAAGAAAACCCTAGGGTTTATAGGAACTGAACTCACATTTCAACATTTTCTGTTAAAAACTTATCGGTCAACGACCCCAAACTCGCTTTACCCAAGGAGTTTGTTTTTACATCTTTGTTAGTCCCTGGTCTGTTCCAGAATCCATCCATTTTAAGAATTAAAAATAAAGCTATGTCGACTGCAGTAGAACCCATTTTACAAGACAATCCTGACCGATTTGTAATTTTTCCAATCCAACATCATGACCTTTGGCAATGGTACAAGACTTCAGAAGCATCATTCTGGACTGCCGAAGAAATTGATCTTTCACAAGACTTAAACGACTGGGAAAATAAATTGAACGATGACGAGCGTTATTTCATCAAGCATATCCTTGCATTTTTTGCAGCATCAGATGGTATCGTAAATGAGAATCTAGCAGAAAACTTCGTTAATGAAGTGCAGTATTCAGAAGCGAAATTCTTCTATGGGTTTCAAATTATGATGGAGAACATCCACTCAGAGACCTATTCACTGCTTATTGACACTTACGTTAAGGACGAGAAAGAGAAGAACACTCTTTTCAAGGCAATCGAAAATTTCCCTGCAATTAAGAAGAAGGCAGACTGGGCACTGAAATGGATTGAATCACCAAGCTTTGCAGAACGACTAATCGCTTTCGCTGCGGTTGAGGGTATCTTCTTTTCAGGAGCTTTCTGTTCTATTTTCTGGTTAAAGAAGCGCGGGCTTATGCCAGGACTGACTTTCTCAAACGAATTGATTTCGAGAGATGAAGGGATGCACTGTGACTTCGCTGTACACCTGCACAATAATCACCTAGTAAATAAGGTTCCGACCAAAAGAATCAAAGAGATTATTATTAACGCTCTAGATATTGAGCGCGAATTTATCACTGAATCCCTTCCGGCGAGTTTAATTGGAATGAACTCTAAGCTAATGACCCAATATCTAGAATTCGTAACTGATCGTCTTCTTGTAGAATTAGGCTGCGAGAAACAGTACAATGCTACTAACCCGTTCGATTTCATGGACATGATCTCTCTTCAAGGTAAAACCAACTTCTTTGAAAAGAAGGTGAGCGAGTACCAGAAAGCGGGTGTAAAACAAACTGAAGCTAATACAGACGATAAAGATCCATTTGCATTTGATGCAGATTTCTAATTAATACCATTCACCTAACCAACCCTTAAAACCTTTCGATATGCATGTAGTAAAAAGAGACGGGAGACAAGAGCCCGTTATGTTCGACAAAATCACCACGAGAATCCGCAAATTATGCTACGGATTAAGCCCACTGGTAGATCCAGTAAAAGTAGCAATGCGTGTTATCGATGGTTTATACGACGGCGTTACTACATCAGAATTAGACAACCTCGCGGCAGAAGTGGCAGCCACAATGACCACTACCCACCCAGACTTCGCACAGTTAGCAGCCAGAATTTCAGTGTCGAATCTACATAAAAACACCAAGAAGTCCTTCTCAGAAACCATGGACGACCTGTATAAATACGTCAACCCAAGAACCGGTAAGAAAGGGCCGCTTCTTTCTGACGAGGTACACAAGGTGATCATGGATAACGCAGAAAAGCTTGATTCATGCATTATCTACGATCGTGATTTTGGTTACGATTACTTCGGTTTTAAAACCCTAGAACGCTCCTATCTTTTGAAGATCAATGGTAAGATCGTAGAAAGACCTCAGCACATG
>PZPI01000016.1 GCA_003045935.1 Bacteroidota bacterium | reverse complement strand
GTATGAAATTGAGGCTGAATACCTTCACGAATTTGTTCGTAATCGATCTAAAGGGTTTGCTTATACTCCAATTATCGCTTCGGGTGCTTCTGCTAACGTATTGCATTACATTGAGAATAATAAGCAGTGTAAGGCTGGTGATTTACTCCTAATGGATGTTGCTGCTGAATATGCTAATTATTCGAGCGATATGACGCGGACCATTCCTGTAAGTGGTCGTTTTACCGACCGCCAAAAAGCGGTTTACAATGCGGTTTTTCGCGTCAAGAATGAAGCAACCGCTCTTTTGGTTCCCGGGGTGCTGTGGGCAGAATACCACAAAGAGGTGGGTAAATTGATGAGCTCAGAGCTTGTTGGTTTAAAGTTATTAGATCAAAAAGAGGTAGCTGACAATCCGCTCGCCTATAAGAAATACTTTATGCATGGCACGAGCCACCATTTAGGGTTAAACACCCACGACTATGGAGAATTAAAAACTCCGATGAAGCCGGGAATGGTTTTTACTGTTGAACCGGGAATTTATATTCCCCAAGAAGGTTTTGGCGTTCGACTAGAAGATAATGTAGTGGTTCAGCCGAGCGGATCTCCTTTAAATCTGATGCAATCTATTCCTATTGAGACTGATCATATCGAAACACTAATGAACGAACGATAATAGAAATAAGGACGCTCAGAAGTGAAGGTATGAACCACCCTAACTGATATATTCCGAACGGTATAATATCTAAAAAACTCCTTAAATATACCGATTCGATATAGCCTAGAATTGCGTCTGGAATAGAAAACAAAAAGGTAGTCGCCGCGACTATTTGTAATACGGGACCCCCCGTTAAATGTTTAGGTAATAAATGCAGTAAGATTAAAACGATAGTGAGTGGATAGATGAGCAGTAGCACAGGATAAGCTACACGGATAATTTCATCTACTCCTAATGTAGCCAACAGTACACCGGCTATGCACGCAATGACGATGGTTATAACATATGCGATCCTTGAAGGAGCAATTTGTTCGTTAACAAAGTCTGCAGCTCCAGTAACGATTCCCACAGCAGTGGTAAAGCAGGCAAGCGCCACGGTAACCCCAAGTATTTGCGTACCGGCACCTTCGAACAAAAAGCTGCTGAGGTAGATCAATAGCTCAGACCGATTGTATTCGTTGGTGCCTGTAGATGCTAGACTAGCTCCTGAAAATATAAGGCCTAAATAAATACTCATCAGTGCGAAGGCTGCCCAAAATCCGCCACGTCTTAATACGCTAGATTGTTGTTTTAGACTTAGATAGGCAAACTGGTTTTTCACTGACAGTACCAAAACAGCACCAACCACAACGGCGGCGATGGCATCGAAGGTTTGGTACCCTTCGATAATCCCAGAACTAATTAGTGCCCCAAAAGTGGTTGCATTTGGACTTGGCGATACACCGCGCCCAAAAGACTGTACAATCAAAAGCAGCATTAAGGTGACTAGTATTGGGGTGATATAGTTGCCAATAATAGACAACACTCGACCTCTGTAAAGCGCAAAAAAAGGTACGCCTCCAAAAAAGATAAGCGCGCTTAGTAGCGGTGAAAGGTCTGTAAATGGAGCCACCCCCAATTCGTAAGTCACAGCCGCAGTTCGAGGTACGACTATGAGTAGACAGATCATAAATATTGCACTAGTATAGAGAAGTGCGAATTTCTTTAAAATCGGCTTTGCTAACTCATAAAGTCCTCCTTGAATTTTAGAGTGGGCCAAGATTCCTAAATAGGGGATAAGTATAGCAGTTATACAGAACCCTGCCGCTACTATCGGCCACTGATCAAAGGCGTTGAAACCTAAAAAGGGAGGTAGAATTAAGTTGCCTGCACCGAAGAAAAGCGAAAAGAATGCTAGTGCTACTAGGCGGATTTCTTTACTCATCTTAGAAGGCCGTCCAGCCCTGAGCTTTAAGTTTGATAGCTTCACCTGATCTAGTTACAAGGTATTCTCCATCTGCGACCCCACCCATGTGGCCGATGATCGTTAGATTTGGGTTTCCTTTGACTTTGTCATAATCGTCCTGTGAAATGGTAAAGAGCAGTTCGTAGTCTTCTCCACCACTAAGCGCCACTGTTGTTGAGTCTAAAGAGAATTCTTCACAGGTACTAATCATTGCAGGGTCAAGTGGAATCTTGTCTTCGTACAGACGGCATCCGACTTTAGATTGTTTGCAAAGGTGTTTGATTTCTGAAGCAAGCCCATCGCTGATATCGATCATCGAAGTTGGCTTAACCTCAAGAGCTGCTAATAATTCTGGAATATCTTTTCGAGCCTCAGGTTTAAGTTGTCTTTCGATAAGATAGGTATACTGATCTAGATCAGGTTGGTGTTGTGGATTTGCCTCAAACACCTGACGTTCTCTTTCAAGAATCTGGAATCCTAGAAATGCCGCTCCTAAATCGCCAGATACCACCAGTAAATCTCCTTCTTTAGCCCCATCGCGGTACACTAGATTTTTCTTTTCAGCTGCTCCGACCGCAGTAACACTAATGGTCATCCCTTTTGTAGAAGCCACCGTATCGCCCCCAACTAAGTCTACGTTATAGGTTTTGCAAGCAAGAGCAATTCCTGCATAAAATTCTTCAAGAGCCTCGATAGAAAATCGGCTGGACACAGAAATCGACACCGTAATATGCGTAGGTGTCGCGTTCATCGCGCAGATATCAGACAGGTTAACAATTACCGACTTGTAGCCTAAGTGCTTCATGGGCATATAACCTAAATGAAAGTGAATTCCTTCAACGAGCATATCGGTGCTGATCACCGTTTGTTTTTTGCCTAAGTCAATTACTGCTGCATCGTCGCCTATTCCTTTTTCGGTGCTTTTTAGTTGTGTAGGAATCGCTTTGGTAAGATGATCAATGAGGCCGAATTCACCTAAGTTTTCGATCGAATTAAGGGAAGGATTCTTTTCTTCTAACATTTGATCTGTGGTTATGCGGTCAAAGGTACTGCTATTACTATAGATTCTGTCTATGCCACTCAATAGAATATCAGTGTATTACTTATGATAAAAATGCACTAAGCCGTATCTTTGCAATCAAATATCCCAACTTATGATAAAAGTAGCAGAATCTGCACGTGAAAAGGTCCGTTCGCTAATGCGCGAAGAGGGCTTTGATGCGGACACCGATTTTGTGAGAGTAGGGGTCAAAAGTGGTGGCTGTAGTGGCCTCACGTATGAACTCAAGTTTGACAAAGCAATCGGTGAAACCGATAAATTATTTGAAGACAACCAGGTAAGAGTGGCTGTGGACAAACGAAGTTTTTTATATCTCGTAGGAACCACTTTGGAGTATTCGGGGGGATTAAACGGGAAAGGGTTTGTGTTTAACAATCCAAATGCGCAACGTACTTGCGGATGTGGAGAAAGTTTTTCACTCTAACCAATTAAGAGAAACTATGGCATACACAGAAGAAGAATTAAAGAAGGAGTTAGAGACCAAAGAATATGAGTATGGTTTTTATACTGATATCGAATCTGACACCCTTCCGAAAGGATTAAACGAAGATATCGTTCGAGCGATATCTCAGAAGAAAGAAGAACCAGAGTGGATGACCACCTGGAGGCTTGAGGCATTCGCGCAATGGAAAAAGATGGAAGAACCAGAGTGGGCCAATGTTCACTATGAGAAACCCAACTTTCAAGACATATCGTACTATTCTGCCCCCAACAAAAAGCCTAAGTACGACAGCCTTGATGAAGTAGACCCTGAGCTTTTAGACACCTTTAAGAAACTGGGTATCTCAATTGACGAGCAAAAGAAACTTGCGGGAGTTGCTGTTGATATCGTCATGGACTCCGTATCTGTGGCTACTACTTTCAAAAAGACACTAGCAGAAAAAGGAATCATCTTCTGTTCTATTTCAGAGGCGATCAAGGAGCACCCTGAACTCGTAAAAAAATATATCGGAAGCGTTGTTCCTGCTAAAGATAATTTCTATGCGGCCCTCAATTCGGCTGTTTTCTCTGATGGTAGTTTCTGTTACATTCCAAAAGGGGTAAGATGCCCGATGGAGCTTTCTACTTATTTTAGAATCAATCAAGCCGGGACAGGTCAGTTTGAGAGAACGCTTGTGATTGCCGATCAGGGTAGCTATGTCAGCTATCTCGAGGGTTGTACTGCGCCCTCAAGAGACGAAAATCAGCTTCATGCTGCGGTGGTAGAATTAATTGCGCTTGATGATGCAGAGATTAAGTATTCTACTGTTCAAAACTGGTTCCCAGGAAATAAAGAGGGTAAAGGCGGTGTTTTCAATTTTGTGACTAAGCGTGGTCTTTGTGAGCGTAGCGCGAAAATTTCATGGACTCAAGTTGAGACAGGTTCTGCGATTACTTGGAAGTATCCATCTTGTATTTTGAAGGGGGATCATTCGGTTGGAGAATTTTATTCGATAGCCGTAACCAATAACTTTCAACAGGCAGATACCGGTACCAAAATGGTCCACCTAGGTAAGAACACCAAGAGTACCATCATTTCTAAGGGTATTTCTGCTGGTAAATCGCAAAATAGTTATCGAGGCTTAGTTCAAATTGGCCCTCGAGCAGAGAATGCTAGAAACTTCTCGCAGTGTGACTCGTTACTTATGGGTAATGAGTGTGGTGCACACACCTTTCCTTATATCGAGGCAAAAAACAAATCGGCTCAAATTGAGCATGAGGCTACCACGAGCAAAATTGGAGAAGATCAGATTTTCTATTGCAACCAAAGAGGAATTGAAACAGAAAAGGCAATTGCCTTAATCGTCAATGGGTTTAGCAAGGAGGTACTGAACAAGCTTCCGATGGAGTTCGCAGTAGAAGCACAAAAATTATTAGAAATCAGCCTAGAAGGCTCAGTAGGATAATTAAGAAGACTATGTTAAAGATTGAAAATCTTCACGCAAGAGTAGAAGAAAAGGAAATATTAAAGGGGATCAACCTAGAGGTTAAACCAGGAGAAGTACATGCTATTATGGGGCCTAATGGTTCTGGTAAAAGTACACTAGCTTCTGTAATTGCCGGGAGAGAAGATTTTGAGGTAACTGAAGGTAGCATTAGCTTAAGTGGAGAAGATCTTGGAGCCCTAGATCCTGAAGAGCGTGCTCATGCAGGGGTGTTTCTTTCGTTTCAATATCCGGTTGAAATCCCGGGGGTAACGGTTACGAATTTTATCAAGGCTGCGATCAATGAGTCTCGCAAGGCTAAAGGTCTTGAAGATATGCCTGCCAATGAAATGCTTTCAAAGATTCGCGAGAAGTCAAGTCTGTTAGAAATTGATCGCAAATTTTTATCACGTTCTTTAAACGAAGGTTTTTCTGGTGGAGAAAAGAAGCGTAATGAAATTTTTCAGATGGCAATGCTTGAGCCCAAGCTAGCTATTCTTGATGAAACTGATTCGGGACTTGATATCGACGCGCTTAGAATTGTTGCCAATGGTGTAAACAAGCTTCGCAGTAAAGACAACGCAATTGTGGTAATCACTCACTATCAGCGATTACTTGACTATATCGTTCCTGACCATGTACACGTACTCTACAACGGAAGGATTGTAAAGTCAGGAACCAAAGAGTTGGCTTTCGAATTAGAGGAAAAAGGATACGATTGGATCAAAGCTGAGAACGAATAGATTATGGATCTTTACGAAAAATTACTCTCTTCATTCATTGCCTTCGAAGACAAGGTAAATGTGAACGACGAGGTTCACGAGATTCGAACGGCTGCTTTAAAACGATTTGAACAGCAAGGGTTTCCGACCAAGAAACTCGAGGCATGGAAGTACACTTCGCTACAGTCTTTACTCAAAAAGGATTTTAGCATTTTTCCAGGATCTAAATGTGCTTTAGAATATCCTGCAGTTCGACAATATTTTCTTCACGAAACAGAGACTTTTAAAATCGTTTTTGTAGACGGGCAATACAGTTCTTTTTTATCTGAAACGACTCACGATGGAGTGGATGTTTGCCTTTTTAGTGCTGCTATCGAAAAGCCAAAGTACAAGCATATTGTTGACCAATATTTCAATAAGATTACCGATCAAAAGGATGCCTTAACGAATCTAAATACGGCCTTTGCTAACGAAGGCGCTTATATTTTCATTCCGAAGAGTAAAGCACTGGTTAAGCCAATAGAAATCGTACATTTTGCTTCAGGAGCTACTCCACAAATCCTTCTGCAGCCTCGAAACTTGATTGTTGTCGAAGAAAATGCTGAGGTACAGATTATCGAGCGTCACCAGTCATTAGGAGGTGTCGAGGCATTTACCAATTCAGTTACTGAAATTTTTGCACACAAGAATGCACGAGTAGATTACTATAAGTTTCAGAATGACACTATGAATGCTTCAATTGTGGACAACACTTTTATTGAGCAACACGACTCAAGTGAAGTAAGTGTTCACACATTCTCTCTAGGCGGGTCTTTGGTTAGAAACAACCTTAACTTCTATCAGAGAGGGTCCCACATTAATTCTATCATGAAGGGGGTTACCTTGGGTAGTGAGCGTCAACATATTGATCACTATACATTAGTTCACCACATTGAACCCGATTGTGAGAGCCATCAAGACTACAAAGGAATCTATGATGGAAGATCGGTCGGGGTTTTCAACGGAAAAATCATTGTAGATAAAATCGCTCAAAAGACCAATGCGTTTCAACAGAACAACAACCTTTTGATCAGTGATACTGCGACGGTAAATACAAAACCACAACTAGAGATCTTTGCTGATGACGTTCGTTGCTCGCACGGTTGTACTATCGGACAGCTAGATGATGATGCGCTTTTTTATCTTCAGTCAAGAGGAATTCCAAAGAAAGAGGCTGCTGCGCTTCTAATGTATGCCTTTGCCAACAACGTTCTTGAAAGTGTTAAGAATGCTGCGCTTTCAAATAGAGTAAAAGACATGATCGCTGAAAAACTCGGAGTTAAAATCGGTTTCGACCTATAGCCTATGAATAGCCTTCTAGACATTCAGAGTATACGTAAAGACTTTCCTGTTTTAAATAGACAGGTGAACGGAAAGCCTTTAATTTATTTTGACAATGCGGCTACTTCACAAACTCCTAAACAGGTCATTCAATCGATCGTAGACTACTACGAAAATTATAATGCCAATATTCACCGTGGAGTGCATACCCTTTCTCAAGAGGCTACCGAAGCCTACGAAAAGGCGCGCCACACACTCCAGACTCATTTGAATGCAGAGCGGCCCGAAGAGGTAATTCTTACTTCAGGCACTACCCACTCAATTAATATTGTGGCTAGTGGGTTTTCTTCATTGTTGAAAGAAGGAGATGAACTATTAGTCTCCGCTATGGAGCATCACTCGAATATTGTTCCTTGGCAAATGACTTGCGAAAAGTCTGGGGCTCAATTAAGGGTGATCCCAATGAACGACAAAGGAGAGCTCGAGATGGATGAATTTGACAATTTATTGTCTGAGCACACTCGACTCGTTTTTTGTAACCACGTATCGAATGCTCTTGGGACAATCAATCCAATAGAAGAAATCATCACCAAGTCCCACGCAGTTGGAGCTGCGGTTCTTATCGATGGCGCTCAAGCTGCTCCACACTTTAAAGTTGACGTTCAACAACTTGATGTTGACTTTTATACCCTTTCGGCGCATAAAGTATGTGGCCCTACCGGGATTGGATTACTTTACGGTAAGCGTTCATGGCTTGAAAAGCTACCTCCTTATCAAGGCGGAGGAGAAATGATTGCTGAAGTATCTTTTGAAAAAACAACTTACGCAGATCTACCCCATAAGTTTGAAGCAGGCACTCCAAATATCGCGGGAGGTATCGCTTTTGGAGCAGCCTTAGATTATATGAATCAAATCGGGTTTGAAGCGATTGCCGCCTACGAAGGAGAGCTTTTAGCTTATGCAACTGATCAGATGAAACAAATTGAAGGCATTGAATTTATTGGAGAAGCAAAGAACAAAGCTTCTGTAATTTCTTTCAATTTGAGAGGAATTCACCCTTATGACGTTGGTAGTATTCTTGACAAATTAGGGATTGCGGTTCGTACGGGACACCATTGCGCCCAACCGGTGATGCAACACTTTAATGTTCCTGGAACAGTTCGCGCAAGTTTTGCTTTTTATAACACCAAAGAAGAAATTGATATCTTCGTAGAGGGGGTGAAAACCGCTCAAAGAATGCTTAGTTAATACTATGAGCAACAAGACAATAGCTGAAATTCAAGAAGAAATCATTGACGAGTTTAGCCTATTCGACGACTGGATGCAGCGCTACGAATACATGATTGAATTAGGTAAAAGCTTACCTCTTATAGACCCGCAATACAAACTCGATGATTATCTTATTAAGGGATGTCAAAGTAAGGTTTGGGTTTTTGCAGAGATGATTGAGGATGAGTTGAAGTTTACTGCAGATAGCGATGCTATCATCACTAAAGGAATCATTGCCTTACTTATCAGAGTGTTTAGCCAACAAAAACCTCAGGATATCATTGATGCCGAGTTGAGCTTTATTGACCAAATTGGCTTAAAAGAACATTTATCACCTACCCGCGCTAACGGCTTAACCAGTATGATTCGACAGATAAAATTATACGCCGTTGCTTATCAAACACAGAAGAATCATGAGTGAAACAACCATTGACACTAGTGCATTAGGAGAGAAGATCGTAAAGGTTTTAAAAACGATTTACGACCCAGAGATTCCTGTAGATATTTATGAACTAGGTCTTATCTACGATGTGATGGTGAATGAAGACTTCGATGTCAAGATTTTGATGACCTTGACTTCTCCAAACTGCCCAGTGGCTGAAACACTTCCTGTTGAGGTAGAGGAAAAAATCAAGTCTATTGATGAGGTTAAGGATGCCGAGGTGGAAATCACGTTTGATCCGCCTTGGAGTCAGGAATTGATGAGTGAAGAAGCTAAATTAGAGCTAGGTATGCTTTAACTCATGAAAGAAGAGCCGATCGTAAATCGCGTGGCGCAGAGCTCGTTAAAAGTATTTGACTTAGAAGACTTATACGTTTTGGGTCCTAGAACCACTATCGATCTTTCGCAGTTTCTTTACGAGGGCTTAATCCTTAGGGAAAAAGAGTTTAGATCTGCTTTGAAAGAAGTAGATTGGTCCATCTACAAAGGCCATCATATTGCTATTTATTGTAGTTCTGAAAGCATCCTTCCTCAATGGGCTTATGCACTCGTGGCGACGCATCTTGCCGCAGAAGCAATTACCGTAGTGGTCGGCTCCTTAGAGAACCTAGAAGTGGTACTCTACGAGAAACAGTTGGCTGAAGTAGATTTTAGTATATACGCCGGAGTTCCGGTAATTTTAAAAGGATGTTCAAACAGACCGGTTCCACAACAAGCCTATTTAACTGCTGCCATTCAATTAAAAAAGGTAGCTAAGAAATTGATGTATGGAGAGGCCTGTTCTGCGGTTCCGTTATAGGTCTTAAGGATACTCTTCAAAAGTTGAATATTCGTCTAGCTTCTCGGGATACAAGAAGTTGTTGTAAGGGAAGCGAGTTACATGAATGTCACGCACCTGTTTATAGACTTGTTTTTTAAAATCTTCAAGGTTTTCTTTGTTGATTGCCGAGATAAACAAGGCCTTTTCTCCAATCTTATTATACCACGTTTTACGCCACTCTTCAAGACTATAATGAATTGATGTGCGCTCAGTAACCAAATCATCTTCGTCAATAGGTTCTGCGCTATACTGATCGATTTTATTGAAGACCATTATGGTCGGTTTGTCTTGACATTCTATCTCCCCTAGAATTTGATTGACTGATTCGATATGTTCTGTGAAATTCGGATGAGAAATATCTACCACATGCAACAACAGGTCGGCTTCACGAACCTCGTCTAGGGTACTCTTAAAGCTTTCGACTAGCTGTGTAGGAAGTTTTCGAATAAAACCTACAGTGTCACTTAATAGAAACGGAAGGTTTCCCAAGACCACCTTACGTACGGTTGTGTCCAGAGTAGCAAAAAGCTTGTTCTCGGCAAAAACCTCACTTTTTGCAATTACATTCATTAGGGTTGATTTACCCACATTGGTATACCCTACAAGAGCAACTCGAACTAATGCTCCTCGATTACTTCTTTGGGTTTCCATTTGTCGATCGATTTTCTCAAGCTTTTTTTTGAGTAGGGCGATACGATCTCTAACAATACGTCGGTCAGTTTCAATTTCAGTTTCCCCTGGACCTCTCATTCCAATTCCCCCTCTTTGGCGCTCTAGGTGTGTCCAAAGACCGGTTAGCCTCGGAAGCAAATACTCATATTGGGCCAGTTCTACCTGAGTTCGAGCATAACTAGTTTGAGCACGTTGCGCAAAGATGTCTAGAATAAGTCCGGTACGATCTAATATCTTACACTTAAAGATTTTCTCTACGTTGTTCTGTTGAGCTGGGCTTAATTCGTCATCGAAAATGACTGTTGACACTTCATTTTCTTCTACAAAAGATCTGATCTCCTCTATTTTACCAGTACCGATTAGTGTTTTTGGATTCGGAAGATTAATTTTCTGAACGAATCTTTTAATAACCTGTCCACCTGCAGTAAAAGTCAAGAATTCTAATTCGTCAAGATACTCCTCGATTTTCTCAAGAGGTTGTTCTCTAGTGATTACCCCTATAAGAACCGCGTTCTCGTAAGCGATCTCTTTAAAGTCTAACATGCTACAAAGCTATATACAATTTTCATTTCTAGGTTGCCTATTAGACTTATTCTCTTGAATTGTTTTCTGAACTTTATTTTAGTGTTAAACAGGTGAAATTTCCTATATATTCCATTAATGTGTATTATATTTCCGACATTACCCGCTAATTAACCGATATATGCTAAGAACAGCGTTTCTTATACTTCTTCTTTTTGTCTTCGCTTTAGGGAGTGCGCAATTGGTTCCTGGACACAATGGAAAACCTTTCGTTTTTCCTTACGAAAATGGATTTAAATTCATTGATAAAGACTATGAATATTATACCGAAGACGGGAAGAACTTCTTGCTAGAAGAACATAATTTTGATCTCGAAGAATATCGTTTTTTGTCGATTAGGGGTTCAGAACGTATTGTTTTGGTTGCTGGTGGGGGCGGTCAGGTTCTTGTGTATTCTGAAGGCAAACTTGAACGAGTTGACAAGTCGTTCCTTTTTAATTCTAGGTATGGGGCTTTTAATTTTATTAAAGGCGATACTCTTTTTTCTGTGGGTGGATCAGGAGAGTTTAATGTTCAAAATAATATCATTTATTTTACTGAAGGTGTTAGGGAGTGGCTGGTTGAATCTCGATATCAGCCTCGGACTATGGGAAATAAGATTCCTTTTGGGCAATTTGCAGCACAGTCAAATAAGGTTTACTTCAATGCATCTAATGCCCACCATCTCGAAGGCAAGGATCAATTTGAAGTACAGAATGACTTTGCCACCGCTGTTTATTCTTATGATTTTTCTTCTAAAAGGATTCAAGAAGAGTACGATTTAGATCCAATTTTCAGAAAGTTTTTTTCAAACCCATTACAACCTGTTTTACGAGTGTTTAATGGATACAAACTACCCATTTTATACACTACAGAAGAATTGTTCACTTTAAACATTCAATTGGGAAAGGCTTATCGCTATTCAAACGCGGACTTTAATACTTTGATACAATATTCTAAAATCCTATCCTACAACGAGCGAACTAATGATTTCCTTTTAGTTTTCGGGGAAAACGATTATTCGAAATACTTGGTTATTGATGAAACTCTGCTTTTAGGGGATTCCTATGAAGAGTTCGCGTTAAAGCGAAGTAGAGCAGAATGGGGTTTTCTATGGTATTTAGCCCCTTTACTTTTTCTTCCCTTTTTAATTCGAAAAAAACGTATCAGCTTAATACAGGGGGTGAATAATATTGAGCCAGAGCTAAGGAAAAAACTTTCTTCTGAGGAGTATAAGATATATGAAATCATTAAAGAAGCTTATCCGAATGGAGTCGAATATCCAGATTTGCAGGCAGCGTTTGAAAGAGAGTTATCTTACGAAAGTAGAATCAAGAAATTGAGAACTACCATTGTATCGATCGATCAAATCATCCAAAAACTTTTAAATCGTAAGGGGAATAGTGTTTTCACAATTACTAAAGGAAAAGAGGACAAAAGAGTTAAAGTTATTCGATTTAAGGAGGATGAGGTTTTTGAAATATGGTGGAAAAATAAGAGGAGATTCAAATGAATTTAATTGTATTCTTTTTCATGCTGTTTGGGCCAGGCCCAAAAATCAGTCCTTTGCAGCATGTCGTATTTTCAGATTCTGACGGCTTCCGAATTATAACAACGGACAGTATTTATTTTACACGCGATGGTAAAAATTTTGAAAGTCGTGGTCATGATTTTCAGGATGAAATTTATCGATTAGAACCTGTCCCTGCTTTAGATGAATCTAAGCTATTTGTTGCTGCTGGGGGAGGGGTAGTTTATAAATTTGAAAATGACAGCCTTTTCAGAGTAGATCAATCGTATCGATGGAGAAGTCGTTATGGTTCTGTAAGAGTTTCATCTAATGATACAATCTATCTTTTTGGAGGCTATGGGGAGTTTACTTTTTACAATGATTTATTGCGTTTTGATCTAGAAAATAATGAGTGGTTAGAAATTCCAGTTTCTGAACCTAGACCTCCTAGAAAAAGCAATCTTCTTTTACAACTTGATACCTTAAGCAACTCAGTATATATTGGCCTTGGATCTGACACACATTATGTAGGTAATAAATCTAGCCTTAGACCGTTCTATGATATTGGAAAATTTGACATTTCTTCCCAGGAGTATACATTACTTGGTTATATGGATTTCATTGAGGAGTTTCAATCAGACGGCGCCATAAAAATATGGGAACGATTTCATCATTACAATAAACCTCTAATCTACTCGAACAAATACCTTTTCACGTTTGACTTTTCAAAAGGCGAAGCATATCTGCATACTGAGGCTGATTTTGAATCTCTTGAAGTTTACAGTCACGTATTGAGTTATAACCCAATAGCTAGTACGTTTTTACTAGGCGCAGATTTAGCTAACTCGCCTCGTTACAAAGTGATTAATGAAGCAGATTTCTTGGGTAGATATTATGTTACCTACAGTATGAAGCCCAACGCTAACAATAGTATTTATTTTACATTTTTTGGAGTGTTTCTATTGGTTGTTATTGTTTTTCGACTTACAAGAAAGAAAGTATTGCTTTATGATGAGATAAGTAAACAGCGCAAAAGGTTTAGCTCGATACTCTCAAAGGAGGATGACGGAATACTTGAAAAAATTCTTGAGGTTTATCCTGAATTTATAGATTATCCAGACCTTCAAAATGCATTTGAAAGAGACCTTTCTTATGAAAGTCGGATCAAAAAACTAAGAACAACCGTTAAAGAAATCGATCAGGTTATTCAAACAGTTTTAGGTTTAAAACAAAGTGTCTTTGAGATCGAAAAAGGTAAGATTGATAAGCGTGTAAAAGTAATTCGACTGAAGGAACAATCGATTAAAATAACTGCACTAAGATACCTTTGGCCGTTTTAGTGTGAATTGAGATATTGAGCTGCTTCTTTCGCAAAATAAGTTGCAATAAGATCTGCTCCTGCACGTTTAAAACACATTAATTGCTCAAGGTAGGCTGTTTCGTAATCGATCCAGCCTTTTTCTGCGGCGGCGTGAAGCATTGCATATTCCCCTGAGACGTGGTAAACAGCTACGGGGAGTTGAACGGCGTTCTTAACCTCACGAACAATATCTAAATAAGGAAGTCCAGGTTTCACCATTAAAATGTCTGCACCCTCCTCCTGGTCCATTAAAGCTTCTTTAATTGCTTCTATGCGATTTGCAGGGTTCATTTGATAGGTTTTTTTGTCCTCGGGGATGTCCTCAGCGTCTACGGGTGCTGAATCGAGAGCATCTCTAAAAGGCCCGTAAAAGGCGCTTGCATATTTCGCAGCATAACTTAGGATACCCACATCCTCAAATCCTTCAGCGTCTAGCGCCTTTCTAATCTCGATGATACGGCCGTCCATCATGTCGCTAGGAGCCACCAGGTCAGCTCCGGCTCTAGCATGTGAAACACTCATTTTGCATAAGGCTTCGACAGTAGGGTCGTTCAAAACCTTTCCGCTAGCAACAATCCCGTCATGTCCGTAAATAGAGAAAGGATCTAGGGCAACATCGGTTAGAACCAACATTTCTGAATTTGTCGCTTTAACAGTTTTAATGGCTCTTTGCATGAGGCCATCGGGGTTCCACGCTTCTACCCCCTCATTATCCTTTTTGGCATCATCGGTCTTTGCGAATAAGAGAACTGCCTTTAATTTTAAAGCTGTAAGCTCTTGAATTTCATCTTCTAAAACATCAAGACTCATTCGATATTGGCCGGGCATAGACAAGATTTCTTCTCTTATGCCCACCCCCTCAACTACGAAGAGTGGTACGATTAAGTCGTTAACAGTTAATGTAGTTTCTTGAACTAATGAGCGTAGTGAGTTCGAGGCTCTTAGCCTACGATTTCTAATGATTGGGTACATAGATTTCTCCTTTAAGGTAAAGTTGAGCATTTCCTGTGATGAGCGCCCGTTCTCCGTTTATTTCGCACAGAAGATCGCCTTGTCTTTTAGACTCTTGTCGTGCTTTCAATTTTGTTTTCTTTAATTTTTGAGACCAGTATACGACAAGAGAGGTGTGTGCTGAACCGGTTACGGGATCTTCGTCAATACCGACAGCTGGCCCGAAGAATCGTGATACAAAATCGACATCGGTTCCTTTTGCAGTAACGATAACCCCGATGTAGGGCCACTTTTTAATGCTTTCGAAATCGGGTTGTATTTTTTTTACGAAAGCTTCGTTTTCAACCCTCAAAATAAGATCGGTTCGTCCGGTGTAGGCCTCAAGAATGGGGCTGCCAATAGCTTCAATCCATTCATTTTTTATACCGATAGGTATAATTTGATCAATAGGAAAATCAAGCGTCAAACAATCTTCGTTCGCAGTCACCATTAGCTCTCCTGAACGAAGGCTTTGAAATCGAATAATATCTGTAATATTCTTTTCGATGAATAAGACGTAAGCAGCGGCTAGTGTAGCATGTCCACAAAGATCTACCTCTACGGTTGGGGTAAACCATCGTATTTGAAAAGGTTTGAGGTCGGTACGAATGAATGCTGTTTCTGCGAGATTGTTTTCTGCTGCAATTTGCTGCATTATACCATCTTCTAACGGCCCTTCTAATACGCACACTCCCGCAGGATTGCCCGAGAACACCTTAGAAGTGAAGGCGTCTACTTGGTAAAAGGGGATACGTGTTCTATCCTTTATATCCATGCCTGTGGTTCTTTTAGCGTTTGCAGAAGCTTATCTTCGTCGCTGCCCGCCTCAGGTGAATGATTGTATTTCCACTGAACATGCGGTGGTAAGCTCATAAGAATACTCTCAATTCGACCGTTAGTTCTTAGCCCAAAAAGGGTTCCTTTATCATGCACGAGATTGAATTCGACATAACGACCGCGTCGTATTTCTTGCCATTCTCTTTGCGCGCTGGTATAATTAAGGTTTTTTCGTTTCTCGACTATTGGTACATAAGCATTTATAAAACTGTTGCCAACCTCGGTAACAAAGTCATAAGATTGTTCTAGGCTTTGCTCATCCGTCTCTTTAAGGTAGTCAAAGAACAGACCTCCTACCCCCCTGGCCTCTTCGCGATGCGCGTTCCAGAAATAGCGGTCACAAGCCTCCTTATATTTTGGATAAAAGGCGCCGTTGTGCTTATCACAGGCTGATTTACACACCTTGTGAAAATGCGTCGCATCCTCTTCAAACAGATAGTAGGGAGTAAGGTCTTGACCACCACCGAACCATGCGTCTGCGAGATTTCCGTCATCTTCGTATAATTCGAAATATCTCCAATTAGCGTGAACTGTTGGTATCATTGGGTTTTTTGGGTGAATGACTAGTGAAAGTCCGCAAGCAAAAAAACTTCCTTCTTTTACCTTGAAGTAGGTCTTCATTGAATCAGGTAACTCACCGTGAACGGCAGAAATGTTGACACCGCCTTTTTCGAAAACAGCGCCATTTTCAATCACGCGAGTTCTTCCGCCTCCACCGCCTTTTCGATCCCAAAGGTCTTCTTGAAATTTGGCTTGTCCGTCAGCAGTTTCTAGAGCACTACAAATTTGGTCTTGCAGCTCTTGAATATAGTCGTAAAAGCGGTCTTTTTGCGAGGTCATAACTCTGAATTTATCCCGGGTATTCTTTTACTGCATCAATAAATGCTTTTGCATGATCGATAGGGATGTTGGGAAGAATACCATGTCCTAGGTTTACAATGTAGCGATCCTTTCCAAAGGCGTCGATCATCTGCCACACATCTGCTTTGATTCTTGATGGAGGAGACAGTAATCGGGAGGGGTCGTAGTTTCCTTGAAGCGTAATTTTTCCTTTGCTGAGGTAACGGGCATTTCTTGCTGAACAGGTCCAGTCAACTCCTAGAGCCGAGGCGCCTGAATCAGCCATTTCACTTAGGGCGAACCAACAGCCTTTTCCGAATAAAATTACAGGGGCCAAGTCTTTCAGTGCATCTACGATTTGTTGCATGTACTGCATTGAAAATTCTTTGTAATCCTCAGGGCTCAACATCCCACCCCAAGAGTCGAATATTTGAACGGCGTGAACTCCTGCTGCTACTTTGGCCTTTAGATAAGCGATGGTTGTATCGGTAATTTTTTGAAGCAGGGTATGAGCAGTTTTAGGATCTGAAAAACACAACCCTTTAGCGACATCGAAACTTTTGCTCCCTTGACCCTGTACGCAGTAGCAAAGTATGGTCCAAGGAGAACCGGCAAATCCAATAAGAGGAACACTGTTGTCCAATTTCTCAAGGGTCATCGAAATCGCATCTAAGACGTACCCTAAACTTTCTTCGATATTCGGTACGATAACGCGATCTAGGTCAGAAGCTTTGCGAATAGGGTTTGGTAAAAATGGCCCAACACCTGGACGCATTTCAACATCAATGTTCATTGCTTGAGGAACGACCAGAATATCGCTGAACAAAATAGCAGCATCCATCCCGTATCTTCGAAGCGGCTGAACTGTAATTTCAGAGGCTAGTTCTGGCGTTTGACAACGAGTAAAGAAATCATACTTTTCTTTGAGCTCCATGAATTCAGGAAGATAACGACCTGCTTGTCGCATCATCCAAACAGGAGGGCGAGATACGCTTTCTCCTCTTAGGGCTTTAAGATAAAGATCATTATTAGGGCTATTTGCTCCCATAGTTATTGTTTTTTAGGTCTAAAATGCAGTCGAGAACCATTCGCTCACTACTAGGAGTTTTCGCGACTGCTGTTACTGGTATGTTCAGGCTTTCTGCTTTTTGTGCTGTAGTGTCTCCTATACAATAGACTTTTACACCTTCATCAATCGAATTGCTTTTTAAAAAGTATTCGATTCCCTGCGGGCTATAAAAAAGAACTACATCAAACAATTCAGAAACCTTTTTCAAATTAGGAATCGTTAGATAAACATCTATTGAGTCTGCTTTCTTGTTTCGAATAAAAGCTTCGGTTTCTTTGGTTTTTTTGACGCCGGTCAGCCATAGCTTTCGCTTTTCTTCGAGTTCATGACCCGAAAGCTTTTCTTCAATTAATTCTTTTGCAGAATGTACGATTTCAACTACTCTCAGATTTAGTTTTTTCAAAGCCTCTGCAGTTTTATTTCCCACACAATACCAATCGGTATTTAATAGGTGTTTTTGATCTTGGTTCTTCCAGTAATGTGAAAGTGCGTTTACTGCATTTTGACTACTACAGATGTAAATATCGTATCTGGGTGCTGCAAAGGGTAGCGGCTCAGCGCTGATTATGTCGTAGTGGATGATTTGATGTCCGGCAGCAAGAAGGCGTTCGAAAGAAACCTCACTTAAGGCCTTGGTGCTAAGAATCTTTGCCATCCCTCAATTCTTTTAGTATTTCTTCACCTCCTGATTTCAGAACTTCATCTACCCATAGGGCAACATCAGATACAGCATTTGATCGAGAGGTGAGTTTTTCAATAGTAACAGCCTTAGATCCGTCAAGAGAGAATAGGCCTCCTTTAAATACTACCTCTTCGCCGTTTACCTTCGCGATTGCTCCTATTGGTGAACTACATCCACCTTCTAATTGTCTTAGAAATTCACGTTCTAATTGAACTTCAAGGGCTGTATTTGTATGATTGATTAGCGCTAGCGCCTCTATAAGATCATTGCGATCTGACTTTGCTACGACTACTATCGCTCCTTGGGCTGGGGCGGGTAACATCCAATCTAATACCTCAACCTCTAAGTCTTTAATTTCTAGTCGTTCCAGACCTGCAAGTGCGAAGATACCACCTAACCAAGGGTTAGTATATACCTTATTCAGTCGAGTTTGAACATTGCCTCGAAGCCCTATAATGGAGTGATTCGGGTTATGTCTAAGCCATTGTGCTTTACGCCTCAAACTACCCGTAGCTACCAAAGTTTCGCCGCTGGAAGGGCTTTTCACAATAACATCTTCTGTAGCTCCTCTCTTGAGAACCGCCACAATTTCAAGGCCTTCAGCTAGCGCCGTTGGTACATCTTTCATTGAATGAACAGCGATGTCGATTTCTCCTCTCAAAAGTGCAGCATCTAGGCCTCGCGTAAATACACCACTGATTCCCATTTGATAAATAGGTTGAACAAGGTTTAAATCCCCTTCTGATTTTACCGGATGTAAAACATTCGACTGGTTATATTTCTCAAGTAGTTTGGCTACTTTATTGGCTTGCCAAAGCGCTAGGGCACTATCTCTTGTACCAATTCGAATAGACCTTTTCATCGCTTTGATTTTTCTAATTCGAATACCGATTCTATCAGTTTCATCTTCTCTTCAAGATCACTGTCTGTCTCTCTGAGAAAATTCGCAAATTGTTTGGTGATTTTTTGAACTAATCGATCACCGAAATCATCGAATGCGCCACAGTTTTTGGCAACGCTCTTATTTTTCTTCGACTGAAAATCGATTTCTTCGGCTTTGAATTGACTTAGTTTTTCTTTTAATGCAGCCAAGGTGTTGGCAAACTTTCGATGGTCTACCCAGGTCATGAATTCTAGCTGAATCTCTTTGTAAATCAATTCTGCCATTGGCAAGAATTCTTTTCTTTTTTCAAGAGTGTCGTCAGTGATTTTCGATAGTTGATCAATATCGACAACCTCAACTTGTTTTAAGCCACTAACCTTTTCACTAACATTTTTTGGAACCGATAAATCGAGAATGATCAGAGGTTTTTTATTGAAAATTAGAGCAGGGGTGATCGTTGGTTTAGGCGCCCCTGTAGCTACTACGAGAATATCTGCTTGTCTAATTTCTGATTGAAGGTCTGAGTAGGGACGAACTCGTAGATTGAGTTTTGTTGCAATACGTTCAGCCTTTTCTAGGGTTCGGTTAATGAGTGTAATGTGCTTGTTTTGAGTATGCTTAACTAAATTTTCGCAAGTATTTCTTCCTATTTTACCCGTGCCAAATAATACAATGTGTTTTTCGCTGATCGCTTCTACCTTCTCAAGAAGGTAACGTACTGAGGCAAATGAAACTGAAGTGGCGCCAGAAGAAATTTCGGTCTCTGTTTTTATTCGTTTTGAAGCCTGAATAACTGAATTAACGAGTCGCTCCAGAAACGGATTGCTAAGCTCCAACTTCTTGGCTCGCCTAAATCCTTGTTTAACTTGAGAAATGATTTCAAAATCGCCTAGAATTTGACTATCTAGGCCCGTACCCACTCGAAACAAGTGTTCTACAGCATCTGTGTTCTCTTTAACATATCCTTGAGACTCGAATAATTCTCGATTTCCTTTGGTGAATTCACAAAGTAAGTTGACCAGCATTTCATAGTCTTCAGTATAACCGTAGAGCTCAGTTCGATTACAGGTAGAGATCGTTAGGAGGGCTTCAACGCCTAATTCTTTGGCTTTTCGAGACAATGACTCACCCGCTGCCCCATCGAGGCTGAATTTTCCTCGGGTCTCTGCATCTGATTTTATGTAACTAACGCCAACGGCGAAGAAGGAATCAAGCATGGGGTTGTGCCAAAACTTTTGCATTGCAAATTTAAAACCTACTTATTCCTTAAAATAACGCTAGCGGTTTCGTTTAAGTTTTCCTTGCGTTTTAATGCTCATCTTTTAGAGACGTGTATTTTAAAACACTGAATATTATATGTTTATGGCTAATATTTCGTTATTTAGACTGTTTTTAAATTAAGTTTTTGACGAATGAATTACTTTTGGTAAGCTATAAAACAACGCTAAATGAAAAAGGAATTAACAGTAATCAGCGAGTCTTGCAGGGTGCTGCGTTTTTACAATGAAGGCAAAGCTGCTGCCACATTCGAAGAACGGGTTACGAATGAATACATTCAGATGCACTTCGTACTAAGAGAGCAGGCTCACTTTTTATACAACCAAGGGTCTTATCAATTAGACGGTACAGAGGATCAAGTGCTTCTCTTATTTAATACCCAAAAAGATCTTCCGATTCATTTGGTTCTTGACCCTGGCGGATGGGTACTTTCATTGCTTGTTACTATTGAACAGCTGCATAGCTGGTTTTCTAATGAAGCATCTCTGATTCCCTTTTTCGAAGGAGCCTCGCATGATAAGAAATATTATAGTCAAGATGAGATTCGCCCCGCGTTATCGATTCCTTTAAACCAGTTGATGCAGTTTGCACTGCATCCTTCGGTTGAAAACCTTTATTTTAAGGCAAAGGTTCAAGAAATATTAGCGCTCTATTTCAATCGTACTGAAGAGGCCGACCTTGAGCGTTGTCCGTATTTGGCTGATGATGAGAATATTAGAAAGATTAGAAAGGCTAAGGATTTGCTGATTGCCCAAATGAATGAACCTCCGACCTTAGAGGGTCTTGCTGAGGAGATTGATTTGCCCGTGAGCCGACTTAAAGAAGGATTTAAACAGCTGTATGGAGATTCAGCTTTTGGGTTTTTACTCGACTATAAATTAGACTTTGCCCGAAAATTATTACTCAGTAAATCCTATTCGGTTGGTGAGGTAGCGGCTAAGGTAGGGTACAGTACTTCAAGTCATTTCATTGCAGCATTTAAGAAGAAATTTGGGGTGACTCCCAAGAAGTACCTCGGCGATTCTAGTCGATAGGTTGTATTTTTGAATCGCTAAACACCATTGTCTGTGAAAAAAGGAATTTTACTCGTGAACCTCGGTTCGCCAGACGCGCCTACCCGTAAGGCGGTACGCCCGTATCTCGATGAGTTTTTAATGGATAAAAGAGTCATCGACCTCCCAGGATTATTCAGAAATCTGCTCGTTCGAGGGATTATTTTAAATACTAGACCAGGTAGATCAGCCAAGGCCTACAAAAAGATCTGGTGGGATGAAGGTTCTCCGCTAATCATCATTTCTGAACGTTTTCAAGAGAAATTGCAGAAGTTGACAGATATGCCTGTAGCGCTTGGCATGAGATATGGTTCAATGAGTATTAAAAAGGCTCTTGCTGAGCTAGCTGAAAAAGAGGTAACAGAAGTATTGCTTGTTCCTCTCTATCCCCATTATGCGATGAGCAGTTACGAAACCGTAGTGGTAAAGGCCTTAGAAGATCAGCGAAAGTATCATCCGACTATGAAGCTAACCACTATGCCGGCGTTTTACTCTAACGAAGATTATATCACGGTTCTAGGAGATAGCATTGCAGAACAACTCAAAGACTTTGAATACGATCATATGTTGTTCTCTTATCACGGCATTCCAGAACGACACATTCGAAAGTCAGACCCTACAAAATTCCATTGTAAAATTGATGGTAGCTGTTGTAACACCAACTCGGTAGCACACTATACCTGTTATCGTCATCAATGTTTTGCTACCACAGAAGCGGTTAGAAAATATTTAGGTCTTTCTGAAGATAAGGTCAGCAGTTCTTTTCAATCGCGAATTGCTGGCGATACATGGTTAAAACCTTATACCGACTATGAATTCGAACGTTTCGCGAAGGAAGGTAAGAAGCGACTAGCGGTGATAACCCCAGCCTTCATTGCGGACTGTTTAGAAACTCTTGAGGAAATTGCCATGGAGGGGGAAGAAGAATTTATCGAAGCGGGAGGGTCAGCATTCAAACACGTAGCTTGCCTCAACGATAGCGACCCTTGGGTTTCGCTCATGGCACACTGGGTAAATGAATGGGCCGAAACTGCCAAATTACCTGTTTAATGGCTAAACTGAGCCCTGAGGTTTTAGGTACCGAGTCTATCGGTAAACTGCTTGTCAAACAAGCCATTCCTGCATCGATTGGGATACTGGTAATGTCTCTCAATGTTCTTGTAGACTCTGTGTTTGTAGGTAACTGGATTGGTACTACCGCAATTGCTGCAATAAATGTTGTTTTACCG